>JBCKBY010000006.1:0-44655 GCA_038910715.1 Gaiellaceae bacterium
GCGGTGGCGCGCTTCGTCGAGCGCGTCACGAATGCCACCGGGACCGGGTGCCGGTCGTCGCGAGCCCTTGCGCGGGCGCTTAAACGTCCCCTCTCGAACACTCGAGGCGACTTCCTCGTGCGCGTCGCGGAACGGGACCCCTTCCTTCACGAGCGCCTCGGCCGCGTCGGTAGCGAGAAGGAGTGGGTCTGACGCCGCCTTCGCGAGCCGCGCTCGATCCACCTCGAGCCCACTCACGAGCATCGTGAGCGCCTCGAGCGCAAGCCTCGTGTCCCGCCGGGTTGCGAACGCCGGCGTCTTGTCCTCCTGAAGGTCGCGGTCGTACGCGAGCGGGAGCCCCTTCACGGTGGCGAGCAAGCCGGTCAGCCTCCCGATTGCCGTGCCGGCCTTGCCGCGGGCGAGCTCGGCGACGTCGGGATTGAGCTTCTGGGGCATCATCGACGAGCCGGTCGCAGCTGACTCGGGAAGACGAACGAACCCGAACTCGGACGTTGCCCAGATGACGATCTCCTCGCCGATCCGCGAAAGATGCGTGAAGAGCACGGCAGCCGCGTAGAGGTAGTCGAGAGCGAAGTCCCGATCGGCAACGGCATCGATCGAATTGCGCATTTGACGAGGCGGCGGCGGTAGCTCAAGGGTGGAGCCGGCGAGCGCGCCCGCGCCCAGAGGGCTCTCCGCAGCGGCTTCCGCGGCTGCCGCGAAACGCGTCCGGTCGCGGTCGAGCATCTCCACCCAGGCGAGCAGGTGATGGCCGAGCGTGACCGGCTGCGCGCGCTGCATGTGTGTATAGCCGGGCATGACGGTCTCTGCCTCGGACTCGGCGAAAGAGAGGACGACCAGCGCCAGCGCATCGATCGCCTCGCGCGCCTCCGCGCACGCGTCGAGCACGTACAGGCGGAACGCCGCGGCAACCTGGTCGTTCCGCGACCGGCCGGCGTGGATCTTGCGACCGACGTCTCCCAGCAGGCGCTCGATCGCGGAGTGAACGTCCTCGTCGGAGTCGAGGTAGCCGGAAGTATCCTGCGCGATCTCCGCCAGACGGGCCTCGACCTCGTCGAGCTCCTCGGCCGTAAGGATCCCTGCGGCGGCCAGGCGCCTCGCATGCTCCGCGGTCGCCTCGCAGTCGTACGGCAGGAGCTCCGCATCGTCGGCGCGGAGAAACTCCCAGACCTCTCGATCGAGTGCCCCCTCGACCCGTCCCGCCCACGTGGCCACGCGAGCGATTATGCCCGGCTGGTGGCCCGTACGCGGGCCGCGTGCAGCTCGGTCTCGAGCGAGGAGATCCGGATGAAGCCCTCGGCCGCATCGTGCGGGAAGGTCTCTCCAGTCCCGTACGAGGCGAGATCGGCCGCGTAGATCATGTGCGGAGAGCGCCGGCCCGTGACGACGGCGACGTTCGGGCGAAGCTCGAGCCGAACCTCTCCCGTCATCAGCTCCTGCGTCGAGTCGACGAAGGCGTCGATCGCCTCGCGCGCCGGGCTGTGCCAGCGGCCCTCGTAGACGAGCTCCGTCCAGCGCTGCTCGAGCGGCCGCTTGAGCCGCCCTTCGTCCTTCGTCAGGACGACATCCTCGAGCGCAGAGTGCGCCGTGATGAGCATGATCGCTCCCGGCGCCTCGTACACCTCGCGGCTCTTGATCCCGACCGCTCGGTTCTCGATCATGTCGATCCGCCCGATGCCGTACGCGCCCGCCAAGCCGTTGGCCCGCGTAATCAGGTCGGCGAGCGGGAGTTCTTCGCCGTCGATCGACACCGGAAGACCGCGTTCGAAGCCAACGGTCACCTCGATCGGAGCGGGCGCCGTCGACGGATCGAACGTCAACGCGTACGGCTCGTCCGGCGGCGCGTTCCAGGGATCCTCCAGCACGCCGGCCTCGATGGCGCGACCGAAGAGGTTCTCGTCGATCGAGTACGGCGAGGACGCGGTCTGGACGACGGGGATCCCCTTGGCAATCGCGTACTCGATCTCCTCGTCCCGCGTCCAGATCTTGTCGCGCAACGGTGCGATCACTTTCACGCCCGGGTAGTGAGCCTTGAACGCGAGCTCGAAGCGAAGCTGGTCGTTCCCCTTGCCCGTACAGCCGTGAACAACCGCTTCGGCGCCTAGCTCGAGCGCAATCTCGGCGACCGCTCCCGCGATGACGGGGCGCGAGAGCGCCGAGACGAGTGGGTACTTCCCTTCGTAGAGAGCGTTCGTAAGGATCGCCCGCGCGCACTGCTCGTCTGCGAAGGCGTCCTTCCGATCGACGAGCAGCACGTCGTCGGCGCCTGCAGCCTTGGCGCGCACGACCGACTCCTCGAGATCGAACTCCTGCCCGACGTCGACGAGGACCGCGACGACCTCGTCATAGCCGTACCAGTCCTCCTTGAGCCACGCGAGGATGCACGACGTGTCGAGCCCTCCGGAATATGCGACAACAGCCGTCCTGCTCATGCCACGCCTTGCAGCAAGTGGCCGGAGAGCTCATCCCGAAGCACCGTTGCCGAGATCCCGTCTCGAGCAGCCACGAAGATCATGTTGTCGCCCGCGATGGTGCCGGCGACTCCCGGATGGGCAGCCTCGTCGATGGCCTGCGCGAGTGCGTTTGCGTAGCCGGACGGTGTCGTCAGGACGACGAGCGGGCCTGCGGCCTCCGCGCCGATGGCGTACCTGCGCATAGCGGCCGCGAGCGAGCGCATGCGATCCCCGTCCGTCGTCCCGGGCGGCGCATAGACGAGACGCCCGCTCGGTGCACGTACCTTGACGAGCCCGAGATCTGCGATATCGCGGGAGACCGTGGTCTGCACGACGTCGAACCCCGCCTCCCTGAGCGCGGAAGCCACCTCGGCCTGCGTCGAGAAAGCACGGTCGCGCACGAGCTCGAGAATCGCGTTCTGTCTCTCGCGGCGATTCATAGTATGCGTAAACTTAGCACGATATGCCGACTACGTAACACTTTGTCACTTGGCCTGAGGGCTCCGTGCACCGAGTGCGGAGGCCAGGATCGCTAGCGCCTCCTCGACGTCCTCTGGACCTATGGTGAGTGGCGGCGCGAGGCGCACGACGTCGGCGCCGGCGGTGAGCACGAGCAACCCGCGCTCGCGGCAAGCCACGACCACGTCGTTCGCGGGTCGATCGACGACGGCCCCCAAGAGGAGACCTCGACCGCGAACCTCCAGCACACCCGGCAGAGCGGCGACGCCCTCGGCGAGAGCGGCGCCGTGCACGCGAATGCTGTCGAGCAGATCCCCGTCGATGGCGTCGACGACCGCACATGCCGCCGCACACGAGATGGGATTCCCGCCGAACGTCGACCCGTGATCTCCCGGGGAGAACGCGCCGTCGGCTTCGTCGGCGACGAGCAGCGCGCCTATCGGAAGCCCGTTCGCGAGTCCCTTGGCAAGCGTCACGAAATCGGGCCGTACGCCGAGTTGCTCGAACGCGAAGAACGATCCGGTGCGGCCGACTCCCGTCTGGATCTCGTCGAAGCCGAGGAGCGGCGCGAGCGCCGCCGCGGCCGAGACGAAGTCGCGGTCGAGCGGGATCACGCCGCCCTCCCCGAGAATCGGCTCGAGCAGGATCAGCCCAACGTCGGCGTCGACCGCAGCCTCGAGCGCCTCGATGTCGTTTGGGGGCACGAACCGCACACTAGGGATGAGGGGCTCGAACGCCTGTCGCTTCTCCGGCTGACCGGTTACGGAGAGCGCGCCCAGCGTCCGGCCGTGGAAGCTCCCTTCAAGCGCGACGATGCCTGGCTTGCCGGTGGCCTTGCGCGCGTACTTGAGGGCCGCCTCGATCGATTCGGCGCCCGAGTTGCAGAAGAACGCCTTCGCGCCGCCGAAGCGCTCGGAGAGTCGTCCCGCGAGCTCCTCGGCCGGCTCGGTGCGATAGAGGTTCGAGGCATGCCACAACCGCCCGAGCTGCTCCTGAGCGGCGGCGAGAGGCGCGGGGTGACAGTGGCCGAGGGCGACGACCGCGATGCCGCCGCCGAAGTCGAGATATTCGCGGCCCTCCGCGTCCCAAACCCGCGCTCCCTCGCCTCGAACGATCGTCAGATCGGCCCGCGCGTACGTCGGCAGCAGCCGGTCGAGACCTTGTACCAGGCTGTTACTCGGAGCGCTCACGCCACGACCGCCGTCTCTCCGATCTCGGTCCGAATACCGAGACGGGCCGCGCGAACTGCTGCGAGGAGCTTCGGGACGATGCCGCCGTCGAATGCACCGGAACCGAGCAGCTCGTCGGCGCGATCGGCGTGCAGACAGTCAACAACGGCGCCCCCGACATAGACCCCGGCGACGTCGGACACGAACATGATGCGGTCGGCCTCGAGCCCGGCCGCGAGGGCCGCTGCCGCCTCGTCGGCGTTGACGTTCAGCGGGCCGACGGCGATTGGGGTGACGACTGGGATTCTGCGCTCGGCGAGCGCACGCTCAACGGCGAGCGGCCGGCTCGGCAGGGGCTCGCCGACAAGGCCGAGCTCGGGAAGCGGGCGGGCGCGAAGTCCGATCTCGTCTCCAACGAGAGGTATTGCCGCGGGACCGAGTGCGGCGGACACCTCGGCCCCGACGGCTACCAACGACGCTCGCACGATGGCGAGAGTCGCTGGATCTGTGACGCGACGACCTGCGCTGAATCTGACCGAAATCCCTTGCGCGCGCAACTCAGCCGTGATCTGTGGCCCCGCGCCGTGGACCACGATCACCTCGTTCCCGGCGTCGTGAAGCTCGACCGCGTACCGGGCAGCGGCGGTCGCGACGCGTCCTCCGAGTTTGAGAACGATGCGGGTCACGTCGTGTACTCCGCGTTCAACCGAACGTAGTCGTACGTCAGATCGGAGGCCAGATAAGAGGCCTTCCCCGAGCCCAGCCCGAGATCGAGCCCGATGGACACTCCAGCACCCGCGAGACTCGGAAGCGCTCCGGTGCGCGTGCCACGCTCGAAGACTTCAATGCCGTCGAACGTCATCGAGACGCGATCGACATCGACGCGTGCGAAGCCGCCGTTCCATGGAGCGGAGCCGGCTGCGGCGAGCACCCGGCCCCAGTTGGGGTCGTGCCCGAACGCGGCCGTCTTGACGAGGGGCGAGGTCGCGATCCGACGTGCCACGGCAACCGCCTCGTCGTCCGTGGCGGCGCCGGACACGTGGATCTCGAGGAGGACGGTTGCTCCTTCGCCGTCCTCGACGATCTCGCGAGCGAGCGCCGAGCACACGTCCCACAGAGCCGCACCGAACTCCTCGTCTCGGCTGGTGCTCCGGGCGACGTTGCTCGCACCGTTGGCGAGAAGCACGACCGCATCGTTGGTCGAGCACTCGCCGTCGACCGAGATGCGGTTGAAGCTCTCGTCCACTGCAGGGCGGAGGAACTCGATGGCCTCTCCGGGAGCGAGCGGGTAGTCCGTCGTGATGACGGCGAGCATCGTCGCGAGGCGCGGATGGATCATTCCGGCCCCCTTTGCCATTGCTCCGACGACGAACCCGTCCGCGAGCACCGACGCCTGCTTCGGCCCGCGGTCGGTCGTGAGAATCGCAGCGGCAGCAGCGTCGCCGCCATCGGTGCTGAGCGACGCCGCAGCGTCTCGAACACCGCTGACGACCCTCTCGATCGGAAGCGGTACACCGATCACACCCGTCGAAAGAACCACGATCTGCTCAGCCTGGAGGCCGAGAGCCTGTGCCACCTCCTCTGCGGTGCGCTCCGCGTCGGCGATGCCCGCTGCGCCAGTCGCTGCGTTCGCGGAGCCGGAATTGACGACGACGGCCTGCGGCTCCGCGGCCGCGAGGTGCCGCTGCGAGACGACCACCGGCGCTGCGAGAACGCGGTTCGTCGTCCAGACGGCCGCCCCCACTGCGGGGCCAACAGAGCGCACGAGCGCGAGATCGGGCCCCGAACGCCGAATGCCTGCATGGACGCCGCTGGCTTCGAACCCCTTCGCCGCGGTGACGGACATGACTTAGACCAGCACTCCGGAGAGCCGCAGCCCCATGGTCTCGTCGAGCCCGAACAGGAGGTTGACGTTCTGCACCGCCTGGCCGGCGGCTCCCTTGCCGAGGTTGTCGAGCGCACAGATCACGATCACGCCACCCGTGAGCCGATCCTCGAAGACACCGATCTCGGCACCGTCGGTCTGCTGAACTCGAGCCAGGTCCGGGACGACACCCTCGGGGAGCACCGTCACGACATGGCTCGTCGCATAGTGATTCTCGAGTACCGCGCGCAGGTCGGCACCGAGCGATCTCACGAAGCACGTCGCGAGCAGGCCGCGGCGCACCGGAAGGAGATGTGGGACGAACGTGACGGGGAAGCCGAGGAGAGACGCGATCTCCGGAGCGTGCTGGTGGCTACCCACGCGGTAGGGAGTCACGTTCTCGAGCACGACCCCCGCGTGAGAGGAAGCTGCAAGCGAGCGGCCTGCGCCCGTCATGCCGGACTTGGCGTCCACGAAGACTCCATCACGCTGGATCTCATCCGCAAGGGGGGCGAGCGCCAGAAGTGCAGCGGTCGCATAGCAACCCGGATTGGCGATGAGACGCCCGGTCGGCGGGCTCACCTCGGGCAGTCCGTACGACCAGCTCTCGAGACCGCTCGGCGCAGGGTGCTCGAAGCCGTACCACGCCGAATAGACCTCCGCGTCGGCAAAGCGATGCGCTCCTGAGAGATCGACGACGATCCCGCGCGAAGGTGGCTCGAGCCGCGCGGCCTCCTCGTGCGGGAGACAGACGAACGTCACGTCGGCGCCGCATGACAAAGCCGCATCGTTCGTGATGAAGCGAGGGATTCGACTCCACCCGTTGCGCGCGAGGCGGGGGTCCAGCGCATGGGCGGCCTGACCCGCGAGCGAGTCGGATCCGAGCGCGTAGAGCTCGAGCGCAGGATGCGTGAGCACGCGGTCGAGCGTCTCCTGACCCGTGTACCCCGATGCGCTGACGATGGCCACAGTTGCCATGCAGCGTATTATGCACTAATCACGCGTATCACGCATTCACCTGCCTCCGTACAGACACAGAAAAGGCGAAATCGGGTGCTACGCTGCGCGCGCCGTGGAGCGCGTCCTCGTTCTAAACGCGAGTTACGAGCCCTTGAACGTCTGTTCGCTTCGCCGTGCGCACGTGCTGGTCTGGAAGGGCAAGGCCGAGATCATCGAGAGCCACGAGCGCCCGATCCGATCTGCGTGCGCGCAATTCCGGCGGCCGCACGTCATTCGACTAGTGACGTATGTCCGTGTCCCGCGAGGCGTTACCCGGCGGATCTCACGTCGTGTGCTCTTCGCACGCGACGGCTGGCAGTGCGCGTACTGCGGATCGGGGGGGAGTCGGCTCACGCTCGATCACGTCGTCCCGAGATCGAGGGGGGGCACGTCGGTGTGGGAGAACGTGGTCACGTCGTGCGCTCCCTGTAATCACCGAAAGGGCGACCGGCTCCTGGAGGAGACGAGCATGACGCTGCACACGACACCACGCCCCCCGACACCTGTGCTCTTCATTCGTCTCGCAGCGGAGCATGTGCCGGAAGTCTGGCGGGGCTACTTGCCGGGCCTCGGCCCGGCCGTCGCAGCCGCGTAGCGCGAAGCTCGTTCAGATCGAGGTGCCGCTCGCCGGATCTAGCGGGTGCGGCGCTGATCATGCAGCGCGTTGTGAGGCCGGAGGCCGGCTGCGCCGGAGCCGTGCGCCGCGCAAAGAAAGGGAGGTTCTAGCGAGACATTGCGCGCTCGACTGCCTCTTGCTCCTCGGGTGAGAGCGCGACCGATGAGCGTCCGCGGTCGAGATCCTTGACGTAGATGCGCGCGTAGTCCCGCCCTTGAATAGCCGTGACGACGGTGCCGGTACGCGTGGCGTCGAGTAGTGCAAGCGACGCCGATTGCTGGCCGCCCGTCCCCTCGTAGGCGTCATAGCGGACGACTGCGGTGTTCGTCACCGAGCCGTCGACGCGCCGGTCTACTCTCGAGAGCCCCGCTGCGACCTCGTCGAGAGCGCGGTGAACGTCGTCGATCCGACCCTGTAGGGAGACGGCGAAGTCGAGCAGGTCCCGACGATCGCTCCCGAGCACGACGGACTGAGTGCTCTGGATCCTCGAGATCTGGCGCCAGAGGACGACGCTGAGGGCGAGGGCCAGCACCGCCGCCGCGCAGGCCGCTATCGCCACCACGAGTGAGGTGGTCACAACGTAAAGATGACCGGATACTCGGCCGTGTTGTTGGCCGTGTTCGTCTCACCCGCTACGGGATCGACGTCGACTTTCACGGAGATCTGCTCACCGAATGGTACGAGAGCGCCGACCGTCAAGACCACGGCCTTCGTCTCGCCCGGGTCGATGATCGCGATGACTGCTGTCTTCACGATCGGGTCGGGTTGCTTCGGGATCGTGAGCGTGATCTTGATACGGACTTCCTGACTCTCGCCCGTGTCCTCGACTCCGACCTCGAACGCGAGCTCGTCCGTCACCTTGATCGTCGTCTCCGTGGTCGTCGAGAGCAGCTGGCCGCTCGGGAGCGCCTTCACATAGGCGATTCCGCTGCCGTGAAGACCCGTCGGCGTCCCGCCAGTCGATGCCCCCTTGATCCGCTGCCAGATCGCCGCGAGCGAGCTCGGATTGATGAGGTCGTCCGAGGTGACGAACTCCGAGGATGGGACGTCGAGCCCCTCGATTCCCTGGTCTTCCAGCACGGCCTCGGCAGGCGCCTGGAACGAGTCCGTCCAGATGATGTCGCTCGCCAGCAGCCGCCGGGTCTGGAGCGCAAGGCTCTCGCCGGCCACGCTGGCGTCGGTCTCGTCGGTCGTCTGCGCGAGCGTTGCTTGGAGTCCCTTGAGCCCGTTGACGCGGTACTGGAGCGCCTCGACCGCACCCTCGTTGGGACCGACCATCGGACCCGGCGGATCGAGGTCCTCGGCCTTCTGAACCTCGTTCTCCGCCGTCTGCACGAACCCGCCGAGCTTCGCGTCGAGGTCCTCCTGGTTCAGGCCGGGGGTGATGAGCAGCGTGTTCAGGGACTGGCCGAGTCGAGCAGATGCATTGCCGATCGTGCCTATCTCCGTGAGGTAGTTCGCGTAGCGATCGCGCTTTGCGTCGGTGGCGCAGCCTTCGACCCAGACGACCAGCAGCACGACGATGAGGATCGCGAGCGCGATGAGTGCGATGAGCCGAAGCAGCGGTGTGGCGTTGCCCGGAGCGCGGAAGCGTGGGCCGCGGCGGCGGGGACCGCGATCGCGCGGCGGACCAGGCCCCCGCTCCGCGGGCTCCTCCCACGACGGTGGGTCTTCCTCGTCGAAGAAGTCGAAATCGAGGATGTCGTCGTCACGCGTGCTCATAGGCCGCCTCGTCACTCTAAACGAGGCAACGGAGCGCGCCGCGTACGACGGTGCAAGGAGTTCACGTGACGGTGGCTAAGAGTGGCGTTACCGGTGTCGTCCGTCGCGATCGCCCCATCCACCCAGGAACTCGTTCTCGGCCGCTACCGACCGATGCGCCCGCTCGGCAGCGGCGGCTCGGGTTCCGTCTGGCTCGCGCGCGACGAGCGCAACGGGTTGGACGTCGCACTCAAGATCATCCCCCGGGAGGGAAAGGCGGCCGCCCGCGCCGAGCGCGAGGCCCTTGCCGCACGCCGACTCCGGCACGACCGCTGCGTGAGGGCGTATGACGTGGGGCACGACGCCAGCCATGTCTACATCGCGTACGAGTACGTACCCGGACGCACGGTTCGAGAGGCGTTACGCGCAGGTGCCCTGACGGACGCCGATGCAGTCGAGGTCGCGGCGCAGGTGCTCGACGCGCTCGCACACGCCCATCGAGCCGGGATCGTGCATCGAGATGTGAAGCCGTCGAACATCCTCCTCGAGGATCGCGACGAGATAGCGGTACGGCTCCTCGACTTCGGCCTCGCGCAGTTCGACGGCGCGGACACGCTCACCGCTGTTGGAGACGTCCCGGGAACGCTCGCGTACATCGCGCCCGAACGACTCGCGGGCGGGGACGCGACGCCCGAGAGCGACGTGTGGTCCGTCGGTGTCCTGCTCTGGGAGTCACTTGCCGAGCGACACCCGTTCTGGGGGCTCCCGCTCCAGGAAGTCGCTCGGGCCATCCAGGCAGGCGCACCTCCCCTGGTGACGGAGCGAAAGCACCTCCCGCGCAGGCTCATCGCCGCTGTGGACGGAGCGCTCGACACGGATCCCGAAGCGAGGCCGCGCGCTTCGGAGCTTGCAACCCAGCTCCGAAACTCACTTCGCGCGTCTCCCGCTCGGGAGGCTCGGGAGGCTCGCACGCCACACGAGAAGTCGACGCCGTCCGTCGACGCTCCGGCGAACATCTTGGCGCGACGGGTCGCTCCGATCGCCCTCGCTGTCGCTGCTGCGGTAATCGGTGCAACGCTCATGCCGTTCTGGCCGCCGGTGCTCGTCGTCGCGATTGCGCTCGGCGCCGGCCTCGCGACCTGGCTCGATCCGCGGCTTGGACTTGCGGTCGCGCTTGCAGCGCCGGTCCTCCCGCTGGGGAACTACGCGGAAAGCGCGGCCCTCCTCTACGGAGCGCTCGCTCTCGCGTGGCTCGCGCTCTCATGGCGTGACGCTCGGTGGGGACTGCTGTTCGTAAGCGGGCCGCTGCTGGCCGGCATGGGCCTGCTCGCGCTCGTCCCTCTCGCCGTCCAGCCCGCCCGTGGTGTCGTGAGACGAGCTGCGCAGGCGGGACTCGCAGTGCTCGCAGCTCTCCTCGTCGCCGGCGTCACCGGCGAGAAGCTTCCGATCGTGAACCGTCCGGCCGAGGCACTCGGCATCGGACCGCTCGAACCCGTCATCGACACCGCGCTCACCGTATGGGGCGCGGTGAGCGCCTACCCCATCGCCCTGGGCGCCGTCGCGATGGCGGCGGTAGCGGCGGCGATCCTCCCGTGGGCTCGACGCCGGTCGCCGTACGGCGTGGCTGCAATCGGGGTCGCGCTCACCGCAGCCGGAATCGCGGCGGGCACTGGTGTTGCGAGCGCGTTCGTGCTCGCTCTCGTGTGGGCGATCGCGGCCGCCGTTAGCAGCCGGGTTACGTCGCGGCAACTGAATCCGGCAACGACACGGTAGGCACCGAAGCGACCACTACACTCGGCGCGGGTACCCGTCGGAATGCCTGTGCTACGCACACTCGAATCCAAGATCGAGGGCCTGTTCGAGGGGGTCTTCGGGCGCGCGTTCCGAACGAGCGTCCAGCCGATCGAGCTCGCGCGAAAGCTCGTCAAGGAGATGGACGACCACCGCAACGTGTCCGTCTCACGAGTCTACGTTCCCAACGAGTACACCATCTACCTCTCGCCCAACGACCGCAAGCAGTTCGCCGGCCACGAGGGGTCGCTCGTCGGCGAGCTCCGGGAGTATCTCGCCGAGCATGCCCGGCGCGAGCGCTACGCTCTCCTCGGCGCTCCGGTAGTGCTCGTCACCACGGACGACGACCTCGCCGTCGGGGAGTTCGGGATCGCCACGCGTCTCGTCGCCGACGAGGCCTCGGACGAGCCGCCGCCTCCTCCCGAGCTCCCGGTCGAGCAACCGGCGCAGACCATGATCTACCGAGCACCCGTACCTCCGGTCGTGGATCCGCCTCCACCCGAGCCCGAGCGTGAAGTCGTGTCGCTGACCGTCGCCGGCAAAGAGCACCTCGTCACTGAGCCACGCGTCGTCCTGGGACGCTCACGAGAAGCGGGTGTGCGCATCTCCGATGTCAACATGTCGCGCAAGCACGCGGAGATTCGGCAGGAGGGCTCCACGTTCTGGGTCGTGGATCTCGGCTCGACGAACGGGACCCTCGTGAACGGCAAGCGCGTCGACCGACAACGGCTCCGAGACGGCGACCGGATCACGATGGGCTCGACGGAGATCGTCTTCGGACGCTCGCCGGAATCGTGACCGTCGAGGCGCTCGCAACCGACGAGACGCTGCTGGTTCTGAAGATCGCCTTCCTCGTCCTGCTCTACGGCTTCATCGTGCTCGTCGTGCGCACCGCGACGAAGGGCATCGGTGGTACCCCGCAGGAGAGCATCGTCCTCGGCGCCGCGGAGGCCGCAGCGCTACGTGCCGAGCTCGGGGTGCGCCCGGGCCACTTTCTCGTCGTGACGAGCCCGGAGCTCGTGCAGGGAAGCACCATAGAGGTGACTTCAGCCACAACGTTCGGACGCGATGCGTCGAGCGGGATCAGGCTCGAACGCGACGAGTTCGTGTCAGCCCGCCACGCGCGGATCGAACCGCGTGCGGACGGGCTCTGGATCGACGATCTCGGCTCCACCAACGGAACCTTCGTCAACGGTGGGCGCGTGAAGAGCGGGCAGGCACTCAGGCCTGGCGACATCGTCCGCATCGGTGAGACGGAGCTTCAGCTGCAATGAGGATCGGGCGAGCGGCAGGTGTCAGCGACACAGGAAGGAGACGTCTTCGCAACGAGGACGCGTTCATCTGCGAGCCGCCGCTCTTCGCCGTGGCGGACGGAATGGGAGGTGCGCGCGCAGGCGAGGTCGCGGCGCGACTGGCCGCCGCCGCCCTCGAGGAGGCAGGGGTCGAGTCGAGGGGTGAGCAGGGCGTAACCGCGATGATCGTCGAGGCCAACCGGCGTATCTGGGGACGCGCGCTCGCGGATCCAGCGACTGCCGGGATGGGGACTACGGTGACGGCGGCGCTCGTCGATACCGACTCCGGCACCGTCACGATCGGGCACGTTGGCGACTCGCGGGCATACCTCCTGCGAGATGGCTCGCTCAGGCAGCTCACGACCGACCATTCGCTCGTAGCCGAGCTCGTCTCGAGCGGCGTCCTGACACCGGAGGAAGCCGAGCGACATCCTCAGCGGTCCGCCATCACGAGAGCGCTCGGAACCGAAGCGACGGTCGACGTCGAGGTGCTCAGCTTCGCTGGTGCGCCCGGCGACCTCTACCTGCTGTGCTCTGACGGGCTTCCGACGATGCTTGCAGACAGCGCCGTCGCGGCGGCGCTGGAACGAGCCGAGCGCGATCCGGCGGTGGCGGCGGAGGCCCTCGTCACAGCGGCGAACCAACAGGGAGGCGAAGACAACATCACGGTCGTGCTCTTCGAGCTCGCCGAAGGTGAGCCCCCAGCGCACGAGCCGGCTGCCATCGTCCCCGAGCAGGTCGCGGACGACCCGGTGCAGCAAGAGCATGAACAAGAGCAGGAACAGGCGCAGGAGGCCTCCCCGACATCGCTGAGCCGCCACGGCGCGGGCTCGGGAGGGCGTCTCGCCGCGCTCGCTTTCGTCGTGGCCGTTCTCGTGATCGCTGGGCTCGTTCTCTACTTGGGAATCAGCAAGTGAGCGCACGCAACCGCGAGCTCTTCGGACTCGTGGTCGCAGGGCTGATAGCGAGTGTCGCGCTCGCGAGCGTAACGATCGCGCGCGACGCCGAGATTGCGGCGAGCGCGGTCACCTGGGGCGCCCTCTTCCTTGGCCTGTACGTCGTCGCTCACGTCGTGGTTCGGCGCACCGTTCCGTACGCAGACGGCGCGCTCCTGCCGCTGACGGCGGTCCTCACTGCGTTCGGCCTCGCTTCGATCTACCGCCTCGATTCGGACGACGGGGGGCGCCAGGCGGTGTGGGTCGCGGTCGGCGTCGCCGTGCTCGCCGGCGCACTCATCTGGCTTCGGCACGACTACCGCATCCTCGAGTCGTACCGCTACATCTTCGGCGTCACCGCAGTGGCGCTACTGCTCCTTCCCTCCATCCCGGGGATCGGCGAGCGAGTGAACGGGGTGCGGCTCTGGGTGGACATCGGACCACTCCAGTTCCAACCGGGCGAGCTCGCGAAGATCTTCTTGATCATCTTCCTCGCCGGCTACTTGCGCGAGAAGCGCGAGGTGCTGGCGCAAGGTCGACTCAAGGACTTCGGGCCGCTGTTCGTGATCTGGGGCGCGGCGATGCTCGTCATCGTCCAGACGAACGACCTCGGCAGCGCGCTCCTCAACTTCGGGATCTTCCTCGCGATGCTGTACGTCGCAACCGGGCGCGCGCTCTACGTCGCAGCCGGGATCGCTCTCTTCGCGGGTGGCGCGGTCGTTCTCTACAGCGCGCTCCAGCACGTCCGGGATCGCGTCACCATCTGGCTCAACCCATGGACCGACGAGCGCGTGTACTGCGCGCTGAACGGCGAGCTCGAGTTCCGTCAGGACTGTGCCTCGTATCAGCTCGTCAAGAGCCTCTACTCCATCGCCAACGGCGGGTTCGGCGGAACGGGGCTCGGTGAGGGCACCTTTACGTCCACCGACGGAACGCAGCTCATTCCCTACCTTCGCACGGACTTCATCTACTCGGCCATCGCACAGGAGCTCGGTCTCATCGGTGCGGCTGCGCTTCTACTCGTCTACATGCTCTTCGTCGTCCGTGGGATGCGCGTGTCGCTTCAAGCGCAGGACGGGTTCTCAAAGCTCACGGCAGCCGGGCTCACCTTTGGTTTCGCCCTGCAGACCTTCATCATCGTCGGCGGCGTCCTACGGGTCGTGCCGCTGACAGGCATCACGCTTCCGTTCGTGTCCTACGGAGGGACGAGCATTGTCGCCAACTTCCTTCTGCTCGCGGGTCTCTTGCTCATCTCGAACCGAGCGAACGCACCGCGATGAACGCGCGGATCGGCAAGCTCACGTTCATCGCGCTCGCGCTCATCGGCGCGCTGGTCGTGATGACGACCTACTGGCAGACCTGGGCGGCGGCGAGTCTCGCCGACCGCCAGGACAACGCGATCAAGCGCGTCGCCGAGTTCGCGATCGACCGGGGGCTGTTCTTCGCGTTCGAGCCGCGCAAGCGCCTCGCTCGGAACGTCGAGCGCGAGATCGACGGCAAGACTCTCTTCTTTCGCCGGTATCCGTACGGCCCGCTGGCAGCGCACGTCGTCGGGTACTCGACCGTCGGGCGCTCGCGGACGGGGCTCGAGCGGTCGCTCAACGACTACCTCACGGCGTCGAACGCGAACCTCTCGACGCTCGTGGACAAGGCGCTCGACGAACTGCGCGGACGGCCGGTGCAGGGCAACAACGTCGTGACGAACCTCGACCTCGACGCACAGGCGGTCGCGCTCGACGAGCTCGGAACGACCTGCGGTGCGGTCGTGGCGCTCGATCCCCGGAGCGGGAAGGTCATGGTGATGGCGTCCACGCCTGGCTTCGACCCGAATCTCGTCGAGGAGAGCTACGAGGCGATCTCGCGGGTCACGGCCGACTGCACACCGGCTGCGCCGCTTCTCAACCGCGCAAGCGCCGGACTCTACGTTCCGGGCTCGACGTTCAAGGTCATCACCGCGTCGGCCGCGCTCGAGTCCGGAAAATACGGCCCGGAGGCGCCCTTCGTCGACCCCGGCTACTGCACCGTCTACGGAAAGCGGGTCAACAACTTCGACACGACGCGGCCGTACGGCTCGATCGACCTCACGAACGCGCTCGCGAACTCCGTGAACTCCGTCTTCTGCAAGATCGGCCTGAAGCTGGGCGCGAGGCAGATCCTCGACACCGCCAAGCAGTTCGGCTTCTACGAGCGGCCGCCGCTCGAAACCCCCCTCGACGAACGCCTGCCAAGTGGGCTCTATCGCAACGGGCAGCTCTACTACCCGCGTATCGACTCAGACGTCGACGCTGGCCGCATGGCGTTCGGCCAGGAGCGAATGCTCGTAACGCCGCTACAGATGGCGATGGTCGCAGGCGCGATCGGGTTCGGCGGAAAGCTCATGGAGCCACACGTCGTCGATCGGATCGTCGCTCCGGGGGGCAAGGTGATCGAGCGGGTGCGCCCGCACCTGATCCGGCGCGCTGTGAGCGAGAAGACGGCTGACTCCGTCGCAGCGATGATGCGACTCGCCGTCGAACGGGGCACGGGAACCGCCGCGCAGATCCCCGGGTACTCCGTCGGCGGCAAGACGGGAACCGGAGAGACCGGCGTTCCCGGCGCGAACACGACCTGGTTCATCGCGTTCGCCGGCGCCGACGACGAGAGCCCACCCGAGCTCGCAATCGCCGTCGTTCTCCAGAACCAGAGCGGTACCGGCGGCGGGACGGCGGCACCGATCGCCCGAGCCGTCATGCAGGCAATCCTGCAGGACACGGAGAATCCCTAACCTCTAGAACGCATGGCGACTCAAGACACTCTCTCCGGAACGCTCTTCGCAGGGCGCTACCGCATCTCGCGGAAGCTCGGTGGCGGCGGCATGGCCGACGTCTACCTCGCGGAGGACCAGGAGCTCGGCCGGCGCGTCGCCATCAAGATGCTGCACGCCCGCTACGCGAACGACGAGCAGTTCGTCGAGAGGTTCCGCCGCGAAGCAACGCACGCGGCCGGGCTCTCGCATCCGAATATCGTCTCGATCTTCGACCGCGGGGAGGCCGACGGCTCGTACTTCATCGTCATGGAGTACGTCGAAGGAAGGACGCTCAAGGAGCTGATCCGCTCGCGCGGCCCCTGCCCCGTCCCGGTCGCGATCGCCTACACGCGCCAGATTCTCGCCGGGCTGCGCTATGCGCATCGCAACGGGGTCATCCACCGAGACATCAAGCCCCACAACGTCATCGTCGACCCCGAGGGCGTCATCAAGGTGACCGACTTCGGCATCGCACGCGCGGGGGTAAGCCAGATGACCGAGGAAGGGGCGATCATCGGCACGGCGCAGTACCTGTCACCCGAGCAGGCGCGCGGTGCACCGGTCGACCAGACCTCGGATCTCTACTCCACGGGCATTGTGCTCTTCGAGCTCTTGACCGGAGAAGTGCCGTTCACGGGCGATAGCCCGGTCGAGATCGCCATGAAGCACCTGGGAGAGATCCCGCCAACGCCGTCCGAGCTTCGACCGGACGTGCCGGACGATCTCGATCTGGTCGTCGGGCGGGCACTGGCCAAGGAACCCGCCGACCGCTATCAGTCCGCCGCTGCAATGGATGCTGACCTCGAGACGGTGGCGCGCGGCGGCCGAGTGGCGGCCGAGACCGCGGACGCGGCCACGATGGTCTTGTCAGGCGAACGAGCCGCCGAGGCAACGGCGGTGACGCACGTAGCGCGACGTGGGCCGCCGCCGCAGTACGAACCTCCCTCGCGCAGCCGGCCGATCTGGCCGTGGCTGCTCGGAATCGGCGCGCTGCTCGCGCTGCTCGTGGGCGGCTGGTTCCTCTACGACTCGATCCAGAGCCAGCTGAAGGACGCCGAGACGGTCGCTGTCCCCTACGTCGTCGGCCTCCAGCAGGCGCAAGCCGTGAACCTGATCACCGAGAAGGACCTCGTTCCACGCGTGCGGCGGGTATCGAACTCGGACGTCGAAGAGGGAGTCGTCTTCGCGCAGAACCCGACCGAAGGCACCCGCGTCGACAAGGAGACGGTCATCCTCATCGACATCTCGTCGGGCAAGCCCGAGGTGACGATCCCAAGTGTCGTCGGGCAGAGCGTCGAGGACGCTGTTGCCGAGCTCACACAAGCCGGGCTCAACGCGCAGGTCGTCGAGGTCAACTCCGACAAGGACGAAGGCACGGTGACCGCTCAGTCGCCGAGCGCTGGAACCGTCGTTGTCGAGGGAACCCAGGTGCGGATCAACGTCTCGCGCGGCCCGAAGCCCCTCTCGGTCCCGAACGTCATCGGATTGCCGTACGACCAGGCCGCCGCTGAGCTGCAGCGTGTCGGCTTCGGTGTTGCACGAGTCGATGTCGACTCCGACCTCGCCGCGGGCATCGTGACCGGCCAGGATCCCAACGGTGGGTCGGAGAGCTCGAAGGGCTCGACCGTCACGCTCTCGGTCTCCAGAGGGCCGGTGACGTCGGCCGTTCCGGACGTGACGACCCAGGACGTGGCCATCGCGCAGACGACGCTCGAGGCGGCAGGGTTCCGGACCCGGGTCGTCCTAGAGGACACCGACGATCCGAACTTCGACGGCATCGTGATCTCCCAGGATCCGGTCGGCGGAACGCAGGCGAAGCCGAACTCGTTGATCACGCTCTTCGTCGGACGCTTCATAGCCGGGACAACGACGACAGCGCCGTGACCGGTCGCGTCCGCGTCGCCGTCATCGCGGGCGGCCGCTCGAGCGAGCACGCGATCTCCGTCGCATCGGCCCGGTCCGTGATCGAGGCGCTCGATCCGGAGCGTTACGAGACCACGGTGATCGAGATTGGCCGCGACGGCAGGTGGGAACTCGCCGCCGTACGGCAGGGCGTGACCTCTGCGGAGCAGGAGCACGTGGCTCAGACGCTCCCCGTGGTCGCGAACAGAGCGCCTGCTGCGACCCTGGCAGAGGTCGACGTCGTTCTGCCGATCCTCCACGGCCCGTTCGGCGAGGACGGCACGGTCCAGGGACTGCTCGAACTCACGGGTGTGCCATACGTCGGGGCAGGCGTCGCGGCTTCCGCGCTGTGTATGGACAAGGACCTTTGCAAGGCCGTGCTCCGCGATCGCGGGATTCCCGTGACGCGAAACGTGACCCTCCGTGAGGGAGACGCACCCAAGCATCCCTTCCCGTACCCCGTCTTCGTGAAGCCCGCACGTCTCGGATCATCCGTTGGCATCTCGAAGGCGCACGACGAGATCGAGCTCGAGGCTGCAGTCGCGCTCGCGCGACGCCACGACGACAAGGTGTTGATCGAGGAGTGCGTCGAGGGGACCGAGGTCGAGTGCGGCGTGCTCGGGAACCGAGATCCCGTGGCGTCGGTCGTGGGCGAGATCGTGGCTCACGCGGAGTGGTACGACTACTCGGCGAAGTACGACGAGGGTGGGATGGAGCTCGTGATCCCGGCGCGGATCCCGCCGGAAGTCGACCAGCGTGTACGCGACCTCGCAGTCGAGTCGTTCGTCGCCACGGAGTGCGAGGGGATGGCCCGCATCGACCTCTTCGTCCGGCCGAACGGCGAGGTCGTCGTCAACGAGATCAACACGATCCCCGGCTTCACGTCGACGAGCGTGTACGCGAAGCTCTTCGAGGCGTCGGGTATCCCCTACGCCGAGCTGCTCGATCAGCTCATCGGCCTCGCGCTCGAGCGGCACGAGAGGCGAAGCGGCTTGGAGTTCTAGGCGTAGCCGTAGGGGCGAGATATATCTCGCCCCTACAACCCCGCGAGCAGTCGCTCGGTTTGTGAGCGGTGCCAATCGAGCCCGAGGGCCAGGAAGCGCTCGTCCGCCTTGGCCAGCAACTCGTCGTCTCCGCGCGCCGCACCAAGCGCCCGCAGCGCGAACGGCTCGACCATCGTTCCGGCTTGCACCAGCACCGGCGCGTCACGCTCGACTAGATCGTGTCGACCCAGGGCGACGAGGGCATCGAGTTGCGCCGAGAACACGCCAGCGCCCCAGACGAAGGCGCGTTCAATCGGAAGATCGGCGAGAGCTGCCGCCGTGGCGCGATCGCCTCGTTCGAGCGCCATCCGCAGCCTCGGCGCGCTGAGAACCGAGTCGTATCCCTCCCCGGCAAGGCGCGAACCGTCTCGCTCGAGCTCGGCGGCCCGCGCCTCGTCGCCCAAGCAGAGGTGCGCAAGCCCGCAAAGGAGAAGATCGCGCGGATTCCGCACACACGGCGTGGCGAGATTTGCCGAGACGACTTCCCAAACCCGCTCCGTCTGCCCAGCCAGCGCCGCCCAGTCACCGAGTGCGTCCGCGAGCTCGAGCTCGAGCGAGACTGCGTGAACGCGGTGGTGGGCCGACAGGCGGCGGGCGAGATCCCAGTGGAGCCCAGCCAACCGTCGTGCTTCGCCCGGACGACCAATGGTGGTGGCCACTGCCGCGCCGCACTCGTATGCCTCGCAGACGTGGTCCGGATCGTCGATTCCGGGGAGCAGCTCGAGCCGCCTCTCGCTCCAGTTAGCCGCTTCGTGGAAGCGCCGCCGCTCGAACGCCGCCTGGCTTCGCGCGCCGAATGCATACGAGCGAAGCTCGGTGCTGTCGAGGGCTTCTGCCAAGGCGGAGGCCTCGCCAAGGACATCGTCCGATGCACCCAGCGGCGCGACGTTGGCTCGCGCGAGCAAGGCACGCGCCTTCGCCTCGGTCCCGTCCGCCGCGAGCTCGAGCGCCTTCTCCGCCCACTCGTCTATGAGATGCAGGTTGAGACGAATCGACCACATCGCCGCTCGGATCGAAGACTGGAAGGCAAGAAACGCGTACGTGTCTGCACGCTCGGCGTCGTCCAGTGCGCCATCGATCGCTCGCAGTAGCGCGGTGCGCATCCCCTCGCCGTCATAGCGAAGCGCCTGTGCATAGCCGACCTCACGCCAGAGAAGCGCACGGTCATGATCGTCATCTGAGAGCTCGATCGCCCGCGTGAAGAGATCGACGGCCTCGTCCATCTCGTGGCGGCCCCGCGCGAGCTCGCCGGCACGGCGAAGCCAGTGCACGGCCCGTCCGCGTAGCCGGGCGAGCTCATCGGGATCGTCAACCCAGACGAGATCGACATCCTCGGGCTTGACGGCCTCGGAATAGTGGTACGCGAGGAGAGACGCATGCTCCTCTTTGCCCAGATCGCTGGTTTCGAGCCAGTCGGCGAGCATGGCGTGGAGCCGGCCGCGCTGCGCCTTCGGAATGCTGGCGTAGGCGACCTCACGTGTAAGCGCGTGCTTGATCGCATACTCGCGATCGCCCGCGATCATCGACCCTCGATTGCTCCGGATGAGATCGCGCTCCTCGAGGAGGTCGAAGTCCGGCTCCTCACCGGCCAGGAGGTGAACGACGGACGACGTCCAGAACACCCGCCCGACGACGGCTCCGGCCTGCAGCGCCGTCTTCTCGGTGGCCGGCAGTCGGTCGATGCGAGCGGCGAGCACCGCGTGCACGGTGTCGGGCATCGTGAAGTCCACCTGCTGCACACCGAGTGCCCACGCGCCGTCCCGCTTCTCGAGCACACCGGTGTCGGCTAGCTCACCGACAAGCTCCTCGAGGAAGAACGGGTTGCCTTCGGCTCTCTCGATCACGAGCTCGCGGAGCTCGTCGGGGAGGACGGCAGGAACCATCTCGTCGAGCATGCGCGCCGCGTCGTCCGCGGGGAGCGGGTCGAGCCACATGACGGTCGCGTTCCGCCTGCCGGCTCCCCAGCCGGGCCGGTGATCGTGGAACTCCGGTCGCGCTGTCGCCAGCATCACGACAGGAGCCCTCGCATCGGCCACGATCCGCTCGAGCAGGTCGAGGAGGTCGGCCTCGGCCCAGTGGATGTCCTCGACCAACACAACGGCAGGCCTTTCCGAAGCAAGCTCGCCCACGAAGGCGACCACGGCCTCGTGCAATCGCTCGCGTGCGTCCAAAGGGTGGAGCTCGGCGGCTACGTCGAGGCCAAGGGCAAGGCCGAGGATCTCGCGGCCTTCGAGCTTCCGAAGAGCCTCGTCAGGCCGATCGCTTTCGCGTAGCCCCAGGTGCTCCCTCAGCACCTCTCCGATGGGCCAGTACGTGATCCCGTCTCCGTACGCGAGGCAACGGCCCGTGCGTCGGACGGGCACGGGCTCCTCCTCGGCGAGCATCTCCCACAGCTCGCGGACGAGGCGTGTCTTCCCGACCCCCGGCTCGCCGACGATCGTGACGAGGTGCGGTTCGGCGTGGGCTGCGGCCCGCCGGTAGGTCGCTCGAAGCAGCTCGAGCTCGGTTTCACGGCCCACGAAAACGTGGCGGAGACCCTCGGCGCCACGCGGGCGAATGAGGGAGAGAGCGCGGAGAACGGGTCGGCAGTCGACCCCTCCGGCCTTGCCTTTCGCCTCGACGGTTCGATGCTCGCCGAACTCGAAGGCCCCGCTCGCCGCGGCGACCGTGCGCTCGCCGGCGAGAACTCCCCCCGGACCCGCAGCCTTCTGAAGCCGGTCGCACACGTTTATCGCATCTCCAGCAACGAACGAGCCACCCTGACGGAGCTCGCCGACCACGGCCTCACCCGTGTTAACGCCCACTCGCAGCTCGAGCTCGCCTCCGAACAGCTCCCCGAGCCGGCGCTGCATCGCGAGCGCGGCGTGCAGAGCCCGCTCCGCGTGGTCCTCGAGCGCAACGGGCGCGCCGAAGACCGCCATCACCCCGTCCCCGGCGAACTTCTCAACCGTGCCACCGGTACGCTCGATCTCTTCGGACATCGCATCGTAGAAGCGCTCGAGACGAACCCGCACGCGCTCGGGATCCTCGTCACTCGCGAGGGCCGTCGAGCCGACGAGGTCGGCGAACAAGACAGTGACGAGCTTCCGCTCTTCCCTGGTGGACACCCTCGAAGTCTTGCCGAACGGCGACGTGTCCGCTACTGCAAGACGGCCGAGAGGGCCTCTTCCCAGACGCCGAGGCCCTCGTCGAGCTCGGCGTCGGCGATCGTCAGCGGGCAAAGCACGCGGATGCAGTTCCCGAAGACGCCGGCCTTCAGGAGGATGAGCCCACGCTGGAGCGCCTCGCCGACGACGGCTTCTGCCAGCTCAGGAGCCGGCGCCTTCGAATCCGGGTCGCGCACGAGCTCGATGGCGAGCATCGCTCCCATCCCCCGAACGTCCCCGATCTGCGGCCAGCGGCGCTGCCAGTCGAGCATCCTGGCGCGGATCGCGTCGCCGACGAGCCCGGCTCGGTCGACGAGCCCTTCCTCCTCGAAGACGTCGAGAACGGCCACCGCAGCTGCCAGTGCAACCGGGTTCCCGATGAATGTGCCGCCGATCGCCCCGGCATGCGGGTCGTCCATGATCTCGGCACGACCCACGACTCCAGAGAGCGGGAGCCCGCCCGCGATGGACTTGGCGAGGATGAGGAGATCGGCCTCGACGTCGAAGTGCTCCATCGCGAACATCCGGCCCGTCCGACCGAACCCCGTCTGCACCTCGTCTGCGACGAGGACGATCCCGTGCTCGTCGCAGATGCGCCTCAGCCCGCGTACGAACTCCGGCGGTGCGGGAATGAAGCCGCCTTCGCCCTGCTGGGGCTCGAACACGATTGCGGCAATGTGTTCGGCGGGCACGTGGGTCATGAACATCCGCTCGAGCGCGGCCAGGGCCGAGTCGACATCGGGGCCGCGATACGCGTTCGGATACGGCGCCCGATAGACCTCCGGCGCAAACGGGCCGAGGCCTTTCTTGTACGGATGCGTGCGTGAGGTCATGGTCAAAGCCAGCAGCGTGCGACCGTGGAAGGCGCCGTCGAAGGCGACGACTCCGTGGCGGCCGGTGTAGAGCCGGGCAAGCTTGACGGCATTCTCGACGGCCTCGGCGCCGGCGTTGAAAAACGCGCCGCGCGTCTCTCCCGTGATCGGGACGAGCGCTCCCAGACGCTCTGCGAGCGTGATGTAGCCCTCGTACGCGACCACCGTGAAGTCGGTGTGGAGAAAGCGCTCGGCCTGCTCCACCACTGCCTCGACGACCCGCGGATGATTGTGTCCCACGTTCGCCACGCCGACACCGCCCACGAAGTCCACGAAGGTGTTGCCGTCGACGTCGGTGATCGTGGCCCCGCGGGCTTCCGCGGCAACGATCGGCGCGTGCACGATCAATGGATGCGCGACCGCGTGCCGCTCCCGCTCGAGGATCTCGCGAGCGCGCGGGCCCGGAATCTCCGTGCGGAGCTCGATCACGCGGGTCGCGGCCACGCGCGGCAGCCTATCCGAGGGCGCTGTCGGCTCTTACGACTCAGTACGCGGCGTAACGCCGCTTCGCGGCCTTCGCACTCGCGGACATGACGTCCACGGCCACGGCGAGGCCGATCAGGATCCACTCCGCCCCCTCGACGCCTCCGACCGGAGACCAGAGAAGCGCGTACATGATCCCCGTCCAAGGCAGGAAGATCAGCAGCAGGAGCGGCCAGATGAACGAGCCGAATGCAAGATCTACTCGGTCGCCGAAAATCCACATCAGCGCGAACGCGACACGCGGTGCGAAGAGCGCGAGCAGGAAGATCAGGCACATAGTCGGGCAGTTTCACTGGTGCGCGGAGTCAAGTCAATAGGCTCCCGTCGCTTCGATGGACGAGCACGACCTCGCCGACGACCCGATCGCCCAGCTGCTTGCATGGCTCGCAGAGGCGCGAGAGGCCGTATCGCAGGCTGACGCGATGACGCTCGCAACAGCGGACTCGAGCGGCCGTCCATCGGCACGAATCGTGCTCCTGCGCGGGATCGACGAACGCGGACTGACCTTCTTCACGAATCGGGCGTCGCGCAAGGGCGAAGAGCTGCGGGAGAATCCGCGAGCTGCCGCTGTGCTCCACTGGTGGGAGCTTGGCAGGCAGGTCCGGGTCGAGGGGGCGGTAGAGGAGGTCGACGAGGCAGAGTCAGCGGCCTACTGGAGCATTCGACCACGCGCGAGCCAGATCGCCGGCTGGGCGTCGCCACAGTCCCAGCGCCTCGCGATGCGAGAGGACCTCGAGGCGCGCGTCGCCGAAGCCGAGCAGCGCTTCGGCGGGAGCGACGTCCCACTGCCAGCGCTCTGGGGTGGCTATCGCCTAGTGGCCGAGAGCATCGAGTTCTGGGCGCACCGGGACAACCGACTCCACGACCGCATTCGCTTCGTCCGCTCCTGCGGCGGCTGGAGCCGCGAGAGGCTCGCTCCGTGACTCCGCCTCGTTACGGAGGATCGAGGGCGCCATCCGTGTACACGCCCTCCGCGTTCCAGAGCATGAACCCCTTCGCCCCGGCCCGACGGGCCGCATCGATCTGGGCGCGCACCTGCTCGAGCTCAAAGGGCGTCGTGAAGCTGAAGTCTTGCACCCAGGGCACGACTTGGACGCGCGAGCCTCGAACCGCGATCGAGAACTTCCGCAGGGCGCGCGACACGGTCTCCCCTGGCGCGAGGCTCGGGTCGGCGATCCCGAGCTCACCGGGCCCGAAGAGCGACGGGTACGTCATGGCGTACAGCGTGTCGACGTACGGCGCCATGCGCTTGGGAAGCTGCCCGATTCCGAGATCGCGAGCTGCTGCCAGGCCGAACACCGCAGCCGAGATACGAACGTCGTAGCGGTCGAGCCGGCGCGCGGCATAGCGAAGGAACGCAGGCACTGCCTCTCGCTTCGTCAGCGCTCCGCGATTGCGATAAACGGCGTTCTCGATGTCCCCGTCGGACGGAAAGCGCACGTAGTCGAACATGATCTCGTCGAAGCCGGCGCGTGCCGCCGCCACTGCGACATCAACGTTGTACTCCCAGACCCGCTTGTCGTATGGGTTCGTCCATCCGAGGCCCGCGGAGTCACGCCACACCGAGCCGTCCGAGCGACGTATTGCGAGGTCGGGCCGCGCGCCGGACAGGATCGGGTCTTCGAAGACCACGACGCGCCCAACCAGATACACGTTGCGCTCGTCGGCAAGTTTCGCGACGGCCCGCGGAGGGAAGAAGTCTCGCGCGGCGCCGATCTTCACGGCGAGCGGCATCCCACGTGACGCAAACCCGATCTGACCGTTCTCGTCCTTGACGTCGAGCTCGAGCGCAGTGAGGCCAGCGCGTTCGAGATCGAGGTACTCGTCGAGCTTCCCGGGTAACGATGCAAGCCCCATCGAGACATGGACGCCTCTGATCTCGACCGGGAGCGCTCGCGGTCCAGTTGACGGCGCGAGAGCGAGATCCGCGCGCTCGGCAACACTCGGGGGAGCGCCGCCGGTGCCCACGAATTGCGCCCCAGCGCCCACTGCAGCGACGCCCACGAGCACGGCACCAATCGCAGCGCCACGACGAAGGCGCTTTCTGCGCCTCGCCGCATCCCGACGCCCGCGAAACCGCTCGTTCGGGTCGATCGGTGGGAACAGCATCGACACCGCTGCGGGGACCCTATCGCAGCGAACGCTTCCCGCCCGCGTGAGCGACCGCTGCCTTGTGACAAGTTGTCACAAGGCGTCGCGGCCTAGAATCGCCGGGTGGTCCTCTCCGATCGAACGATCCGCCGACTCATCGCCGAGGGACACATCGGGATCGAGCCGTACGACCCGGAGCTGATGCAGCCATCGAGCCTCGACGTGCGCGTCGACCGCTACTTCCGCGTCTTCCGCAACTCCCGCTACCCGTTCATCGACGTCAAGGCCCAGCAGGAGGAGTTGACTGAGCTCGTCGAGGTGACGGGCGACGAGGCGTTCATCCTCCACCCGGGCGAATTCGTTCTCGGCTCGACGCTCGAGCGCGTGACTCTGCCGGACGACCTGGTCGCCCGCCTCGAGGGAAAATCGAGCCTCGGTCGGTTGGGGCTCCTCATCCACTCAACCGCCGGCTTCATCGATCCGGGGTGGGACGGACACGTCACGCTCGAGCTGTCGAACGTTGCAAACCTCCCGATCACCATTTACCCGGAAATGAAGATCGGCCAGATCTCGTTCGTGCAGCTCACGGAGCCGGCCGAGCGCCCCTACGGTTCGGAAGGAATCGGCTCGAAGTACCAGGGGCAACGCGGCCCGACGCCGAGCCGCTATTGGCAGAACTTCCCGCAGACCTGAGCCGAAACGCCGAGGGGCCGCACTAGGCGGCCCCTCGAGACGGATACCAGCGTTGGATTAGTAGAGGCGCTTCCGGCACTCATCTCGCGAAGAGAAGAGTGCGGCGCGAAACGCGAGCCCCCTACGCTGGCTAGGCGCTTCCCGGTGGTCCCGGGGGCACGCCTCTACCCGCTGGTACCTCCACTGCCCGTACTGTCATCACTCAAGCCGGACCACCTCCTTTCCGCGGTAACTCCAGCATACGCACTTCGGGCGGATGGATGCATCCCGGCGACTACCCCGGTCTCGTCTGCAAGGTCAGCCGAGCACGACGGAGAGCTCGAGGCCGCGGTCGAGTGGCACGGCGACGCTCGAGAGCGTCGCGTCCGCCTGCCGTGCTGCCGAGTACGCGGCAAGCGTCTCCGCATGCGAGAGAACGTTGTCCGCAACGACCAGCCCGCCGGGCTCGAGGAGTGGCCGCGCAAGAGCGAAGAGTCGCTCGTAGTCGTCCTTCTCGGCGTCGAGGAAGACGAGGTCGAAGGTGTCCTCCGTTGCCGCGAGGGTCGCGAACGCATCGCCCTCGATCAGCTCCGCCCACTCGTCGAGACCGGCCGCAGTGACATTTTCCCGCCAGGCCGTGCACTTCACCGGATCGTGCTCGAGCGAGAGAACCCGGCCGCCGAGTAGCCGAGCCCCGGAGGTCAACCAGATCGAGGAGTAACCGCGAGACGCTCCGATCTCGAGCACCTCGATTCCCGCCTGTGAGGCGGCGAGGGCGAAGAGAAACCGGCCCGTCGTAGGCGCAATCTGACGCGAGCGCTGCGCAGCCGGGACCCCGGCATCGCGCTCGGCCAAGTCTTCCTCCTCCAAGCGCGCGAGAACAGCCCGCACGCGCTCGTCGAGCATCAGTCTGGAACCTCGAGCACGATGACGCCGTCCTCACGCACGGATACCGGATACGTAGGGACAGACTCGAACGCGGGAAGCGTCATCGGGATGCCCGTCTGCAGATCGAAGCGCGCCCCGTGTCGAGGGCAGACGACGATGCAGAGCTCAGGCTCCCAGTCTCCTTCGCAGAGGGGCCCGTCGTCGTGCGAACAACGATCCTCGATCGCGTAGAAGGCGCCGGCGCAGTTGAAGACGCCGATCGTGAGGGCGCCGGCCGGGACGAGCCGCATCGACCCGTGCGGAAGCTCCTCGACCGAGCCGACCTCGATCTCCGCCACTACTCGAGCACGAGGTCGCGATTCGAGGTGCCCCACTCCTCGGGAAGCGGCGTTCCTTTCGCCTTGTGCAACGCCAGCTTCAAGACGCCCAGCCCGAGGATCGCGCACTTGAGCCGAACCGGCGTGAGGGGGATGCCGAGCTCGTCGAGCAGCTCTTGCGAAGGCATCGCTGCAACTTGCTCTGCAGTTCGGCCCTTGACGAGGTCGCTGAGCATCGACGTCGCAGCCTGACTGATTGCGCAGCCGCGGCCATCGAATCCGATCTCCTCGATGGCGTCGTCGGCGCCGAAGCGCACCGACACCGCGAGCTCGTCTCCGCAAAGCGGGTTCTGGCCCTCGGCGAGCGCATCGGCGGGGTCGAGGAGTCCGTGGTTACGCGGGTTCTTGTAGTGGTCCAAAATGAGCTCGCGGTAGAGCTGGTCGAACTCGCTCATCGCTACCCGAGGCTCTTCTTGGCTTTCTTAAGCCCCTCGACGAAGCGGTCGACCTCTTCCTGAATGGAGTAGAGGTAAAAGCTCGCCCGGATCGTCGCGCTCACGCCGAGCTTCGTCATGAGGGGCTGCGTGCAGTGATGACCGGCCCGCACGGCGACGCCCTCCCAGTCGAGGACTTGAGCGACATCGTGCGGGTGGACGCCCTCGACGTTCAGGGAGACGATCCCGGCCCGTCGCTCGGGCGGCGGCCCATAGGTGTCGATCCAAGGAAGCTCTCCGAGGCGCCCCAGTGTGTACTCGACGAGCTCGCGCTCGTGCTCCTCGATTGCGTCAAGCCCCACCTCCGAGACGTAGTCGATCGCCGCGCCGAACCCGACCGCCTCGGCGATCGCAGGCGTCCCGGCCTCGAACTTGTAGGGAAGCTCATTCCACGTCGTGCGCTCGGCGGAGACCGAGCGGATCATCTCGCCGCCGAGGTTGAACGGAGACATCGCCTCGAGCAGCTCGCGGCGGCCCCAAAGTGCGCCGATACCGCTCGGGCCGCACATCTTGTGGGAGGAAAGCGCCAGGAACTCGCAATCGAGTTCCTGCACGTCGAGGTGGCGGTGAGGAGCGGCCTGCGCAGCGTCTACAACCATGATCGCGCCGCGCTCGTGGGCCCAGGCGGCGAGAGCCTGCACGGGATTGACCGTTCCGAGCGTGTTGGACACGAGGTTCGACGCGACCACCTTCACCTTCCCCGCACGCTCGATCTCGTCGAGGGCGTCGAGGCGAAGCTCGCCACCTTCGTCGATGGGGATAACTCGGAACGTCGCTCCGGTTCGGCCCGCGACGTACTGCCACGGGACGAAGCTCGAGTGGTGCTCCAGATCGGTTACGACGACCACGTCGCCCTCTCCGAGGTTGTCGAGCCCCCAGGCGTAGGCGACGAGATTGAGCGCCTCCGTGGCGCTCCGCGTAAAGATCACCTCGCGCTCGGACGGCGCGTTGACGTAAGACGCGACCTTGCGGCGCGCGCCTTCGTAGCCGGTCGTCGCGCGCTCGGCAAGGCGATATACGCCGCGGTGCACGTTGGCATACGAGTGTTCGTAGAAGTCGCGCATCGTGTCGAGCACCACGCGCGGCTTCTGCGTCGAAGCCGCGGAGTCGAGGTAGGCGACCGGCTTTCCGTTGACGAGCTCCTCGAACACCGCGAAGTCCGTCCGCAGACGCTCGGCATCGAGCTTCGCATGAGTCGTTACGGCCACGAGCGCATGGTACCCCTGGCCACGGGACTCACCCGGTATGAACTCGACCGTTCGTCGCCGCTCGCTCAGCAGCGGCCCGAACGCGTCGAGCCGTGGAGATCGCGTGCTCGAGTAGATCGCACACACGATCCATCCGGCTCCGCTCGGACACGACTCTCAGGAGCTCGAGCTTGTCCTCGGGTTGGAGCTCGACTCGGCCGGCGAGGACGAAGGAAAGTTGCGCTGCATCCGCCTCGGGCACGTCGACACCGCTTCCCGTGAGCTCGCGCAGGCCATCGAAGAGGCCGAGCGCCCGCTCGATCGATTTGGGCTCGGCGGGATCGTTCTCGTCCTCGACAGGCGCGACCTCGCCCGTGTGAAAGCTTCGCCCGGTCGTTAGCTCGAGGAGCCTGAACCGATCACCACCTTCGACGAGGATGTCCATGCGCCCGTCCGCCATACGGGCGAGCACCTCGGTGACCCGTGCGCGCGTGCCGACGTCGCTAACTCCGTCGTCGTCGGCGTAGACGAGTCCGAACTCGTCGCGTGAGTCGAGGCACTCACTGATGAGCTCGTGATACCGCCCTTCGAAGATGTGCAGTGGAACGCGCTCGGTGGGAAGCAGCACCAGCGGCAGTGGGAAGAGCCCGAGCTCGGTCATGCGGCACGCCGAAGCGCCGCCCACTGCCAGAAGGCACCATGGCCGCCTTCCCCGACGTGAACGCCTTCCGCTTCCGCTGCGGCCAACAGAGCTGCCGGCCGATGGACGTAGACCCTGAACGAGTTGCGCGTCAGCCAGAGACCGGCGTTCAGCATCCGAACGCCGGCTCGGACCCAGAAGAGGTCACGCGGGAAGCTGAGCACCAGCGCCTGTCGCGCAAGCCTCCCCGCGGCAGCGGCAAGGGCAACCCCATCCGGGGAACAGCAGACGACACGATTCAGGATGACGACGTCGGCCTGCTCGACGGCGTCCGGCTCCTCGAGGATGTCGATGACGTGGAACGACGTCCGCCCTTCGAGACCCCTCTCTTGGGCGAGCTCGCGTGCGTACGGCTCGTATGCAGATACGAGCTCGATGATCTCGCCTTGATCGGCTCCCGCGTCGAGGAGCTCCGCCTGGATGCGACCGATGCCACCGCCGATCTCCAGCACTCGCAGGCCGTCGAGCGCGAGCGTCGAGGCGCTCGCGACCATCTGACGCTCCAGGTCGTCGAGCCCTTTCCGGCGATAGGTCTCCAGGCTCCGGCGCGCAACGCTCGGCTTGAAGAACTGCTCGCACGACCCGGCGCGGCAGCAGCTCGTCATGGGGCCACGATACAGGGCTGCCCTTGTTCGGGGGCAGCCTCGGGGGCTGCTCAGCGGCTCAGGGGGCTCGCTCGAGGTCGAGTGCGTGCGAGTTGATGCAGTAGCGCTTCCCCGTCGGCGCAGGCCCATCGTCGAAGAGGTGGCCGAGATGGCCTCCGCACGACGCGCACATCACCTCGGTGCGAATCATCCCGTAGCTGGCGTCGGTCTCCGTGATGACACTGTCGAGCGCAGACGGCTCGAAGAAGCTCGGCCAGCCACTGCCCGACTCGAACTTCGTGTCCGAGCGAAAGAGCTCCGCACCACAACCAGCGCAGCGATAGATACCTGGTGCGTGCTCGTCCCAGTACGCACCGGCGAACGCCCGCTCGGTGCCCTTGCGTCGCAGAATTTCGTACTGCTCGGAGGAGAGGCGCGCACGCCACTCCTCATCGGTGAGTTGCACCTCAATTTCCATGACCCGAGAGTACCGCCCCGAGGTCAGAGCACGACCAGCGAGAGAGCCGCGAACTGCGCGGCAGCAGCTGCGACGACAAGCAGGTGGAAGATCTCGTGGAAGCCGAGCGTGGCCGGAAACGGATTCGGCCAGGTGGTCGCATACGCCAGCGCGCCGACACTGTAGAAAACGCCGCCGACGATCACCAGCACCGCAGCCGCGACACCCAGCGCCGGAAAGAGTTGGGGGATCAAGATGAGACCGACCCACCCGACTCCGAGGTAGGCGACGGCCGAGAGCCAGCGTGGCGCGTCGATCCAAACCAGGTTCAGAGCGATCCCGAGCATCGCCCCAGCCCAGACCGTGACGAGACCCACGATGCGAGCGGTCCCGCCGAACGCGACCAGCGAAAACGCCGTGTAGGTGCCGGCGATGAAGACGAAGATCATCGCGTGGTCGAGCCGGCGAGCGCGAAGCCGAGCGGTCGAGCTCCGCCACGGAAAGCGGTGGTAGAGGGCGCTGGCGCCGAACATCGCGGCGAGCGCGACTGCGTACACCCAGACCGCGAACCGCTCGAGGTAGCCGTCGGCGAGGACGACGAGAGCCGTGCCGGCCACAACCGCGGCGATCAACGCGTACAGGTGAAAAACGCCGCGCAATCGAGGCACGAGCACGTTCTCCATCGCCCGATTCTGCCCGACCAAGGCTACGCCTGCGGGATGCGGGCTTCCAAGGCGGCCGCAAGCGCATCACGCACTGGCTCGAGCTCGACGCGGTCGAGGACGTCCTGGAAGAAGCCCCGCACGATCAACCGCTCCGCCTCGGCGTGCGAGAGCCCACGAGCCATCAGGTAGAAGAGCTGCTCACGGTCGACCTGGCCAAGCGTTGCGCCGTGAGTGCAGCGAACGTCGTTCGCCATGATCTCGAGCCCGGGAATGGAATCCGCATGCGCGGTCTTCGAGAGCAGGAGATTGCGGTTCTCCTGGTACGCGTTGGTCTTCTGCGCGCCCTCTTCGACGCGGATCATCCCGCGCCAGACCACGCGAGCGGTGTCGCGGAGCGCACCCTTGAAGGCGAAGTCCGAGGTGGTGTTCGGCGCGATGTGCTCCTGGAACGTGTCGTAGTCGAGGTGCTGCGTGCCGTCGGCGAAGTACGCACCCGTCACCCGAGACGTGGCACCCGGTCCCACGAGGTCGTTCTGAATCCGCACCTTCCCGTTTCCGGAGCCGAAACCGCCTGCTACCCAGTCGAGCTCGGCATCGCGGCCGACGCTTGCGCGGTGGGAGGCGAAGTGCCAAGTGCCGCGCGAAAGGTTCTGCACGGAGACGTACTCGACCTTCGCCGCGTCCTTCACGACGATCTCGACAGCTGCATTCGAGTACGCCGAAAGCTCCGGGCTGGACGACGTGTACTCCTCGATCAGCGTGAAGCGGCTCTCCGCCTCCGCGACGATCAACAATCGCCAGAACAGAGACCCACCTTCGATCGAGTTGGCAATCCGGACGTAGAGCGGCTTGTCGAGCACCACCCCGCGTGGCACGTGGACAAGGAGACCGTGCTGCCACATCGCAGCGTTGTGTGCCGCGAACTTCTCGTCCCAGCCAACGAGCGAGTACAGGTGCTCGCTGTCGGCGGAGAGCCGCTCGAAGCGGATCCCGTCCGGAGCTCGATCGATTTCGATTCCCGCCTCGCCGACCCGTACCATGCCGGCGACCTCGAGCTCCAGCATCGACGGGGCGGACGAGATTTCCGTCGATCCATTGGCGGTCCACGAATCCGGGTCGAACCCTTTGAGGTCCGTGAATCGCCAGTGCTCGTCCTTCGTCGTCGGCAGCGGGAGCGCCTGGTAGCGCTCGAGGAGCTCAGCGTTACCGGCCACTACGGAGTCGAACCGTCGGCGTACGGCGCGTAGCGGCGATGGAGAAGAATGCGGTTGCCGGCGGGATCACTCACTCCGGCGCCTCGGCAGACGCCCGAGTCCCACATCTCGCCGACGTCGAGGCCTGCGGACACGAGCTTCGCCCTCGCCGCGGCAACGTCGGAAACGCGCAGTGCAATCGCCGCAGGCGGCAGCGGCGTGAACTCGTAGTCGTGCGTGTGTGGCGTCATGACCGAGAGCGTGACGTTGCCGGCTTCGTACTCGACCCAGTCCTCGCCCGGGGAGTTCGGATTCCGCTCGAGACCAAGCAGGTCGCCGTAGAAGTGGGTGGCGCTCTCCATGTCCACCACGGGGGCGCGGATGTAGTCGACACGCTGGACCCCGATCCCGTCAGCCAACCGAACCTTCCATCTGAAGCTGGATCAAGCGGTTCATCTCGACTGCGTACTCGAGCGGGAGCTCCTTCGTGATCGGCTCGACGAAGCCCGACACGATCATTCCGGACGCCTCGCCCTCAGAGAGGCCGCGACTCATGAGATAAAAGAGCTGCTCTTCGCCGATCTTCGAGACGGTTGCCTCGTGGCCGAGATCGACGTCACTCTCGTCGACCTGGATGTACGGGTACGTGTCGGAACGCGACTCCTCGTCGAGGATGAGCGCGTCGCAGACGACCTTCGACTTCGAGCCGACAGCGCCCTTCGCCACCTGCAGCAGACCGCGGTAGCCTGCGCGGCCGCCGTCCTTCGAAATCGACTTCGACGTGATGACCGAGGTCGTATGCGGAGCGACGTGAACCACCTTGCCGCCGGCATCCTGGTGCTGACCCTGCCCGCCAAAGGCGATCGAAAGCACCTCGCCGTGCGCGCGTTCGCCCATGAGCCAGATCGCCGGGTACTTCATCGTCACCTTCGACCCGAGGTTCCCGTCGACCCACTCCATGGTTGCGTCCTCGTACGCGACAGCGCGCTTGGTCACGAGGTTGTAGACATTGTTCGACCAGTTCTGGATCGTCGTGTACCGACAGCGCCCACCGCGCCGGACGATGATCTCGACGACTGCGGAGTGCAGCGAGTCCGAGGAGTAGATCGGCGCCGTGCAGCCCTCGACGTAGTGCACGTACGCGTCTTCGTCGACGATGATCAGCGTGCGTTCGAACTGGCCCATGTTCTCCGCGTTGATGCGGAAATAGGCCTGGAGCGGCATCTCGATCCGGACGCCGGGCGGAACGTAGATGAAGGAGCCACCCGACCACACGGCCGAGTTGAGCGCGGCGAACTTGTTGTCGTTCTGCGGGATGATCGTCCCCATGTACTGCTTGACGATGTCCTCGTGCTCACGCAGAGCCGTGTCCATGTCGAGGAAGATCACGCCCTTCGCCTCGAGATCGGCTTGGAGCTTGTGGTAGACGACCTCGGACTCGTACTGGGCGCCCACACCGGCGAGATACTTCTTCTCCGCTTCAGGGATGCCGAGCTTGTCCCAGGTGTCGAGGATCTCGGCGGGTAGATCCTCCCAGCGATCCGCCTGCTTCTCGGTGGGCTTGATGTAGTAGTAGATGTTCTCGAAGTCGATCCCCGAGAGATCGGCGCCCCAATTGGGCATGGGGCGAGCAAAGAAGTAGTCGAGCGACTTGTGGCGGAACTCCCGCATCCAAGCGGGCTCGTTCTTGTGCTCGGCGATCGCCTCGACGACCTCGTGCGAGATGCCTCTCCCCGACTTGAAGAAGTAGTCCTTCGCGTCGTCGGGGTTCGAGAACCCGTACTTGTACTCGGACCGGATGTCGCGAACGACCTCGGTCTCATGCGTGCTCATGCGTCACCTCCGACGCCGGCGGGTGTGAAAGCCTCGTAGCCCTCCGCCTCCAGTTTGTGGGCGAGCTCCGGACCTCCTTCCTCCACGATACGCCCATCCACGAACACGTGCACGAAGTCGGGCGTGACGTAGTTGAGGATCCGCTGGTAATGCGTGATTACGAGAGCACCCATGTCTGGACCGACGAGCGCATTCACGCCGTTCGCAACGATCTTGAGCGCATCGATGTCGAGGCCCGAGTCCGTCTCGTCGAGCACGGCGATCTTCGGCTTCAGCATCGCCATCTGCAGGATCTCGACGCGCTTCTTCTCACCGCCCGAGAAGCCGTCGTTCAAGTAGCGCGACGCAAGCTCACGCGGCACCTTGAGCTCCTCCATCGCGGCCAGCAGCTCGGTGCGAAACTCGGGGATGGGCACGGGGTTTTCCTCACCGCCGTTCGCTGCCTTGCGCAAAGCATTGATTGCACTCCGCAGGAAGCTCGTCACGGTGACGCCCGGAATAGCGTGCGGGTACTGGAACGCGAGGAAGAGGCCGCGCTGGGCACGCTTATCGGCTCCGAGCTCGGTCACGTCCTCGCCGTCGAAGAGGATCTCGCCCTCGGTGATCTCGTAGGCCGGATGACCCATGAGGGCGTAGGCGAGCGTGGACTTGCCCGACCCGTTCGGCCCCATGATCGCGTGCTTCTCGTTCTGGGCAACGACGAGATCCACGCCCTTGACGATCTCGGTGCCGTCTTCCAGGGCGACGTGAAGATTCTTGATCTCGAGCTGAGCCATGCGGAAAAGGACCTCGCTTAGGGTGGAATGGCAGTGGACAAGCTTGCCTCATCGCATGGTAGCCGGACCCTGATGCCGCGTCGGCTCGATGATATCGTGCGCACATGCCGTTCGGCATCTCTATCTGGGAGCTCATGATTCTCCTCGTCGTGCTGCTCCTCATCTTCGGCGCGAAGCGACTGCCGGAGATGGGACGCTCGCTCGGCAAGGGAATGCGCGAGTTCAAGGACTCGGTCACGGGCGTGGAGGAAGCGGTGACCATCACCGAACCTGCCCCGAAGCCCGTCGAGCTTCCAGCCGCCACCTCCGAACCGGACACGCCGGCGAGCGCGTCCGAGGCAGAGGCCGAGCGGGAAACCGTCCGCTAGGAATCCTCCCCGATGGTGCGTCGGTGGTTACCGCGCCGTCTCCTCCATGGCGAGGAGGCAACGCTCGTCGAGCACCTCGACGAGCTCCGGACCAGGCTCATCGTCGTGCTTCTTGCGCTCGTGCCAGCTTTCCTGCTGGCGTTCGCCTTCCACGAGCAGATCATGGAGTGGCTAACCGGGCCACTTTCGGACGACAGGAAGCTCGTGACCCTCGGCGTCACCGAGCCCTTCACCACGTCGGTCAAGGTCAGCTTGATCGCAGGTCTCGCCCTCGCGCTTCCCATCCTGCTCTGGCAGATCTGGGGGTTCCTCTCCCCTGCCGTCCAGCCGCACTTCCAGCGCGTCGTGCTCGTGTCCGTCGCCCTCGCGACGGGGCTGTTCGCCGTGGGTGTGGTCTTCATGTACTACGTCGTCCTTCCGCGGGCACTTGACTTTCTTACGTCCTACGACGCCGAGCTCTACGACATTCAGATCCGCGCGAGCTACTACTACAACTTCGCCGCGGTGACACTGCTCGCCGGGGGCATTGCGTTCCAGATGCCGATCTTCGTGCTCGCGCTCGTCCGCCTTCGCGTCCTGACCTCGGACCGGCTGCGCAGCAACCGCCGCATCGCGTTCGTGGTTCTCCTGGTCTTCGCGATCATGCTGCCGACCGTCGATCCCGTGTCGCTGGCTTTCGAGGTCGTCCCGCTCGTTCTCCTCTTCGAGCTGTCGATCTGGCTGTCTGTGCTCATGGAGCGGCGGTGGCAGCGCGGCTGGGACGAGGAGTTCGCCGAGGCCAGCCTCCCGTGAGGGTCCTATCCGCGGATTGGGTGGTTCCCGTCGAGGGACCGCCGATTCGCGACGGAGCCGTTGCGATCGAGAGCGGGATGATCGTGGCGGTCGGGCCTGCCGCAGAGCTCGGCGAAGGCCAGCGCTACCGCGATGCGGTGATCCTTCCCGGTTTCGTGAACGCGCACAGCCACCTCGAGTACGCGGTGTACGCGGGATTCGGCGACGGTCTCGAGTTCCCGGCCTGGATCGGCGTTCACATCGAGCGGAAGCAGCGGATCGACGTCGACGACGTTGACGCGATCGCACGACTGGGGGCCATCGAATGCCTGCGCTCCGGGATGACGACCGTCGGCGACTGCAGCTTCAGCGGCTCGACCGCGACTGCAGCTGCCGAGCTCGGCCTCCGAGCCATCGTCTACCTCGAGGTATTCGGTGCGGACGCATGCGGAATCGATGGTTTCTTCGCACCAAACAGAGATCGAGTGTCCGAGGCGTTCTCCGAGCGGGTCCGGCTCGGTGTCTCACCGCACGCGCCCTACACCTGCTCCCTCGATCTTTACCGCGCGTGCTCTGAGCTGGGACTGCCGATCGCGACACACCTGGCGGAGAGCGTCGCCGAGACGAGCTGGCTGCGCGACGGGACCGGGCCCTGGACTGCACTCGGCGACATGCTCCGGCCTCCGCTCGGCACGACCGGGATACGGGCGCTCGCCGAGGAGGGCCTGCTCAGTTCTCGTGTGCTTGCAGCCCACTGCGTGCAGGTCGACGAGGAAGAGATCGAGCTTCTTGCCGCCAACGATGTCGCAGTCGCCCACTGCCCACGCTCGAACGCGATTCTGGGCTGCGGTATCGCGCCGCTGAGTGCACTTCGCGACGCTGGCATTCGCGTCTGCATCGCCACCGACAGCCCTGCTTCGACACCCTCGTTCGACATGTTCGACGAGATGCGCGCCGCGATCGCAGGTGCACGCGCACGCGAGCGTCGTCCCGACGCTCTCACCGCAGCGGACGCTCTCGAGCTTGCGACGCTCGGCGGCGCAAGCGCCCTCGGGCTCGACGCCGAGCTCGGATCGATCGCACCCGGAAAGAAGGCGGATCTCACGGTTCTATCGCTCGCCGAAACGGCATTCATCCCATGGGAAGATCCGGTTACGGCAGCGGTTCTCGGCGGCTCGCCACAGCACGTCGTCGCTACTCTCGTGTCCGGTGAACCGCGGTATGAGAAGGGAGGGAAGACATGGCTCGAGCTGATCGACGCGGCGCGCAGCGCCCGCGGCCGGCTTCTGTCACACGCAAGCCCGACGTCGTGATCGAGGACACCATGTTCTTCCCGCGGCTTCGCCGGCACGCGAAGTGGATGTTCCTTTTCCTCGCGGTCGCGTTCGGACTCGGCTTCGTAGGGTTCGGGGTCGGGGCCGGCGGTGTCGGGGTCGGCGACGTCTTCAGAGGGAGCGGTGGAGGAAGCGGTGTACCCTCGATCTCCAAGTCCGAGCAGCGTGTCCTCGACAACCCGAAGGATGCACAGGCGTTTCGCGATCTCGCCACTGCTCACCAGGCCGCAGGGAACACCGATGACGCCATCGAGGCGCTCGAGAACTTCGTCGCGTTGCGCCCGCGCAACACGGACGTCTTGCGGGAGCTCGCCGGGCTGTACCTCGCGAAGGCGAGCGAGGCCCAGGAGCGCGGCCAGATCGCCGACTTTCGCGCCGCCTATCTGGCGCCGGGGACCGCGGTGGCCGGCGCGATCCGGCTCGGCGATAGACCCCTCGATCCTGACCCGATCTCACAGGCGATCAGCGGGCAGATCACCGAGGACAGCTCCGTCGCATATTTCGAGGCGCAGCAGGCATCGGCGAGCGCCGTCGACACGTATCGGCGAATCACTGTGGTGCTGCCGAAGGATCCGAGCATTCAGCTCGAGCTGGCACAGGCGGCTCAGAGTGCGGGCGACACGGCAACCGTAGTCGCTGCATACGAGGCGTTCCTGAAGATCGCGCCGGACGATCCGACTGCGGTCGAAGTCCGCCGTATTCTGAAGCAGCTGCGCCAGTTCGGCCAGACCGGCTGAGAGAGGCTTCGAATTGCCCGCGGCCGCAAAGCGGTCGCCTTCAGGACTTCGCGCGACCGGGATACCGCGCTAGCTGATCCCGGTCTTGCGCCAGGTGGTTAGACTCGCCCCCTGTGAGGCTCGCCGTACTCGTGACTGCCGCGTGTGCGGCCATCCTGACGCTCGCGTTGACCGGATGCGGTACCGGGGGATATACGAGCGAGGGAAGCCAGGGAGCCGGAAAACAGCTCTACGTCCAGGCCTGCGGTGGCTGCCACACCCTCGCCGACGCCGGAACAGCGGGAACCATTGGCCCAAACCTCGATGACGCATTCGCGCAGGCGCGCGAAGTGGGTATGACGTCGGCCACGTTCACGCAGGTGGTCGCGAACCAAATTCGCTTCCCGATCGAGAACACGTCGACCGGAGCACCGGGAATGCCCGGCGTCGACACGACGCTGCCCTCGTGCGACGACGTCGAGGGAGACGTCTTCTGTGTCGAGGATCAGGACCAGGCGGTGAGCGACGTCGCGGTCTACGTCGGCGCTGTCGCAGGAACCGGAGTCACGGCGGAACGTCCCATGGATGGGAAGTCGATCTTCGCAGCCACGTGCGGCTCGTGCCACATGCTGTCCGACGCCGGGACGTCAGGCACCGTCGGCCCCAACCTCGACAGCTCGAAGCCGTCGAAGGAGCTCGTCGTCGATCGCGTCACGAACGGCCAGGGTGCGATGCCGGCGTTCAAGGGTTCGCTCGACGAGGCGCAGATCCAGGCCGTCGCCGACTACGTCTCGGGCGCCGCCGGGAAGTAGGGGCCGGGCATGCCCGGCCAGGGCGAGGCATGCTTCGTCCCTACGAGTCGGGATCGAGAGTCACCACGACGTGCGCGACCGGCACGTCGTACCGAACCCGAACGCCGTCGACCACGCCGCGCTCGAGCCAGTTCGACCTGCCCGGCGGGTGCGTCGAGATCACTATCTCGTCGGGTTGGAACGACCTCACCGCATCCTCCACCGCAACGAGTGGATCGCTGTCGCCGATCTCTCCCCGTGCCTCGATACCGACCGAGCCGAGCCGCTCGAGCATCGCGGTGAGTCGGGCCTGCGCGGCCGCCCGCGCAGGATCCTCGTCTGACGTCCACGTCTTGAGACGCGAGTTGAGTGCAGGACAGACGACGAGGAAACTCGTGGCCTGGACAAGGGCAAGCGTGCTGATCGCGCTGACGAGCTCCTCTCCTGCGACCGTCTCGTTGGCGACAACCAAGATGCGACGCTCCTCAGGCCCGCCCACGTGCTCGACGTGCGCGCGCTCGGGCCCCGGGCCTCGCTGGCGCAGGTAAGCGCTGATGGCGGCGCCGGTGAGGAGGAGGAAGACCAAGAGGCCGAGCGTCGTGGAGATCGCCGAAGCGACGACGATGAGCGCGAATGCGCCGATCGTGATCAGCAGGAAGCGGAAAGCCGCGGCTTCGCTACGAAACGGGTTCTCCACGGCAGCCGCGCTTCCTCAGAGGAGGTAGACCGTCGCATACACGACGATCCACATGACGTCGACGAAGTGCCAGTAGATCCCGGGTAGCTCGACGCCATGGTGGTGCTCCGGCGAGAAGTGTCCCCGTGAGCCGCGGATGATCACCATCAAGAGCAGGCTGAGCCCAACCGCCACGTGCGCGCCATGCAGGCCGGTCAGTCCGAAGAACACCGACGCAAAGGCGCCGTCGCCGGTGTTGAACCCGACATTGAGGTACTCGACCACCTGGGTCATGAGGAACGCGAGGCCCATGACGAACGTCAGCACCATCCCGGCCAGGAAGCCGGCGCGGTGGCCACGCTTGATCGACTGCAGCGCCCAGTGCATCGTGAAGCTCGAGGTGACGAGAATCGCCGTGTTGACACCGGCCACGAACACCGGGAAGTGGTAGGGCTCTGGCGGCCACTCAGCCGGAGCGCTCGGGTTGACGACTCTGACGAAGAAGTATGCGGCGAAGAACGAGCCGAAGAGCATGATCTCCGACCCGATGAAGAGGAGCATCCCGAGCGTGCGCGCGTCGACGCGCGAGCTCTGATTCGCCTCGGGCGGTCCGTGATGGTCGTGCAGCGCCTCGGCATGAACAGTCATACGCCCACCTCCACCGGAGACTCGGCCACGACATGGTCGACCGGCAGGCCGCTCTCCGAACGGAGCCGCCCGACGAGGTCGCGCCGGAGCCAACCCGACCGCTCCCCCGGAAAAGTCGAGACGATGATCTCATCCGTACGCTCGTCCTCGATCGCCTCCATCGCTGCGACGAATGGGTCCGGATGGGCGATCTGTCCGTGAACATCGAGTCCCTCGGAGCGAAGGATCGCGAGGGCCGAGCGCAGCCGTTGCTCGGCCTCCGGATGCTCACCTCGAGCCGGATCGCTCTGTGGGCACACGACGAGGAAGCTGGCGGCTCCTTCCCCGGCCCGCGCTCGGATGCGATCCAGGAGCTGCTCTCCGAGCACAGTCTCGTTCGCAACGACGAGGACGTTGACACCGGCGCGAGCCACGACGTCCGAGACGATGTGCTCGACAGGTCTCCCGCCCGCCGTTCGTCGGATCTCGTCCACGAGGTTCTTGCGAAGCCAGCCGGACTTGGTCTCGGGGTGCGTCGAGACGATGATCTCGTCGATCTCTTCCGACGCGAGAACGTCCTTTACGGCGGCGAGCGGATCGTCGTCGAAGACGCCGCCGTGCGCAGGGATTCCCGCAGCGCGAAGCGCCTCGAGCGTGCGGTCGAGTCTGCGGCCCGCCGCGGCGCGTCGCGAGTCCCGATACACGACGTAGCCCTCGCGGGGCTGCGTGACCGGTGCGACGACTGCGACGCGGATCGGCCCACGCTCGGCGCGGCGTCCGACGGCGTCGACGAGCTCGCTGCCGACGAGCGTCTCGTTGGCCACGACGAGGACGGAGGTCGCGTCGTCGTTCACACGCGAACCTTCTCCGCTTCCTTGGTCTCCTTGGTCGGGCTCATGACTGCGTGCCGTGCACCGGGCACGCCGTACTCGTACGGGCCACCGACGACCTGCGGGATCTCGTCGAAGTTGAAGATCGGCGGCGGGGACGAGACCTGCCACTCGAGCGTGTGCGCCCGCCAGGGGTTGGACCCCGCGATCGGCCCGCGGACCCAGCTCGTCACCATGTTGTAGACGAAGATGATGAACGATGCACCGAGGACGAACGAGGCGATCGAGATCGCGAAGTTGAGGTCGCCGAACGCCGAGTCGTAGTCGAACACGCGCCGTGGCATGCCCCTCAAGCCCACGTAGTGCATCGGGAAGAACGTCGCGTTGAAGCTGACGAACGTGAGCCAGAAGTGCCACTTGCCGAGCCGCTCGTTGTACATCCGACCGGTCATCTTCGGGAACCAGTAGTAGACCCCGGCGAAGATCGTGAAGACGGATCCGCCGAACAGCACGTAGTGGATGTGCGCGACGATGAAGTATGTGTCCGAGGCAGCGATGTCGATCGGTACCGACCCGAGGTAGATCCCCGAAAGCCCGCCGATCACGAACATCGTTACGAAGCCGAGGGCGAAGAGCATCGGGGTGTTCAAGTGGATTCGCCCACGCCACAGCGTCGCCACCCACGAGAACACCTTGATCCCTGTGGGAATCGCGATGAGCAGGGTCGTGATCATCATCGGGACGCGTAACCAGTCGGCCATCCCCGCAACGAACATGTGGTGCGCCCACACGGAGAAGCCCAGGACGAGGATCCCCATGAGCGAGAGCGCCATCAGGCGATAGCCGAAGATCGGCTTGCGCGACATCGAAGAGATCACCTCGGAGACGATCCCGAATCCGGGCAGCATCATGATGTAGACGGCTGGGTGGCTGTAGAACCAGAAGATGTGCTGGTACCCGAGCACGTAGCCGCCGCCCTCGGGTGTAAAGAAGCTCGTATGCATGATCCGGTCGAACATCACGAAAAACTGCGAACCTGCGATGAACGGCGTAGCGATCACGACCAGCAGTGACGTCGTGAAGTTCGCCCAGACGAGGAGGGGCATGCGCCAGAACGTCATGCCGGGCGCCCTCATCGTGATGATCGTGACCAGGAAGTTGAGCGCGGTCATGATGCTCGAGGCACCCGCCCACTGGACGCCCATGTTGAAGAACGTCTGGCCGAGCGGCTGGCCCTCGGCCAGCGGTGCGTAGCCAGTCCAGCCTGCACCGAAGGCGCCGCCTGGCGCCAGGAAGCTCGCGAGGAACATGATTCCCGCGATCGGGAGCAGCCAGAACGAGAGCGCGTTCAATCGCGGGAACGCCATGTCCGGCGCACCGAGCATGAGCGGTACCGCGAAGTTCGCGAGCCCGGCGAACGCGGGGATGATGAAGAGGAAGATCATCAGCGTCGCGTGCACGGAGACGAGCCCGTTGAACGTCTGGGAGTCGACGAACTGGAGCCCCGGCTGCGCGAGTTCGGCCCGGAAGAACATCGCCATGAGCCCGCCGATCGTGAAGAACACGAACGTCGTGACGAGGTACTGGATCCCGATCACCTTGTGATCGGTGTTGACCCGGAAGTAGTCCTTCCAGCTGTGCGCTCCGTGTCCCGAGTGATCCTCCGGGCGCGTCGGACGACCCGAGATGTAGTAGAGCCAGTAGTCGAACGAGCCGATTCCGGCGAGGAAGCCGAGCGGGGCGGTCACCATTCCCGCCACCGCCAGGATCACCTCGGTGTTCCAGAACGGCTCCCAACCCCACCACCAGCGCAGGGCGAGCACGAGGAGCATCCCGAAGATGAAGCCGGCTCCGGCCATCCACACCCCGCGTACCAGTCCCGGGCCGAAGAACGCCTTCCACGTCGGCCCGTGCGGTGGCTCGAAGTGGGCCGGATACTCGGCGTGTGGCGTGTCGTGATGAGCGGTCGTCACGCGCGCTTCTCCTGCACCCACTCGTCGAACTCGGCCTGAGTCACCACGCGTGCCTTCGCGCGCATGGTCGCGTGCCCGAGGCCGCACAGCTCAGTGCAGATGACAGCGAACTCCCCAGTGCGCGTCGGCGTGACGAGGATCGTGGTCTCGATGCCGGGGACCGCGTCCTGCTTCTGCCCGAAGTTCGGCACCCAGAACGCGTGGATGACGTCGACCGCGGTCATCGTGAACCGCGCCTCCCGGCCCACCGGGAGCACGAGCTCCCCGGTGGTCAGGTCGTCGTAGTCCGTGTACCTGAACTTCCAGGTGAACTGCTGGCCAATCGCATTCACCTCGAGCGGCCGGTTCCCCGCCTCGCCGTTCCGGGACATCACGACCGCGCTCACGATCCCGAGCGCGATGACAAGGATCGCCGGAACAATCGTCCACGCGATCTCGAGTCCGGTGTGCCCGTGGATCGGCGGACCGTCCATGTCGTCGTCCAACGGAACGCGCCACTTCCAAACCGAGTACACGACCACTGCGCCGACGACCGCGAAGATCACGATCGACATCCAAGTCGCGAACCAGTAGATGTCCTGGATCCGGTCGAATTCCTCGCTCGCGGAGGTCGGAAGCCACTGGAAGAGGACGGCGACGAGCGTGACGAGCACGGCAATCACGACGCCGATCGCGACGAGCTGGACGATCCCCTTGCGCACCGGGGGCGAGCCTACTTCAAGCGCCAGCCGTCGTGGGGCGGAACCGAAATCAGGTCGCCGCCTCGCTACTCGTGTCTCGCGGACGGTGCCCGGGAGGCGCGTCGCACGCTCGGTTCGCTCGCCTAACCGTGGCTAGACTTGGCCGTCCCGGGCCGTTAGCTCAGTTGGTAGAGCAGGGGACTCTTAATCCCAAGGTCGAAGGTTCGAATCCTTCACGGCCCATTAGAAAAATACCTGCAAAACGTCCAGGCGCCGCGGCGGAGCATCGACGAGACCGGCACTGCGTGAGGCTGGAACGAATCTGGAACGCTGTGACCGCGATGCCTGCGCGGCGCCCAAGCACACGCCGAGCATTCGTACCGCCGGGATTCCCGCTGCCGCTCGTACGAAGGTCGGTCGCACCACCCGTGACGATCTGCGAGGCGATATCCGCAGACGGCACCGCCCCGAGCAGATAGCCGCCTGCGGCGGCCGACAGTAAGCGTAGGAGGTTCGACATGA
>JBCKBY010000007.1:0-44261 GCA_038910715.1 Gaiellaceae bacterium
CGACCTGCAGCTGCGGCAACACGACGCGAATCTTCAGCCGAACTCTGATCGACGAGCGGAACGTTACGGACGAGATCACCGTCGGGGCGACGCCCGTGCTGTTCACGCGCAACAGAACGCGCTTGACGCTGACCCAGCGCTCGAGCGTGCCGTTGTAGCGCTGGAGTGCCGCATACTTGCCGGCGAAGCTCTCCGCCGCGAACACCCGCAGCGAGTAGCGGTGGGGAGCGACCTTCCTGAGCCGGAGCCGCGGGCGCATCTTCTCCGAGACGGCAGTGCTCGTCGTGTTTCTCACCTTGACCGTGTAGACCGTGTTCTGGCGCGGCGTATCGACCGCGGTGAACGTGCCACCAGTCGCGGTCTGCACCGTTGCGACCTTCGTCGCCGCGGCCTGGCCGCACGCCTCGGCGAGGATGTCGACGTTCTCGCCGATCTTCTGGCTCGAGAGCACGCCAGAGAGCGTCACCTTGCCGCCGTAGACGACGATCTGAGGCTTGACCGTGAGCGTGAGGGTGTCCACAGGGGGACCGGTCACGGTGACCGTGCCGCGGAAGGTGTTCCCCTTTACGTTCGGATCGGAGTAGGCGAACGAGCCGGCGTTCCGGAACGTGCACGTGCCGCTCTGAGCCGGCTGCAGGACGAGCGGGTCCGGCGTGCAGGTGACACCGCTTGTCTTCTTGAAGACGACCTGGTGGGCGACGGCGTCCGTGTTCGTGAACTGGACTGAGTCGCCGACCGCGATGGTGACGGCTTTAGGAATGTAGCCATTCTTGGTGATCGTGACGGTGACCGTCTTCGCCGCCGCCGCCCCCGTGACCGCGAGCGCGACGGTAGCCCCGATCAAGACGAGCAGCTTTCGCATCAGGTGACCCCTTTTGCAGTTCGATTCTCCAATCTACTAGGGAAGATGCCGCCGGCACCGAGACCTTGCGCTGTCCGCCATTAGAACTTTGTAAGTTCGTATTTGCTCAGCAGGCGCACCGACCAACTCTAGTGTCCAAGCCGCGACGACGAGAGCCGGTCGCGGGTTCGCGACCTCCGTGTACCACATCGCCCGTCAACCCGAGGGGCGACCCGTTGCTCCGGCTGATCCGGCGTCGGTCGGACAACGTCTCGGCCTCGGGCGGGGAGATGAGCGTGTCGCAGTTCCGCCAGACTGCGACAGCAGCGCACTGCGACACGAGCTGAGCGACCCACTGCTCTCTTCTGACCGAGGCGGACGTCAGGGAACGGGCCGCCTCGGATCCGCTTCGAGCCCTCAGGCGGTTGCGCGAAGCGGCGAAGCGGCGGCGGCTTCGACGAGTGCGGTGACGAGCTCGACCGCCTCGGCTCGGGTGACGTTGGCTGCCAGTGAGCGCCACATCTGGAAATCGACGGAATGGCGCACTGCGGCGGCGAGGACGCGCCGTCTCCGACCGCGAGCGGGCCAGCCGGCCGCCAGAATCTCGGCCGCCTCGGCAAGGAAGTCTTGCAGCGGCACGAGCGTCGGGCGGAGGGCGTCGACGAGCTCGGCGTCGCGCAGGACGTTGCTGAACATCGGTTCGGTGCGCTCGTAGTAGGCGTAGAGGTCGTCCAGCGCCCGCGCGAGCCGCTCGTGCGGCTCACCGATCGCGCGCCAGGGCTCGAGGTCGGGCAAAGGGTGTGCCGTGAAGAAGTGCGCCGAGCAGGCGCCGAACAGCTCGGCGTCACTGGGGAAGTGGCGATAGACGGTGTGGCGCTGCACGCCTGCCCGCTCGGCGACCGTGCTTAGGGCGACAACGGCGCGCGTCGACAGATCGATGGCAGTCCTGCTCGACCGTCTCTGCTCGCCGCTCGCTCGCGAGCAGAGCGCGGAAGCGGCGACGCGGTCAGGTTGAGCTTGAGCGCGTCTGCGGCCGCCAGGCCCGAGATGCCGTGGCACCCCCTACTAGACGCCGAGAGCCCCGAAGGGCTCCCAGATCCCGGCGAAGATCGGCGCGGCGACTAGCGCCCGTTGCGCCTCCCAGAGCGCCCGCCTCTGCTCCGCCGTCTGCACGGCGGCACCGTAGCAGCGACGAGAACGGACGAGATGGGCTGCCCAAACTTACTCGCCGGGAGCGCCGGGGATGTCGGGGGCCACGCGTAGTGCCTGGTGTACGCGGTCTCTGGGTCGATGCGGGGCAGGCTCACGAGGTCACCACCGGAACCTCGCCTTGTTCTGCGGGCCAGCGCGACCCGTCCGTGAACTCCACCTCGATTCGATCGCCGGGGTCTCCGCGGCGACCCGGGGAGAGCACGACCCGGTTGATAATCGAGCGCAGAACTCGGCGCTGCTCCGGCACCGCCATCTTCTCGAACTCCTCCCGAACCCCGACCGGCGTCAGGAAATCTCCGAGACCGAGCGGAACGTCGGCCGCCCCCTCGAACTCGGCCAGGGCGGCTTTCGCGTCCGTGAGCCCCATCGAGGGCCTAGAGTCCGCGGGGGGCGCCACGCCGAGCATCTCCCTCATCTGCTCGAACTCCGCCTCGGCCTCCTCGACGGCCAACCGCAGAGCCTCACGTTCCGATTCGTCGTCTCCGGGCCTGCTCCTCCGCATCGGCCCGACGTGCGCGAAGGCGAGGGAGCAGATGTAGTTCCGCGCGGTCTCGTAGGAGATCGTTGGGTGCCCTCCGCCGCTCGTGTCGCAGCGCAGGATCTGGTAGCGCGCCCCGTTCGAGGACTTGTGCATCGCCGCGCCGCATACGGAGCAACGAACGAGTCCCGCACCGAGGACGTGGCCCTCGCCGCGCACCCGCGCCTCACCCTTCTTCGGCTGCGCCTTCTTCCACTGCCAGACCGGGATCGGCCCGCCCTCGTCCTCCCTGTAGGCGATGTTCTGGATCACGTTGCGGGTCGCCTGCCGCGTCCACGGCCTTGCGGCTCCGCCGGACTTCGACGTCGGGACTCCCGCCGCGCTGAGCAGGTCGGCGGTCTCCTTCCAGGCGCCACCGCGAGCGCGGAGCGCGAACGCCTGCTTGACCGCCTCGATGTACTCGGGGTGCTCTGCCAGCCTGCCGTCTTCCTGCCGAACGTACCCTGCGCGGGCAGCACCGATGTGAATGCCGCGGGCCCGAGCCTTTTCCTTCGCGTCCTCCCACTGCTCGGAGATGCGACGCAACTCGAACTGGGCGAGCGAGAGTATGATCGACAGCACAAGCTCGCCGGTTGCCGTGGACGAGTCGAACTCACCGTCGGCGGTCAGTACGACGCCGCCCGCCTTCTCGATGTCCTCGATGGCGCTGAGCCCGCCGATCAGTGTTCTCGCGAATCTGTCGATGCGGGCGACGATGACGCCGCCGGAGACGCCGGACTCGATCCGCACGAGCACCTTCTTGAACTCGGGGCGATCCATCTTCCCGCCGGAACGGTCCAGGTCGATGAACAGCTGCCCGACTTCGAGCCCGCGTGCCTTCGCGAGCGCCCGACACTTCTCCTCTTGAAGTTCGGGTGAGATGAACGAGTCGCCCTCGCGCCCACCGACACGACTGACCCTGACGTAGAGGTCTAGTGGTCGAGTGATCTTCTTAGGGCTCATGTAGCCTCCTTCTTAGCCGCGGTCCTCATTCACCGGGGCCTCACACACAGAATGAGCCCTATGCTGCGATATGTCAAGTTCCCTCACTGGTTCCTCCAGGAGCAGCGTGAGGAGGTCGCTTCGATGACCGAGCTGCTGGCCATCGTCGAGCGGGGGAAAGACAACCTCCTGCACGTCGAGGAGCATCTTGGACGCGCCGCGAGCGGCGAGAACCCGCTCGAGGCTGGAGCGCCGCCCGCCGCCGGCGGGGCTCTGTAACGCGGCCTCGCGTCGTCCTTCGCGCATGCACGAGCTGAGGATCCAAACTGCGCGCCGAAGTCACGTCCTCGAAATCACGCGCGACGTGCGCGAAGCGATCGCGGGCGAGCAGGGATCGGCGATAGTGGTCTACGTCCCACACACCACAGCGGGAGTGACGATCAACGAGCACGCGGATCCGGCGGTCGCGCGCGACTTTGAGTCTGTGCTCGAGCGAGTGGTGGAGGACGGCTGGCCGTGGGAGCACATCGAGCCAGGTGAGGAGAATGCGCCCACGCATGTGCGTGCGGCGCTCATGGGGCCGAGTGTCGTAATACCGCTTCGAGACGACGGCTCGCTCGCGCTGGGAACGTGGCAGGGGATCTTCTTCTGCGAGTTCGACGGACCGCGCGACCGGAGCGTCTTCGTCGCCGTGCTCCAGTAGCGAGATGGCAGCGCCAGTTCATAAGGGAGAGGAGCTCGAGCTCTCTATCGAATCGCTCGCTTACGGCGGCAACGGCGTAGCGCGCCACGAAGGGTTCGTCGTCTTCGTACGCGGAGGTCTGCCCGGCGATCGCGTTCGCGCGCGCGTGACCAAGGTCAAGCGCGGGTTCGCCGAAGGGTTCGCGAGCGCGCTGATCGAGCCCGGGCCCGATCGCGTTGAAGCGCCGTGCCGGCATTTCGGGGCCTGCGGTGGCTGCCGGTTCCAGGATCTCGCGTACGAGGTGCAACTTACGCAGAAAGCGCAACAAGTGCGCGATGCGCTCGTGCGGATCGGCCGGATCGCCGACCCGCCGCTCGAGCCGATCGTGCCTGCGACCTCGATCTACGGCTACCGCAACAAGCTCGAGTACTCGTTCACCGCTAGCGAGGACGGAGTCGAGCTCGGCTTTCATCGCGCCGGGCGCTGGGACGAGGTGATCGGCATCGAGGAGTGCCTGCTGACGACCGACGTGGGAAACGCGATAAGGCTCGCCGTTCGCGACTGGGCGCGAGAGGAGGGGCTCGAGCCGTACGACCAGGCCATGGGCAAGGGATATCTCCGACACCTCGTCGTTCGGGAAGGAAGGAACACGGGCCAAGCGCTCGTCGTCCTCGTGACCGGGCCGGGCGAGCGCTTCGAGGCGGGGTACTTCGTCGATGTTCTCCGACGCTTCCCAGAGGTGCGCTCGATCCACTGGGCGATCAACGACACACCCGCAGAGCAGACGAACCTTCCGACCAAGCTTCTCTGGGGTGGCGACGCGATCGAGGAGGAGATACTCGGGCTCCGTTTTCGGGTGCGTCCGTCGGCGTTTCTGCAGACGAACACGGAGATGGCCGAGCAGCTCTACAGCCTCGCGCGCGACTTCGCTGGACTGACCGGCACCGAGAACGTCTTCGACCTCTATTGCGGAACAGGCACGATCGCACTCGCGCTCGCTCCCGATGCCGGTTCCGTGTGGGGCCTCGAGATCTCAGAGGAGGCGGTGGCTTGCGCGATCGAGAACGCCGAGCTCAACGGGATCGAGAATGCACAGTTCTTCGCAGGGAACGTCGGACAGACACTCGAAGAGCTCGCCGAGAAAGCGGGAACGGCTGATGTCGTGGTCGTGGATCCGCCCCGCGCGGGGCTTGCGGGCAAGGCACTCCGGCGCACGGGGGCTCTCGCTGCTCGACGGATCGTCTACGTCTCGTGCAACCCGACGACCCTCGCGTCCGACGTTCAGGTCCTGCGGGATGACTATGGATACACGCTTGTGCGCTGCCGTCCCGTCGACATGTTCCCGCACACGCCGCACGTCGAGTCGGTGTCGCTTCTTACCCGCGACTCGTAGCTCGAGAGCGCGCGTCACGCACGTTTCGCCACAGGAGGTCGGCGTTCGGGATCAGGAACCCCAGGCACACAGCCGGTAGAGCCGGCAGCCCAGCGATGTCCTCCCACGACCACACGAGCATGAGCGTTCCGGCGAGAAAGCCCGTCATTCCGACCCACGTCCACGTGACACGAAGCGCGAAGCGGTCGGCCGCGGCGAGAAAGAGCGCGAAGAAGAGGATGTCGGGCGGGCCGATGTTTACCGTCGCCGTCTCGCCCGGATTCGGAAACGCGACAGATATCCGTTCGAAGAGCCCGGGCCGCTGCTCGACGACGTACTCGGTCGGGCCGGCCGCGACGGACCAGATGTCCACCCAAGGCACGAGCACAGCAACGAGTGCGATCCACCACAGCTCCTCGAAGAGCGTGAGGAACCAGAACCCGACGAGGGCGTAGCAGGCGAGCTTCGCGACGTTGGCGGCTGAGTCGACGTCGAGCAGCGTGAGAGTCAGTGCGGCGACTCCGACAACGGCCGCGGTGGCGAGAAGGACCCGGTTTCCGACTCGTGCGAGCGGTAGCGCGATCCAGATCGCGGCCGCGAACGCCGGAAAGACAACGGCGCCGTGGAAGGTGACGTCGAGGCCTGAAGGAAGTCCGGGCAGGTGCTCTGCGCCGACCCCGTAGGCGACGAGCGCGACGAGGAGCGCGGCGAGTGCGCCGGCCCGCTTGCGGCTGATCTGAGGTGAGTGCTTAAAGTCCATCTGCGGGCCGCGGCCGCAGAGCGGCCGCCTTCAGGGCTCCTCGCGCGACCGGAATCCGCGCAGCAGCGCCCGCGCAGCGGGCGCCTTCAGGGATGTTCGCGCGCAACAACGAGCATTTCGGTCTTGCGCATCAGTACGGCGGTTGTGCTGCCCACCACGGGCCGAGCGCCTTGAAGGCGTTCCAGAACGCGGTCTTCGCGGGCTGCTCGTCGAGGGACTCGTCGACATCCGGCGTCACGAGTGCGTCGATGGTCGAAGTGAACCGCTGCATGACACCGAGCGCAGTCGGGTCGACCGCGTCGGACAGGGGGAAGCGCAGGTCGTTGACGAACGCGACCGTGCGCTCGCCCATCGCCACTACGAGCTTCGGCTGGACGATGTAGAGCTCCCGTGCCAGCCAGGAAGCAGCGTCCGCCGGGTCCTCGGTGCCGAACTTCAGGCAGTTCGTTCCGTACACGGCGAGAGGGTCGACATGGAGTCGCTGGAGCGACTTCAGCACTGCTTGGCCCGCGCGGCCGAAGAACGCGACACCCTCCTGGATCTCCGACGGCTGCGGTGAGAACTTCAAGAGGAAGACGTCGGCCAGCGGATGGCCTGATCCGAGCACCGGAACCCTGAGCTCGTCGCCCGCGCGCGCGAGCTCGTCCCCGAGCTCGTTGATCTCGGAGATGGCCTTCTTGAGGTAGCGCTCGTAGATCTCGTCGGTGGGCACGGCCGCGGGCACAGAGTCCTAAGCACCTTCTCTCTCAGCGGACCTTTTCCTTGACCTGCGCGACCCACTTGAGCGATTGGAGGTAGGCGAGCGACTTCGGTCGGCGCAGGATCTCGGCTGTGCGCAGGGAGAGGAGAAACTCCTCGGGGCCTTCGAATCGTCGCATGCGCACGGCTCCCGTTCCGACGCCTTGGAGCACGTGAGCGTCCGAGCCCGCGCCCTGCAGCAGCCGATACTTCTGAGCGAAACGCAGCGCCTCGTCGTTGAACGAGTCGCGGAGGAGTCGCGCGTTGAACACCTCGAACACGTCGATCTCGGCGAGGTGGCGGTGCAGACTCGCGGGGTCGGGGATGGCGTGGAGGCGGTCGAACGGGTGGGGGAGGTAGACGAGGCCGCCCTGCTCGCGGATCGCTTCGATGGTCTCCGAGAAGGACATCCCGCGTGGGATCTCCTCGGTGAGGAAGAGGCCGATGACCTCGCCCTGGCTGTCGGTCTTGATCTCCTCGCCCGGGATCACGATGAGATCTCGCTTGCGGGCGAGCTCCACGGCTTCGAGGGCGCCGCCGAATGCGTTGTGGTCCGTGACGGCGATTCCACCAAGGCCGATCTGCTCGGCGTGGTCGAGCAACTCGGCTGTAGGTGTCGAGCAGTCGTGCGACCACTCCGTGTGCATGTGGAGGTCGACCGCGAGCCAGTCGCGATCCGCGAGCGGGTCGTCCTCGGCCGCGGAGGCCACGCGATCCCGTCGCTTCCGGACGAGGCGTCGGTAGACGGTGTCGAGCTCGGCGGCGACGCGGTCGAAGCTCTGCTGTTCCGCCCGCTCCCTCTCCTCAGCTCCGATCCGCGCGTGGACAGCGTCGTCGGCGACCAGTCTCCGCACCTCCCGAACCACTGCATCGGGTGGCTCTGCCGGAACGATCGCGAGCCCACACGCTGCTGCTTCGAGCTGGAGACGCTCCTCGCCCGAGGGCGCCGGGACGAAGATCGCCGCGTCGGAGAGCGCGGCTGCGCGTTGACTTGCGGTGCGCGCCGACCGAATGTGAACCCGACCACGGACCGTTCGCGGGATCGTTGGGCGAAAGCCGAGCGGTTTCGTATGCAGAAGTGTGAGCTCCCATTCAGGGAGCTCACCCATGAGGTTGAGTAGCGCTCGTGTGACTGGGCGTCCGGCCGACTCGAGCTCGCCGACGATCACGTTGCGCTTGGTCGTGGGCCGGAAGAACGTTGCGTCCACGCCCAGGGGAACCAGGCGATAGTCACCTTCGAAGCGATCGGCAGCGGCTTGCGCCGTCTGCTCCGAGGTCGCGAGGAGCGCGTCGATTCGGATACGGAGTCGATCCCGTCGGGACCGACGAGCTGGGTATCCCAACCGCTCAGGAGAGAAGAAGGTCGCCGCCGTCAGCGCGCGCGTTGATGACAACGCGAGGTACGAGAGGCTCGGGAGCCCGGGCTCGAACCCGTGGACGACATCGAAGTGCCCACTGCTCAGCGCCAATCGCAGGTTCGCACGCACGGCGACCGGCACGCCCATGTGCGTCCGACGCGAGAGCGGGATCGAGGGGCCGATCGCGATTACCTCCGCATCGGTGCCGCGCTGGAGGGCGCGACGGCCCGCGAGAAGGTCGCGCGCCCGCGAGGACGGTGCGAGCACGGTGACCTCGTGACCGAGCGCCCGGAGCGCCGCGGCTGCGCCGGCGACGTGCGCGTTGACCTCGTGCGGCTGCGACCACGCAAACGGCGTGACGAAGCAGATACGGAGGCCCACGGTCGAGCGAGTGTAGACCCGTACAGTGCTCACATGACCGAGGTGACGATCAAGGCCCGCGCGAACGGGCCGTACAAGGTGGAAGGTCCGGTGCGCGTGTTCGACTCGGACGGAAACGAGTTCGTTCTCCCGGACGGGAGCGCGATCGTGCTCTGTCGCTGCGGGCACTCGCAGAACAAGCCGTTCTGCGACTCCTCGCACAAGCGTGTCGGATTCGTGTCCGACGACTCGGCGCCCCGCCTGATGTCGTAGCGGCGAGGCTTGCCTCGCCCCGGAGCGAGAGGCCCAGACCGGGCGACGCTAGCGTCGCTCTACGAGCCGCGACGAAGCAAGACGACGCTCGTCGCGATCGTCCAGAGGAAGAAGGCAATGCCCGCGAGGAACCACACCGTCCCGAACGTGCCGCCGTCGAGCTCGTTTCCAAAGCCAAAGAGCCCGCCGAACGCAATACCCAGGCCGATCGGGAGGCATGCCCACGCGAGAACGCGAGGGAGCGCGCGAGCGGAGATTGCAGCCAGCCCGGTGGCGAGCATGAACACGGCGAGAGCGACACCCGTCGTCGTCAGGAAGAAGGTATGGAAGACGAGTGGTGCCCAGACGGCGCCCGTCGGCTCGTGGTCGGCTGTGAATACTGTGGCTAGCAACGCGACGCCGGAAGCCATCGCGAGAGTGCTCGCGACGGCTCCGCCGAGAGCGGTCAGGCCACCGAGCCATGCAGTCTCGCCTTCCACGCGGCCCAGGATCGCGCCGAGCGCGGCAGCGAAGATGAGCAGGAAGAAGGCTTGGCCGAGGATTAGAGCAGCAGAGGCGACGTATGCGTTCCGATGGTCCAGGATCTCAGCGACCATCTGTGCGGTAGGAGTTTCGGGCTCCGGCGCCGACCGGGTCGCGGCCAGGTTGACCGCCAAGAGACAGAGCGAGAGGAGGCCGGCCAGCGGGCCAAGGCGTTCAGCTCTGAGCATCTCGACCAACGCTATTTGCTGCGTCGGACGATGGCGACGCCTCGCGGTCGACCGTCTGTGCCCCGTTTCGATGATGGCGGAGGAACAGGCGCTCGCCTGGTGCCGCAGCCTCCGTACCCACGCCCTCGACCGACCTGCGAGATGCCACGAGCTGAACGCCGTCGAGCTCACCGAGGACGCGGATTGCCGCTTCGTCGGCGCCCACGTTCGAGAAGCGCTGGAGTATCGGGACGAGGACGTAGGCGAGCCCCGTCAGGATCCAAAGGATCGCGAGGGCCTTGACGAAGGTCGCGCTCTCGGGCTCGGTCCAGATCCCGGATACGCTGACCGTAACAGCGAGAGTGGCGAGCGCGCCGGCGGCTACCGCGAGGCGCACTAGCCCGGGGCGCCGCGCGAGGAGGAGTCCCGTCGTCGCGATGAGCCCGGCGAGAACGACGAGAACCGCCGACCACGCGAGCTTGTCGGCAGTCTCGTTGCCACCGTCGTCGAAGGTGAACGACCAGATCGCCCAGACCACGAACCCGAGGCACACGGGCGCCGCGCCCGTGACGACCCAACCAAGAGATCGCCCGGGCCCGCGATCGACGAGCGCCAGGCCGCAGATCGCCGCCCCGCCCGCGTAGAGAAGAGCAGCGAGCGTGATGAGGATGCGGCCGTCGGTGTCGGAAAAGTCGCCCTTGACGACGGCCGCGAGTGCGACGAGAGCAGCGGCGACAACGACCGCCGCTGCTCCCATCCAGAAGATCCGCCTGAGGCGGAGTCTCGTCATGCCTTGGCGGCCGCCTTCTTCGTGGGCTTGGCAACCGTGTTCTTGGTGATGAAGCGCTCGATGAGATCGTGCGCCTCGTCGTCGCGGATCTGCTTCGGCGGGGACTTCATGAGGTACGCGCTCGGTGCCTCGAGCGCACCCGAGATGCCGTTGTTGAGCGCGAGTTTCGCGAGGCGGACGGCGTCGATGACGATGCCGGCTGAGTTCGGCGAGTCCCAGACCTCGAGCTTGAGCTCGACGTTCAGTGGGACGTCGCCGAACGAGGAACCCTCCATGCGGATATATGCCCACTTGCGGTCTGTGAGCCACGGCACGTAGTCCGACGGGCCGACGTGGATGTTCTTGTCGCCGATGTCGTAGTCGAGCATCGACGTGACGGCGTTCGTCTTCGAGATCTTCTTCGACTCGAGGCGCTCGCGCTCGAGCATGTTTAGGAAGTCGGAGTTGCCGCCGACGTTGAGCTGCATCGTCTTGTCGAGGTGGACGCCGCGGTCGCCGAAGAGCGTCGTCAGAACGCGGTGCGTGATGGTCGCGCCGACCTGAGACTTGATGTCGTCGCCGATCACCGGCACGCCTGCATCTTCGAAGCGCTTCTGCCAGTAGGGCTCACGCGCGATGAAGACCGGCATGCAGTTCACCATCGCGACTCCTGCCTCGAGGATCTGCTCCGCGTACCACTTCGTCGCGGCCTCGGAGCCGACGGGGAGGTAGTTGACGACGACGTCCGTGCCGGTCTCCTTGAGGATGCCGACGACGTCGTCCGTCTGGCCCGGAGCCTTCTCGACCACCTGTGAGAGGTACTTGCCGATGCCGTCGTGCGTCATGCCTCGCGAGACCTTGACGCCGGTTTTCGGGACGTCCGCGAACTTGATCGTGTCGTTCGGGTGCGCCCACATGGCCTCGGACAGATCGACGCCGACCTTGCCCTTGACGACGTCGAACGCCGCCGTGAACTCGATGTCCGAGATGTGGTACCCGCCGAGATCGACGTGCATGAGGCCCGGGACGGTGTCGTCGGGAGAGGCGTTCTTGTAGTACTCGACGCCCTGAAGGAGCGAGTTGGCGCAATTCCCTACGCCGATGATCGCGACGCGCACCTTCTCCTTCGAGCGCGCACCGTTCTTCGAGCCGATCTGAGTTGCCATGGGTTCCTTTCTCGTGCTTCCGTTGGGGATGCCGAGCCCGTCCGCGAGCGCGGTGAGGATGACCTCGTTGGCGCTTGCTCCACGACGACCGGCATCTGATTCGATCTCGTCTTTGAGCTCCTGCGGGACGCGGAGCAGAATGACAGGGCTTCCACCTGCTAGCACTTTGCGGCTCCGACCACTCGGTGTGTAGGGGACGGAGAACTCATCGGCAAGGAAGCCGACGGCCACGTCGTTGACATTCGAGCCTCGGCGGGCGGTCTCGCGGACGAGAGCCGCCTTCAATGAAGCGGGCATTCTGACCAGAATGCCCGCGCGTTTCCGTGTAGTGCTAGCAGTCAAAGTGCTAGCACTCTACCAGCCGGGTGTCTTCGCCGCTAAGCCGTTTGCTCGGCGAGCTCGCGAAGCTGCTTGCGCACGAAGAGCATTCGCTGAACGACCGTTATCCAAGCCATCGCGGCCAGAACATAGATGGGCCACTGGAGCAACCCCCAGGGCGCGAGGCCGAGCCCGACCGAGATGAGCACGACCCGCTCGACACGCGAGCCGAGCCCGATGTCCGCGCGGAGTCCGAGCGCCTCGGCCTTCGCGCGCGTATAGGAGACGAGGAACGAGCCGATGACCGCAGCGAAGGTCGCGACGAGCGCGATCTCGTTGCCGTCGCGCATGAACACGAGCCCGATCGCGGCCAGCATCGCCGCCTCCCCCAGGCGATCGAACGTCGAGTCGAGAAAGGCGCCGAAGACCGTGCCCTTGCTCGCCGCTCGCGCGAGCGCACCGTCGAGGATGTCCGCTACCGATCCGACCACGAACAGGAGGCCGCCGAGCCAGAAGAAGAGCTTCTCGTTGCGGTCCTCGAATCCGACGAGTACCGCACCCGCAAGGCAGAGCGAGACTCCGGCCAAGGTCAGCATGTCGGGCGTCAACTTCGTCTTTGCAACGCCCCGCATCGAGCGAACGAGAATCTGGCGCGCCGCGGCCGTGTACTCCTGCTTGACCCGGTCGAGCTGGCTGACGCTTATCTCGTCTGTCGACGAGGGCCGCTCTTCGTCGCTCATGCGCGCTGCAGGCGCAGCGTCCGGACTCGACGGAGCGCGAGTCCCGTCGCCACCGCGAGCACGAACCCGGCGACGATGTCGAGCCAGTAGTGGTTCCCCGTCGAGATGACAGAAAAAGCGACCCACGCGGGCCAGGCGAGCCACAGCACCTTTGCGATGCGCGAATGGACGAGCGTGAACATGACGATGCCGACTATCAATGCGTCCATCGCGTGCAGGCTCGGCATCGCCGCATATGGATTCGAGGCGAACGAGATCAGACCGCTGTCGTGGTTGATCGACGAGAACTGCGCGAGCGTGTCGACGAAGCCCCATTCGGGGAACATCCGCGGCGGCGCGGTCGGCATCAGGATGTAGCCGACCAGCCCGACGACGTTCGCAGCGATGAGCCAGTTCCGGAAGCCCGCGAACTTCTCATGGTGACGGAAGTAGACCCACAGGAGCGTCACGCCCACGACGGCAAACTGTGAGAGCCAGTACGTGTACGACGTGAGCGTGATCATGATCGACGACGTGTCGACGACGCGCTGCACAGCGGGCTCGAACAACGCTCCGAGCCGTTGCTCCGTCCGGAGGACCCACTCGCCGTTCTGGAATGCGCTCGCGACGCTTCGGTCAGCTGCGCCGCGCGCCACCTGGTAGACGACGTAGAAGCCCATCCAGATGACGAACTGGAAGCCCAGGTGCGCCCAGCCGCGGGGCAGGCGCCGCGAGGTCTCAGCGACGAAGGTCGACACGAGCGGACGATTCTAGCGCGCCGGTTAGCGGTCGTCCCGGGTACCGAGGCGGGTCGGGCGTTGGGGGCAGGCGACAGCCAGCGACCTAATCAGCAGTGCTGATCGAAAGGCACCCTGGTTGACTTGAGCTGATCCTCCCGAAGGCGCCATGCTCTCGTCCATGGCTGCGCGACACGGCGTGCGGGTTTGGCTTGCCTTGGTGACGGTGTATCTCGTCTGGGGCTCGACGTTCATCGCGCTCGCCATCGCGGTTCGCGATCTCCCACCGTTTCTTGCCATGGCTATCAGGCATCTCGTTGCGGGCGGGATCCTGCTCGCGATTGCGCTTCCCCGAAGCAATCGTGCCGGCGATCGCATAGGGCGTCGGCAGATCGTCGCCGGTTTCATCTTCGGAGGACTCCTCTTCGTCACGGGCCACGGGGCCCTCGCCTGGGCGCAGCAAACCGTCCCCGCCGGGGTCGCAGCCCTCCTCGTCGGGACGATCCCGATCTGGATGGCCCTCCTCGACCGTGTCGCGTTCGGGCGCCGGCTTCAGCTCTCGACCTATGCGGGGATCGCCCTGGGGTTCGCGGGCCTTGCGTTCCTCTTCGACCCGTTCGGCGACGGCTCCGTCGACCGGTTGGCAGCCCTCGTGATCGTGCTGAGCGCGATGTGCTGGGCGGCCGGATCGCTGTATTCCCGCGGCGCCCCGCTCCCCAAGCACCCGCTGGTCTCGGCCGGCCTGGCGTCCATCTGTGGCGGCGTCCTGCTCACCGGGTACTCGGTCCTTTCGGGCGAGGTCGGGGAGGCCGTCTGGACCCGCGACGCGATTCTCGCGCTCGGGTACCTCATCGTGGCGGGCAGCCTCGTCGGCTTTACCGCCTACGTCTGGCTGCTCCGTTCTGCACCCACCTCACTCGTCTCCACGTACGCATATGTGAATCCGATCGTCGCGGTCCTCCTCGCCTGGGCGCTCCTCGGCGAGGAGATCACGCTGGAGATGGTCATCGCGGGGGGTGCGGTGCTCGTCTCCGTCGCCACGATCCTGCGCTCGAGCCGGACAACGGTCGAACCGGGCCGGGGCTTGCTCACCCGAAGACCGATCGCCGCGGCGGCAGCCTCTGAGCCGACGGCCTGACCGCGCTCGACGACGTCAGACTCTGAAGCCGCGCAGCGCGACCCGCTCGCCCCTGCGCCACGACCTCGAATCCGTGAGATCGAGCATCACCTCGATCTGCCCGAGCACGTCGAAGCCATTGGTGTGGAAGAACTGCACAGCCTGGGCTTTGCGCGCTACTGGACGTGCGTAGACCGTCCGCAGGCCGCGCGTCCTTGCGCTTTCGACGACCACGTTGATCAGGGCACGACCGACGCCGCGCCCACGGTGCTTCGGGCTGACGACAATGGGCTCGAGCTCGGCTTCCGTCTCCGCCGGGATCATCCCCACGAGCCCGATGATCTCGCCTTCGTGCTCCGCGACCCAGATATTGGCCGCACCGACGACCTCGAGATGCCGGTCGAAAGAGGCTCCCGGATCGTCGCCCCCGATCTCGGGCGCGGCGAACAGGTCACGGTGCCACTGCGTCAGCTCGACCCAAAGCGCACGACAGGATTCGAGGTCGGCGTCGCGGTATCCGCGTACGGTCATCCGCCGATGTAGGACATCTCGACCTTGCGCAGGCTCGAGGTCTCTTCGGTGCGGAGCTCGGAGTAGCGGTCCGTCCGTCGCTCCCACACCGCCTTGATCGCTGCGTCGAGCTCCTCGTCGCTGGCGCCCGAGCGGAGGATCGCGCGGAGGTCGTGCCCGCGGATCGCGAATAGGCAGGTGTAGAGCTTGCCGTCGGCCGAGAGCCGCGCGCGGGTGCAGTCACCGCAGAACGGCTGCGTGACCGAGGCGATCACTCCGATCTCTCCCGCCCCGTCGCGGTAGCGGTAGCGCTGCGCGACCTCACCCCGATACGCGGCCTCGACCGGCTCGAGCGGAAACTCGGCTCCTATGGCCGCGACGATCTCCGCCGCCGGGACGACATCGTCGAGGCGCCACCCATTCGAGGCCCCGACGTCCATGTACTCGATGAATCGCACCGCATGCCCTGTCCCGCGGAATCGGCGCGCGATGTCGACGACGGAGCCCTCGTTGAGACCGCGCTTGACGACGACGTTGACCTTCACCGGCAAGCCGGCGTCGGCAGCGGCGTCGATGCCTGCCAGGACGCGTGCCACGGGGAAGTCGACGTCGTTCATCACGCGGAACACCTCGTCGTCGAGCGAGTCGAGGCTGACGGTCACGCGCGTGAGGCCAGCGTCCGCGAGCACCTGTGCCTTCTGCGCGAGGAGCGCCGCATTCGTTGTCAGCGTGAGATCGAGGTCACCGATCGCAGCGAGTCGAGCGACAAGCTGCTCCACGTCGCGCCGCAATAGAGGCTCACCGCCCGTGAGCCGAATCTTCTGCACGCCGAGATCGACGAACACGCGGGCGGTGCGCTCAATCTCCTCGAACGTGAGCAGCTCTCGCCGGGGCAGAAAACGGTAGTCACGGCCGAAGACCTCGCTCGGCATGCAGTACACGCAGCGGAAATTGCAGCGGTCGGTGACCGAGATCCGGAGATCCCGCAATGGCCGTCCGAGGGTGTCCTGCACGTCCACAGCTAAAAAGTACTCAATCCGAGGCGGTGCCCGTCACTTCGCGCGGCCGGAGGTTGAGCCTCTTATCACGCTGGCCAGACTCTGATCGGCCACGACGCTGGGCCATCCGCCAACGAGTCGTATGCTCCGACCGTCATGCCGGGGTATGTGATCGTGGGGGTCGAGTGGCACAGCGACGAAGCGTTCGACGCGTACGCCGAGGGCGTGCATCGGACGATCGAGATGTTCGGAGGCCGTTACATCGTCGGCACGCGTGACGTCGACGTCCGGGAAGGAAGCTGGCGCCCGCCGCTCGTCGCCGTTCTCGAGTTCGACTCGGTCCATGCCGCGCGAGAGTGGTACGAGTCGGATGAATATCGAGAGCTGCTCGATATACGGCTGACGGGCGCGACGACGGACATCGTCCTCGTCGACGGTCTCGAGTAATAGCCTGCTGCGCGTGCCAGCGCGCTCCCGCTCCGGCGTCCCGGTTCTTGCCCTCGTCGGCGTCACGGCGATTTGGGGCGTCACGTTCGTCCAGGTCCAGGACGCTCTCGCCTTCTACCCCTTGTTCGCGTTTCTCGCAGTGCGCTTCGCCATCTCGACGATCGCGCTCGCTCCCTTCGCATGGAAGCCGCTGCGAGCACTTCCGCTGGAGGGCGTGCTCGCCGGCGTGGGCGTTGGTGCGCTGGTCGCCGGCGCATACGGGCTCCAGACCGCAGGGCTCGAGCTCACCACGGTCGCGAGCACAGGCTTCATCACGAGCCTCTACGTCGTCTTCACCCCGTTCCTCGCGCTCGCGTTCTTCGGGACGCGGGTACCCCGGGCGCTCTGGGTCGGCGTTGCACTTGCCGTCGTCGGGCTCATGCTCCTGAACGGCGTGCCCGGCGGCTCGGTAGCCGGAAACACGCTTGTGCTCGCCGGTGCCCTCGCCGCCGCGTTCCAGATCGTTGCGCTCGAGCGGTTCGCGCCCCGCTACGACGTGCGGGCGCTGACGTTCCTCCAGATGGCGACTGCGTTCGTGGGGTTCACGGTGATCGCGGTCGCCGCCGGGCAGATCGAGGTTCCGCGCGGCTGGACGGTGTGGAGCGCGCTGCTCGTGACCGGCTTGTTCGCCGGCGCCCTTGGGTACCTGATCGCGACCTGGGTGCAGTCCCGCACGACCGCTGCGCGCGCGGCTCTCGTGTTCACGCTGGAGGCGCCTTTCGCCGCATTCTTCGGTGTCGTGCTCGCCGACGAGGTGTTGGGCTGGCCGGGCTGGCTGGGGTGCGCCGTGATGATGACCGGCATCGGGCTCGCGGAGCCGGCGGCGGCGAGAGCTCTTCGCCGTCTGGCCCGGCGGGACCCGGTCGCGTGACGCCAATCCTCCTCGCAGCGCTGTCGGCGTTCCTCTTCGGGGCGATGACTGTGCTCGTCCGGGTTGCCCTCCGAACTGGAGTGGCACCGGAAGCCGGGGCGCTCTTCACGGTCCTCCCGGCGCTCGGCATCACCGCTCTCGCGACGGCCGCCCAGGGCGAGTGGGACCTGCTCGCGGCCTGGCCGTTCCTGCTCGCTGGGTTGCTCGCGCCGGGTCTGTCGCAGATCCTCTTCACGTTCGCCGTACGCGATGCCGGGGCATCGCGTGCCTCGGTGACCGTTGGGACGGCGCCCCTCTTCTCGGTCGCGATCGCCTTGACCTTCCTCGACGAGCCGCTCGTGGCCGGGCTCCTGATCGGTGTTGCGCTGATCGTCGCGGGCGGGATCCTGCTCGTGACCGAACGGGCGCAACCGGAGCACTTCCGCCGCATCGGTCTCCTCTTCGCCGTCGGCGCGACGCTGGCCTTCGCGACGAGAGACAGCCTGATCCGCTGGCTCGGCACCGAGGCGACGGATGTCGCACCGAGCCTGGCCGCGTTCGCCACGATGTTCACCGGGACGGCCGTCACCGTTGCTTTCGTCACGCTGAGCCGAGTCCGTCTCACGCGGCGAGGTGCCATCGCCTTCCTGCCCCCTGCTGTCTGCTACGGCCTCTCCTACGTCCTCCTGTTCGAGGCCTTCTATCGCGGCCGTGTCTCGGTCGTCTCGCCGATCGTTGCGACCGAGGCGCTCTGGGGGGTCACGCTTTCCTGGCTCTTCCTCCGGCGGTATGAGCGCGTCGGCGCGCGGCTCTTCGCGGGCGCGGCCCTCGTGGTCGCAGGCGGGGTGCTGATCGGCGTGTATCGCTAGCTGCGCAAGCGTTCTTCTATGCGCTCGAGGCGGTCCTCGATCCGCGCGAGCGACTCGTGCACCGGCGGGTGGTCGGTGAGCTCGCCGTCCTGCTGGACGCGTTGCGCTCGGGCGACGAATCCCGATGTAACGATCGCCGTAACGAGGGAAACCACCGCCAGGCCGAACACCATCACGAAGACCGCGACGAACCGGCCCCCGTCCGTCTGAGGCACGACGTCGCCGTAGCCAACGGTCGTCACCGTCTGGGCCGCCCACCACAACGCGTCTTCGAACGAGTCGAAGCTCTTCGGCGAGAACACCTCGACGAAGACGGCGGCGCCAAGCGTCACGAGAACCGTGAAGGCGGCGAGGTACGGGATGACGCGCCCGGTGGTCGCCGCGCGCTCCATCCTCGCAATCCGGCGCTCCGAAATCATCTTCATCGCGAAGGGTTCTGGAGCCGCTCCGGTTCTCCTTCGGCATTGATCTGCTACGGTGCGACTAAGATTTTCATTCCTTTCTAGACTCAAGAAAGAGGAGAGACCATGGCAAAGACCATCGGAATCGATCTCGGCACGACCAACTCCTGCATGGCCGTGCTCGAGGGATCAGAGCCCACCGTCATTCCGAACGCCGAGGGCGGGCGCACGACACCGTCCGTCGTCGCTTTTGCCCGTGATGGACAGCGGCTCGTCGGCGCTCCCGCAAAGCGCCAGCAGGTGACCAACCCGCAGAACACGATCTTCTCGATCAAGCGGTTCATGGGCCGCAAGTTCGACGAGGTCTCGGAGGAGATGAAGATCGTCCCGTACGAGGTCGTCAAAGGCTCGAACGACGACGTGCGCGTGTCGGCCGAGGGCAAGGAATACGCCCCGCCGGAGATCTCGGCCATGATCCTGCAGAAGCTCAAGCACGACGCGGAGGCGTATCTCGGCGAGCCCGTCACCGACGCGGTCGTCACGGTTCCCGCCTACTTCAACAACGCGCAGCGTGAGGCGACCAAGGACGCCGGAAAGGTCGCCGGTCTCAACGTCCTGCGGATCATCAACGAGCCGACCGCTGCGGCGCTCGCGTACGGCCTCGACAAGGAGGGCGCCGAGCAGACGATCCTCGTCTTCGACCTCGGCGGCGGCACATTCGACGTATCCGTTCTCGATCTCGGCGAAGGAGTCTTCGAGGTCAAGGCGACGAACGGCGACAACCACCTCGGAGGCGACAACTTCGACAAGGCGATCGTCGACTGGATGATCGCCGAGTTCAAGCGCGACCACGGAATCGACCTCGGTCAGGACCCGATGGCGCTCCAGCGGCTCTACGAGGCGTCCGAGAAGGCCAAGATCGAGCTGTCGTCGACGATGACGACGCAGATCAACCTTCCCTTCGTCACTGCGACTCCCGAAGGCCCGAAGCACCTCGATCTCCAGCTCACGCGGGCGAAGCTCGACGAGCTCACGCACGCGCTCCTCGAGCGTACGGTCGAGCCGACGAAGCAGGCGATCGCTGACGCAGGCCTAACCGCGGCTGACATCGAGCACGTTGTCCTCGTCGGCGGCATGACCCGGATGCCGTCCGTGCAGGAGAAGGTCAAGGAGCTCATCGGCAAGGACCTGCACAAGGGCGTGAACCCGGATGAGGTCGTCGCCGTCGGTGCTGCGATCCAGGCCGGGGTGCTCAAAGGTGAGGTCAAGGACGTGCTTCTGCTCGACGTGACTCCGCTCTCCCTCGGGATCGAGACCAGAGGCGGCGTCTTCACGAAGCTGATCGAGCGAAACACGACCATCCCGACTCGCAAGTCGGAAACGTTCACGACGGCCGAGGACAACCAGCCTTCTGTCGAGATCCACGTCGGTCAGGGTGAGTCCGAGATGGTTGCGTTCAACAAGACGCTCGGGAAGTTCCAGCTCGTCGGGATCCCGCCCGCGATGCGCGGGATGCCGCAGATCGAGGTCTCGTTCGACATCGATGCCAACGGGATCATCAATGTGTCGGCAAAGGACCTGGGCACTGGCGACGAGCAGCAGATCCGCATCGAGGGAGGCTCCGGTCTCTCGGGCGAGGACGTCGAGCGGATGATCTCCGAGGCCGAGTCGCACGCCGAGGAGGCCCACCGGCTGCACGAGCTTGCCGACGCACGCAACACGGGGGAGCAGCTCGCGTACCAGACCGAGCGCACGCTCGCGGAGCACCGCGACAAGGTCGAGGAGGCAGAGGCGTCCACGATCGAAGGTCGGATCATGGAGCTGAAGCAGGCGGTCGAGGGCAGCGACGTCACTGACATCCGCGCGAAGATCGAGGCGCTGGAGACGGCTTCTCGCTCGCTCGCAGACGCGATCTACGCTCAGGCCTCAGCTCAGGCGACCTCGCAGCCTTCCGGAAACGGGAGTGGCGGTGAGGACGAGGTCGTCGAGGACGCCGACTTCGAGGTGATCGATGAGGAAGAGACTGCGAAGTCGTGACCACCAAACGGGTCGAACCTTTGGCCGGCGCGGAGCCTGACGCGAGCGTTGCAAGCGACGAGGCCGAGCCGATCGAGCCAAGTGACACTTTGTCACAAGGCTCGCCGGCTGACCTCGATTCGCAGCTGGCAGAGGCGGAGACGAAGCGGGACGAGTATCTCGCTGACCTCCAGCGGCTCGCAGCCGAGTTCGAGAACTACCGCAAGCGGGCCGCGCGAGACCAGCAGCGTCTGGTCGCGCACGCCCACGAGCGGCTCGTGCGAGAGCTCCTCCCGGTGCTCGACGACTTGGAAAGGGCGCTTGAGGCGGCCGAGCGACATGAAGAAGCGGCACTCGTGGAAGGCGTAAAGCTCGTGGAGCAGTCGCTCCGACAGGCACTGGTCAAGGAAGGCCTCACGGAGATCGAAACGGATTGCCCATTCGATCCACACGTCCACGAGGCACTCCTCAGCCGGCCTCACGAGGGCACGGAGCCGGGCTCGGTGGTCGAGGTCGTCCAGCGCGGGTATCGCCTCGGCGAAAGGGTCATCAGACCCGCGCGGGTGATCGTCTCAGAATGACCCGCAGCCCCTACGAGGTGCTCGGTGTCGCCAAGAACGCCTCCGACGAGGAGATCAAGAAGGCGTATCGGAAGCTCGCGCGTCAGCACCACCCCGATCGCAACCCGGACGACGCTCGTGCGGAGGAGCAGTTCAAGGAGGTGCAGTCGGCGTACGACGTGCTGTCCGACCCCGAGAAGCGCCGCACCTACGATACGTTCGGCTCGACAGGTGGCCGCGGCTTCCCGGGCGGCGCCGACATGGGGGGCGCTCGGTTCGAAGAGTTCAACCTCGGCGACCTGGGAGACCTCCTCGGAGGTATGTTCGGTGGTGGCGCTCGCCAGCGGGGCGGAGGCCGCCAGCCGATTCGAGGGGACGATCTCGAGACGCATGTGAGGATTTCCTTCGAGGACTCGCTCAAGGGTGTCCAGGTGCGCGTTCCGGTCGACGCCGAGACCGCGTGCTCCGTGTGTCACGGGACGGGAGCCGAGCCCGGCACGTCTCCGGTCGTATGTCCTCAGTGCAGCGGCCGCGGTGTTGTCTCCGATGCGCAGGGGTTATTCGCGTTCTCGCAACCGTGCCCGCGGTGTCAGGGAAACGGCTCGATCGTCGAGAAGCCGTGCCGGCACTGTCGCGGCGCAGGGCGCGAGCGAAGCACGAAGAGGTACGCCGTCAAGGTTCCGGCAGGAGCCCGAAGCGGCACGCGTGTCAGGCTCAAGGGGAAGGGCGAGGCGGGCCGCAACGGCGGCCCGGCGGGCGACCTCTACGTGGTCGTCGACGTCGAGCCGTCACCGCTATTCGAGAGGCGCGGCGCCGATCTCGTCCTCGACGTGCCCGTGACCTATGCGGAAGTTGCACTCGGGGCCAGCGTCCAGATTCCGACTCCCGACGGATCCGTCTCGCTCAAGGTCCCGGCCGGGACAGAAAGCGGAAAGCTCTTGCGCGTCAAGGGCCACGGCGCGCCTCATCTCAAGGGCAACGGTCGCGGCGATCTGCTCGCACGCGTGAAGGTGACGATTCCCAAGAAGCTGACCAAGGCCGAGAAGGAAGCGCTCGAGGGATACCAGAAGGTTTCGCGCGAGAACCCTCGCGAGCAGGTGTTTGCGCCATGACCACGCCAGCGCGAAGGTGGTGGCCGATGGCGGTTGCTCTGGGGCTCGTATTCATCCTTCTCAACCTCTACGAGCTCGTCTTTGCCGACGGTGGCTGGCCGCAGATCGTCGGCGTGCCGATCGGTATCACGCTCGTGGCCGTCGGAATCGCCGGAAAGCGCGGCTGGCAAGGGGTGCGCCTCTGATGCCCGACCGCCCACGCTACATGATCTCCGTGGCTGCCGAGCTCGTGGGCATGCATCCCCAGACGCTTCGGCTCTACGAGAACAAGGGTCTCGTACGGCCTGGACGCACGCCGGGCGGTACGCGCCTCTACTCGGACGCGGACGTCGAGCGCCTTCAGCTCATCCATCGGCTCACGACCGAGCTTGGCCTCAATCTCGCCGGCGTCGAGCACGTGCTTCGGCTGCAGGACGAGCTCAACCGAGCTCGCGTCCGGATGGAGCGGCTGGAGCGGGAACTCCGAGCCGAGATTGCCTCAGTGCATCGTTCGTACAAACGCGAGGTCGTGCTCTACCGGTCGGCACAACCCCCAGCTGCGAGGAGATGACATGGACTTCAGCAAGCTGACCCTCAAGAGCCAGGAGGCGGTCGCGGGCGCGCAAGAGCTGGCGCGGCGCGCGGGCAACCCCGAGTTGACTCCCGATCACCTGACGCTCGCGCTTCTCGACCAGGAGTTGCCACGGGCGCTCGTCGATCGAGCTGGATACGGAGCCGTGGAGCTTCGCGCAGAAGCAGATGCTCGTCTCCGCCAGCAGCCGACGACCTCGGGGAGCAACGCGCAGCCGCAGGCTTCGACGCGACTCAGCCGCGTTCTCGATCGCGGGTTCGACGAGATGCGGAGTCTCGGTGACGAGTTCGTCTCTGTGGAGCACTTGCTGCTCGCGCTCGAGGTCGTGCCGCGCGATGCGCTCCTCGCCGCTCTCCAAGACGTCCGCGGAGGGCAGAACGTCACCTCGCAGGATCCCGAAGGCTCGTACCAGGCGCTCGAGAAGTACGGACGCGACCTGACATCTCTGGCCGAGGCGGGGAAGCTCGACCCTGTCATCGGCCGCGACGAGGAGATTCGCCGGGTGATCCAGACTCTCTCCCGGCGGACGAAGAACAACCCGGTGCTGATCGGCGAGCCCGGCGTCGGCAAGACCGCGATCGTCGAAGGGCTTGCGCAACGCATCGTTGCGGGCGACGTGCCAGAGGGGCTGAAAGGCAAGCGCGTCTGGGCGCTCGACTTGGGAGCATTGCTCGCCGGAGCGAAATACCGCGGCGAGTTCGAGGAGCGCCTCAAGACTGTCCTCGCGGAGATCCAGAACGCCGCCGGCGAGATCGTGCTCTTCATCGACGAACTGCACACGATCGTCGGCGCGGGTGCGGCCGAGGGTGCGGTCGACGCCGCCAACCTGCTCAAGCCGATGCTTGCGCGGGGCGAGCTTCGAGCCGTCGGGGCCACGACGCTCGACGAGTACCGAAAGCACATCGAGAAGGACGCCGCCCTCGAGCGGCGCTTCCAGCCCGTGTTCGTGGGGCAGCCGTCGGTTGCTGAATCGATCGCGGTCCTGCGCGGGCTCAAGGAGCGCTACGAGGCGCACCACGGCGTCGAGATCAGGGACTCGGCGCTCGTCGCGGCGGCAGTTCTCTCCGACCGATATGTCTCCGACCGCTTCCTCCCGGACAAGGCGATCGATCTTGTCGACGAGGCCGCGTCCCGACTGCGGATGGAGATCGATTCCTCTCCCGTCGAGCTCGACGAGGCCGAGCGGCGGGTTCGGCAGCTCGAGATCGAGCTCGCCGCGATGGCTAACGAGTCGGGCGACGTTCGCTCGCCGATCGAGCGGGAGATCGCGGAGGCGAAGTCAGTGCGTGATGAGCTCGGCGCGCGCTGGTCTCGCGAAAAGGAAGGCCTTCAGCGGGTGGCGGAGATCAAGAAGGAGATCGACGAGTTGCGCATGGAGGCCGAGCGCGAGGAACGGCAGGGCAATCTCACCCGCGTCGCCGAGATCCGCTACGGGCTTCTCCCGGACCTCGAGAAAGAGCTCGTCGAACGCGAGGATCGTGTGGAGGCGCCCATGGTGAAAGAGGAGGTCGACGAGGACGACGTCGCGGCGGTCGTCGCTTCCTGGACCGGGATTCCCGTCTCGCGACTTCTGGAAGGCGAGGTCGAGAAGCTCATCCACATGGAAGAGCGGCTGCACCAGCGGGTCATCGGCCAGGAAGCGGCGGTGGAGGCGGTATCGAACGCGCTTCGCCGAGCTCGGTCGGGGCTTCAGGATCCGAATAGGCCGATCGGCTCCTTCGTGTTTCTCGGCCCCACAGGCGTCGGCAAGACCGAGCTCGCGCGCGCGCTCGCCGAGTTCATGTTCGACGACGAGCGAGCGCTCCTCCGGCTCGACATGTCTGAGTATCAGGAGCGGCACACTGTCGCTCGCCTCGTGGGCGCTCCGCCCGGTTACGTGGGCTACGAGGAAGGCGGGCAGCTGACCGAGGCCGTTCGCCGTCGCCCGTACGCGGTTCTCCTTCTCGACGAGATCGAGAAGGCGCACAACGAGGTGTTCGACGTCCTGCTGCAGCTGCTCGACGACGGGCGGCTCACCGATGGGCAAGGGCGGACGGTCGACTTCCGGAACACCGTCGTGATCATGACCTCGAACATCCGCTCCTCGAACGAGCTGCGGGACCGTTTCCGGCCGGAGTTCTTGAACCGCATCGACGAGATCGTCACTTTCGACGCGCTGACGCGCGAGCAGATCTCCGACATCGTCGAGCTGCAACTCGGCCGGCTGCGCGAACGTCTCGCGGGCCGGAGGATCACACTCGAGCTGACGGACGCCGCGAAGGAACTGCTCGCGGAGGATGGTTGGGACCCGGCCTATGGAGCGAGGCCGCTCAAGCGTGCGATCCAGCGGCAGCTCGAGAACCCGCTCGCGCGAGAGCTGCTCGAGCGGCGATTCGTCGAAGGCGACACCGTCTTGGTTGACGCCCACGATGGCGAGCTCGTTTTCGAGCCCGTCGAGGTTGCAGGTACGGCTTCGGTCTGAGCGTTACGGAATATCCGGGAAGAACTCGGCCTGCCCGGTCACGGGTGGAGCGCCGTAGATGAAAAGTACGAGCTCTTCCTGTCCGGCGTTTCGCAGCTGCAAGACCGTCCCCGGCTGAACGACCAGAACGCTTCCCCGCGACAGCTCATGTCGTTCGGGTGGGTCTCCGAGATCGACCGTGAGCATCCCGTCGAGCACAACGAAGACCTCCTCTTGCCCGTGATCTGCATGTCGCTTGCCGCGCGCACCCGGCGCATAGCGCCAAACGTTCGCGCGAGAGAGGGTCATCGAGTCCGAGAGCCGAGCGATCGACCGCGTGCCATCGTCATCGCGAGGAACCCACTCGAGCTCGGATTGCGCGAAGATCGTGTAGCTCATCGGCGAAGTATCGCTCAACTCTGAGGATTCGCGGTCGCCGAGGCGACAGTGTTGCTCGCCAGCGGGTGCGAGCTGCCGGCGGTTTACTTCGGAGATGGGCGCCAGTCCGAAGCCGTACCGACGAAGCATCTGGAGGAGGGGCTTAAACGCGCTTGTTCGTCCGCTGGCTCAACTGGGGCTCACGGGGCCGCGGACGCACCTGCTCACGGTTCCCGGCCGGAAGACAGGGAAGCTCTGGTCAACGCCCGTCTCGATCGTGAAGGATGGCGGCGACCGGTGGCTCGTAGCCCCGTACGGCGACCGCAACTGGGTGAGGAACGCACGCACAGCCGGCTGGGTGGAGCTCCGGCGCGGCCGCACGAGTGAGCGTCTCGTGGTCGAAGAGCTCCCATCCGGGGAGGCGGTTCCGGTCCTGCGCGAGTACTACCGCCTCGGTCGCGTTACGCGCCCGTTCTTCGACGTCTCGCTCGACTCAACCGACGAGGCGTGGCTCGCCGAGGCGCCCCGGCATCCGGTCTTCAGGCTCGTTCCCGGCGAATGAGCCGTAGGATCAGCGGTCGAGACGATGGAGAACTCGAAGGACACGATCGAAATTCTCCTCGTCGCTGCGACGGACATCGAGCTCTGCGGGCACCCGGGTCTCGTGTGCGGTGTGGGACCGGTTGAAGCTGCGGCCACCACGGCGCGCGAGCTGGCTCTCCACCCGCCCCGAGCCGTGCTACACGTTGGCATTGCAGGGGCGCGTGGGATCACACCAGGCGGCCTCGTCGTCGGGAGCGAGGCTGTCTATTGCGACATCTCGGCCGAGGTTCCCGTCGTGCAGCGCGTCGAGCCGGACGGCGACCTGCTCGCATCGGTACGCGCAGCTATCCCTGAGGCACTCGTGCTTCCGATCGGCACGAGCGCGTCGGTCGGCGGATCGGCCCGTGATTCGCACCGCAACCTGCGGGTCGAGGCCATGGAGGGCTTCGCCGTCCTGCGGGCATGCGCGAGTGCCGGAGTACCGGCGATCGAGGTCCGGGCGATCTCGAACGAGCTCTCGGAAGGTGATCGCTCGCGCTGGCGCATCGGGCGCGCGCTCGAGGCGATCTCGGACGCACTGCCCCGGCTGCTCGCTGCCGCAGCTGAGTAGCGTTCTGCGTATGGCGCGGAAAGCGAGGACGAAGCAGGAGCTGCCACCGCCGCTTCCGCCTGAGCGCCGAACCGTCGGTCAGCTCGTTGCCGAGTCCATCCGTCTCTACGGCGCGCACTTCTTCCGAGTCCTCCCTCTCGGGATCGTCGTCGCCTTGATCAATCAGCTGACCGTCGAGACGAGCCGCGGGCTCGTTACGGTCGTCCTGCTGGTCACGACACCTCTGTTCGCCGTCTCGTACGCCTACGCGTCGTGGCTGATGTCGGGCGAAAGAGCGCCGCTTCGCTCGTGGTTGATCGCCGTGGGCGCAGGCTCGCTTGTCTTCGTGCCCGCAACGCTCTTCTTTCCCTGGTTCGCACTCGCGAGCGTGCTCTGGCTCGCGCTATTCGGGCTGGCAGTGCCCGTCGCGATGGTCGAGCGAACCTCGTTCTCGGGCTCGCTGCGGCGTGGGTTCGCACTCGGGCGCGTGGACTACATCCATGCCGCCGGATCGCTCGCGACGCTCGTGATCCTCTTCTTCATCATGCGGTTCGGGCTGGGCGTGCTCCTCTCGTCGCAAGCCGACAACACGGTGCGCACGGCAATCTTCCTCGCGGACACGGTGCTCGGCCCGCTGCTCTTCCTCGGGGGCGCCATCCTGTACGTCGACCAGGAGGCTCGGTTACGCTCGCGCGAGGAACGAGAAGAACAACAAGAAAAGGAGTGACATGCCGACCTACCTCATGCTCACGACGCTGACAGAGAAGGGCGTACAGACACTGCATGCCAACCCCGACCGTCTCAGCGAGGTCAATCGAGACGTCGAGGAGATGGGCGCGAAGGTCCTTCACCAGTGGGCGGCGCTCGGCGAGTACGACTTCGTCAACATCGTCGAGGCGCCCGACGACATGACCATTGCGCGAGTCTCGGTTGCGCTCGGCGCTCGTGGGAGCGCGAAGATCGAGTCGCTTCCCCTGCTCCCGGTAGACGAGCTCCTCGCGAGCTTCAAGTAGGCCGAGGGCGCGGGTGCTTGTTTGTCCCGCGTGTGGTGAGGAGAATCCCGAGCGGGCTCGCTTCTGCCTTGCGTGTGGCGCCTCGCTCGTAGTCGAGACGCCCGCCGGCGAGGAGCGCAAGGTCGTCTCCGTGCTCTTCGTCGACCTCGTCGGCTTTACGAACAGCTCGGATCGGGCCGACCCCGAGGACGTTCGAGCCACCCTGCGGCCGTACCACGAGCGGGTGAAGATCGACATCGAGCGCTTCGGCGGCACGGTCGAGAAGTTCATCGGCGATGCCGTGATGGCGGTGTTCGGCGCGCCCGTGTCGCACGAGGACGACGCCGAGCGCGCAGTTCGCTCCGGTCTTCGGATCCTCGAGACGATCGAAGAGCTGCGCGAAGACGGACTCGAGCTCGCGGTGCGCGCAGCCGTCACGACGGGCGAAGCCGTCGTCGCACTGGGGGCGCGCCCCGAGCGCGGTGAGGGAATCGTCACCGGTGACGTCGTGAACACGGCCGCTCGCCTCCAGTCCGCCGCACCAGTCGGAGCCGTCATCGTCGACGAGGCGACGAGACGCTCGACGGAGAGCGTGATCACCTTCGAGCCGCTCGAACCCGTGGCCGCGAAAGGAAAGGCGGAGCCCATCGCCGTCTGGCGCGCGACCCATGCCCGGAGCCGGGTTGGCCAGCCCGAGGCTGCGACCCACACACCGTTCGTCGGACGCGAGCACGAGCGCGCGCTGCTCATCGATACCTTCGCCCGCGCGGAGCGAGAGTCGTCGGTGCAGCTCATCACGATCATCGGGGAGCCCGGAATCGGCAAGAGCCGCCTCGTCACGGAGCTCCGCACCGCTCTCGACGACCGGCCGGACCTCATCACCTGGCGCCACGGGCGCTGCCTTCCCTACGGCGAGGGCATCACGTTCTGGGCCTTGGGCGAGATCGTCAAGGCCGAGGCCGGGATCCTCGAGTCGGACGACCCAAATGTCGCCGCATCCAAGCTCGACGAGACCGTCAACGCGCTCTTCGCCGACGAGTCGGAGCAGGCCTGGTTCGGCTCGCGACTGGCGCCGCTCGTCGGCGCTGGCGGCGACGGCGGCGCGGTCAGCCGCGAGGAGGCGTTCACGGCCTGGCGTCGCTTCCTCGAGGCGATGGCCGCCCGGCGCCCATGCGTCCTCGCCGTAGAGGACCTCCACTGGGCCGACGGAGCGCTGCTCGAGTTCCTCGAGCACCTCCTCGACTGGAACATGCCTGTCCCGCTTCTCCTACTTTGCACGGCGCGCCCCGAGCTCTTCGAGCGGCAGCCGAGCTGGGGCGGAGGGAAGCGCAACGCAACCACGATCTCGCTCGCGCCGCTCTCCACGGAAGAAGCGGGCAGGCTCCTGCAGGTCCTCCTCGATCGCACGCTCCTCCCCGCCGAGACCCAGGCGGTGCTTCTCGAGCGTGCTGGTGGTAACCCGCTCTACGCCGAGCAGTTCGCCCGCATGCTCGTCGAGCGTGGCGACGTGGAAGACCTGGCCGTGCCCGAGACGGTGCAGGCGCTCATGGCAGCGCGCATCGACACGCTCCGCCCCGAGCTCAAGATGCTCCTGCACGACGCCGCAGTCGTGGGTCGGATCTTCTGGAGCGGCGCTCTGGCGGCGATCGGCGAGCGCGATCGCGACGAGGTGCGGCGCGACCTCAACGAGTTGGTTCGTCGCGAGTTCGTGCGCCCGGTTCGACTTTCCTCGGTCGAAGGTGAGGATGAGTTCTCGTTCTGGCACGCGCTCGTGCGCGACGTCGCGTATCAGCAGATCCCGCGTGCACCAAGGGCCGACAAGCACGTTGCGGCAGCCGCCTGGGTCGAGCAGACGGCAGAGGCGCGGGTCGCCGACCATGCGGAGATCCTCGTCTTCCACTATGACCAGGCGCTCGAGTTGACTCGCGCAGCGGGAGATGAGCGGCCAGAGATCGTCAAGAGCCTCGTCCGCTTCCTCCTCCTCGCGGGCGACCGGGCGACTCGGCTCGACATGCAGGCGGCCGAGGCTCTCTACCGCCGTGCACTCGCTCTCTCGGAGAACGAAGAACGGGCGCGGGCAACCGCTCTCGTGAGGTTGGCGAGGGCGCTCGTCGAGCGTGGCGAGACGGTGGAGGGGATCGACGCGTATGAGGAGGCGATCCCGACGCTCCGAGGGTTCGACGAGACCGCCGCGGCGGTGGCGATGCTCGATCTCGGGCTGGCCCTCTGGCACCGCGGTGAGTCGAGGCGTCGACAGGAAGTGGCGCTCGAGGCGATCTCGATCCTCGAGAGCGCGCCGCCCGGTCCCGACCTCGTCGTTGCGTATGAACGGCTAGCGAATTGGGAGGTACTCGCCGGGCGCCTTTCTGAGGCGACCGTATGGGTCGACAAGGGGCTTGCAACTGCCGAGGAGCTTCGCGTGGAGAACACGGTTCGTTTACTGCAGGCACAGGCGGGGATTCGCGCTTACGAAGGTGAACAGGGATGCGTCACGGATCTTCGGTCGGCGTGGGAGCTCGCTCTTCGTCTCGGGCTCGGACTCGAGACGGGAGTCGCCTATAACAACCTCGCCGAAAGGACGGGCTGGTTCGTTGGCCTGCTGCCCGCGGTCGAGGTCCACAACGAGGGCATCGATTTCTCGCGGGGCCGTGGCCTCACGCACAACGTGATGTGGATGCGTAGCGAGAAGCTGCGCGCCCTCTACCACCTCGGCGCGTGGGACGAGTTACTTCGCGAGGCCGACGAAGTGGTGCGCTGGCAGGAGGAACACGGCGGCGGGCAGATCGAGATTTTCGGGCGCGTGCAGCTCGCGGACGTCCTCGCGCATCGCCGGTCAGTGACGGATGCGGTTCGTCACGTTGACGCCCTTCTGCCGCGAGCGCGGGAGAGCGGTGATCCGCAGATGCTCGTACCCGGCCTTGCAACCGCTGCGCTCGTCAGCTCCGCGCGCGGAGCTGACCGCGACGCGGTCGGCTACGTCTTGGAGCTGGAGCGCTTGACGCGCGAAACCCTGACTTTTAGATCCCTCTGTCTCGTATGGCCGGTGCGTGTCGCGACCGCCGCGGGCGAGCTCCAACTGGCAGAGGCGTTCCTCGACGGCTCGCAGCACGCGTCGGCCTGGGACGGATGTGCTCGACCTGGCGCGCTCGCAACGCTCGCCGAAGCCCGCGGGAGGAGGGATGAGGCAGCGTCGTTCTATGCAGAGGCTGCCGAGCGCTGGCGTGAGTACGGCAGCGTGGTCGAGCTGGCGTACGCTCTGCTCGGCCTCGGGCGCTGCGGCGACGCGAGGGCGCACCGCGAAGGCGAGGCAATCTTCTCGAAGCTCGGCGCGTCGCCCGTCGTTGCGCAGGCCGCGTAGCCCTACAGCGCCAGGAAGCCTGTCGCCCGCGGTCTGACGGCCAACGGGCTCTCCGGCAAGCCGGGCTTGGGCTCGAGGTTGAACTCGCGAGGCGCGACGTCATTCGGCGTGTCGGGGTGGAAGAGCGATGCGAGCAGCTGGATGTGCCCGCGGCCCGGTCCCAGCTCCCACTGCCCTCCCCCGTAGGCACCGATGCTGCGGGCCTCGCAGTAGTCGTAGGCAGCGAACAGCCGCTCGATCGAGCCGAACCGCGACGGCTTCACGTTCACCGTCCGCGGGGGCCAGAGGAGTGCCTCGACGTCCTGCACCGAGTGGATCGGCGCGTCCCAGGTGACGCGATCGCGGTGCGGCTCGAGCACGGGCGTCGTCTCGTCGGTGAGCGCCGGGTCCTCGAGCCATGCCTCGGGTAGCCCCTCGGCGACTCGCCGGTAGAGCGCGGCATCGGGCGGCGTGTCCACGCTCGTGCCCTGATAGTGGCCCTTGAAATCGATCGAGTCGACGGCGCCCGTCCCGGCGAGCTCCGCTACGAGCTCGTCTGTCCAGTCGGAGTTCGCGTCGAGCTTGAAGCGCAATCCGGGGTAGAGGTCGAGCCACGAGCGGAAGCGCCCCGTCGACGGCGGCTCGCCGAGGCTCATCGAGACGACGAACGTGATGGGGCGTGGCTCTCGGCCGACGGCTTCGCCGAGCGAGGTTCCCGCCTGTCGTAGCGCGAGGTCGAGCGCGGCGCACTCGAACGCCCACCGTCGGTAGTCGAGGTACACGAGGCGCTCGGGCAGCGGGTCGAAGAGCGGCTGCGCCGCGAGGTGCTGCGAGAAGGTGTGGAGCGTCCAGTCGCCGGCGAGCGGGAGCGTCGGCCCGCGCTCCTGCAGGCGGTCGTGCTCGGCCGCCTCGTACGTCACGTCCTCGCCGATCCCCTCCTCGCCGGCACCGTGCAGGTGGACGACGGTCGTCTTGCGGAGGAACTCGGGGCGAGCCAGTAGCTCGAGGCCCTCGAGCGAATAGCTGTCGATGTGCAGCGGGAGGTCCTGAACCGCATCGTAGAGGCTCACAGCGCCGCGAACGCTACCGCGACCTCAGCGGCCAGCCCCGCGTTGGCGACGATGAGCTTCCGGTTCACCTCCCGCGTGCGACCGTCGGAACGCTCGTGGAGGAACGCGAGCACGAACGGCGTCACCGCCTGGCCGGACACGCCCTGACGACCGGCTTCGGCGACGGCTTCCTCGATCAGATCCTCGACCTCGAGGCTCTCCGGCGGCGGGTTCGCGAGCAGGAGCCCGCAGCCGCCGAGCTGCCAGTGCGCGGCCGCGACGCGGGCGGCGGTCTCGGCGTTGTCGACTCGCTGAGGGACGGGCGGCCCGCCGGTCGCCGAGTAGAAGAGCGGCAGCGTGTCCGTGCGAAACCCCAGCACAGGGACGCCGAGCGTCTCTAGGAGTTCCATCGTCGCGGGGACGTCGAGGAGCGACTTCACGCCCGAGCATGCGACGAGCACGGGCGAGCTCACGAGAGCGAGCAGATCGGCGGAGACGTCCAGCGGTGTCGGGTACCCGCGGTGCACACCGCCCGTCCCGCCAGTGCCGAGGAAGTGGATGCCGAGACCTCGCGCGACGACGAGCAATCCGCCGACCGTCGTCGCCCCGATGTCGCCCGCGACGGCGCAGGCTGCGAGATCACGCGGCCCGAGCTTGCGCGCGGCGGGAGTGAAACGCGCGAGCTCGTCGGCCGAGAGGCCAACACGAATGCGGCCGTCTAGGACCCCGGTGGCCGCCGGCACGGCGCCGGCTGCACGCACGGCGGCCTCACTCTCGAGTCCGACTTCGACTCCCTCCGGTGACGGAAAGCCGTGCGCGACGAGCGTCGTCTCCAGGGCGACGACCGGCCTGCCCTCGTCGAGGGCGTCGCGAACCTCGGGGGATACGGAGAGGAGCTCGCTCACGAGGCAAACCTACGGCATGGCTCCCAGCTGCTGCACACACCGAGAGGCGGCTTCGAGTGCCAGATCTGGCCCGCCGACGATCCAACCTGCGGCAAGCGCATCGCCCGCGCCGGTCGAGTCCACCACGCGCTCAACGGGCAGCGCCTCGCGCTCGTCTCCGTCGAACGAGCAGCCGTCGGTGCCCCGTTTGAGAATCCACGTGACACCGGAGAGCCGCCCGCGGACGATTCGCTCTTCGTCCTCGTTCGCGAACACAGCGTCGGGCGCGAGCCGGATCACGAGCTCACGGAATGCCTCCGTGCCCGAGTCGCGGATCGCGCTCCAGGAGGCCAGGTCGATGCTGACGCCAGCACCCTGGGCCCGCGCGAGCTCGATTGCGCGCACCGCGGCGCTCCGCATCGGCTCGCGCATGAGCGCGTACCCGGATACGAAGAGGTGATCGCAGCTCTCGAACCATGCAGGAGCGAGGTCGTCCGACTCTAGAGCGACGGCCGTTCCTCGGTCGGCAGCCATCGATCGAGCCCCGTCCGGCGAGACGAGCGAACATATGAGGCCGTTGGCGCCGTCGACGGGTCCGACGACCTCGACGCCGTGCTCGCGGAGACGCGCACGCGCGATCGAACCTGCGTCGTCGTCACCTGTCCGCCCGATGAATCGGGCTGACGCACCAAGTGAGGCTGCCCAGGCAGCGACGTTCGCCGCCTGGCCGCCGGGCGCGAGCACGATCTCGGCATCCGTGTCGCCCCCAACCGCGATCGGGCCGGCGAGCCGCACGACGACGTCGAGAGTGAGATCGCCGAGAGAGCAGATCAACATCGTGAGGTGAATCGTAAGATCAGAGGCGTGGAGGGCGAGAAACGTCGAGAAGGATTGCGCACGTTCGTGCTCGGAGGCCTCGTCGGTGCATCGGCTGCGCTCGCCGCGATGAACCGGCGCCGTCGTGCCCAGCGCCGTCGGGATCGCGCGCGCGGACTCGCGGCGTTCGAGAGTGCGCCCTGCTACCTCGAGCTTCTCGATGAGGAGCGCGAACGCGAGCAGTCCTCGCCGTAGCGGTCGTTAGCCTTCGGATCCGTGCCGATCTACGAGTACCGCTGCCCGAACGGGCATACGTTCGAGATCTTCCAGCGGATGAGCGATCCGCCGTCCGAGGTCTGTGTCACGTGCGGCGCTGGTCCGGTCGAGAAGATCCTTTTCCCGGTCGCGGTGCACTTCAAGGGCTCCGGGTTCTACTCGACCGACTACGGCAAGGGGAAGAAGAAGGCCAAAGACACAGACGGTGATTCCGCGGCCCCGAAGGACAAGGCCGCCGACAAGCCCGCCGAGAAGACGGCGAGCGAGTCGAAGCCCAAGCCCTCGGCCGACTCGACCTAGCGTCTTCGCGTGCAGCCGGCGCCGTAGAGCGTTCCCTTCGGCGGGGCGACCGGTGCCGAGCGGCCGAGGAACATCGAGATCACGGCGACGTTGTCCTCCGAGCCGAGGATCACCGACTCGCGGCCGATGGTCGCCGTGTCTCCGCCGAGCCTGCAGTGGAGCGTGCGCTCCGAATTTGAGCGGAAGCGAACCCAGCCCAGCCGTGCGAGCTCCCCTGCGGATAGGTCCGTGGCGAGCGGCGCAGCCAGCGAGTCCCCGCCGAAGGGCAGTCGCAGGAAGGTTCCTATGCTCGCAATCTTGTCGCCGATCGCATCTGCGACGGCCTGCTGGCGCGTCCCGCGGGTGATGTCGGTGTCCGCGGGGTTGAGCTGGTTCGTGCGGATTCGCGAGTACACGAGCGCGCGGCGCCCGTCCATGTGCTGCGGGCCTTTCTCGAAGCGCCAGCCTTCCCACTCAGAGCACTGCGCGGGCTTCAGCGGGCAGTCGAAGGGATTCGACAGGATCCGTCTCGGCACGTCGACGGTGATCCCACCAAGCGAGTCGATGAGCTCGCGGAAACCGTCGAAGTCGACCACGACGACGTGGTCGATCGGAAGCCCCGTGAGCGCGCGTACGGTTTCGATCGTGAGCGCAGGGCCGCCGACCTGGTTGGCGGCGTTGATCTTCGAGGTTCCGTAGCCGGGGATCTCGACGCGGAGGTCGCGTGGGATCGAGAGGTATGAGATGCGGTTCTTCCCGGGGTCAGTGCGCAGCAGGAGCAGCGAGTCCGACCTATTGGCATCGCCTCGTCCGGAGGCCCGACCGCCGTCGGTTCCGATGACGAGGATCGTCGTCGGGTCCGAGAGCAGCGACGCGTCGCGCTTTGCCAGCTGCGCCCTTGCTGCGCGCGGAAGCCGCTCGTTGGCTTTGTCGACGCCGCCCGAGAACGAGCGGTAGCCGAGAGCGCCCCAGGCCGCGAGGAGGACCACCGAGCCCAACAGGGTGAGTCCGATCCAGAGGCGCCAGCGCCGTCGGCGCCGCGGCGCAGCTGGCTTGCGTGAGGGCTGAGTCGAGGGGCGCGCCTGACTCGCGAGAGGAACCTTTCCCTTCTTGCGGCCGCCGCGATACAGCCGGTAGGGCTTGTCTCCCTCGGCCATTCGGGCCGCTATGGTAGCCCGCGCCGTGGCCGCTCCCCTCGTCATCGGGCTCGACGTCGGCGGGACGAAGATCCTCTCAGGTCTCGTCGATCGTGGCGGGAACGTCGTCGCGGAGCACGAGGTACACAGCCCCGGCCAGTCGGAGGAGGACGTTCTCGCGGCACTCGATGCAGCGGTCGAGGGTTTCCTCGACGACCGCGTCGCGGCGATCGGCTATGGGATCCCGGCCAACCTCGAGCGCGGCACCGGGCGCATTCTGCGTGCCACGAATCTCCCACTCGAGAACGTCGATCTCGTGAGCCGCTCGAAGGAGCGCTACGGCTTGCCGGTCGCCGTCGAGAACGACGCGAACGTCGCCGCTCTCGCTGAGTGGAAGCGCGGGGCGGGACGCGGAGCCTCGAATCTCGTCATGCTCACGCTCGGAACGGGGGTCGGCGGAGGGATCGTCCTCGACGGCCGTCTCTTCCGTGGCTGGGCGGAGCTCGGGCACATGGTTGTCCAGGAGGGCGGTCCAGCGTGCGCCTGCGGCGGCCGTGGGCACTTGGAGGTTCTCGCCTCGGGTAATGCGGGAGATCGTGCGGCGCGCGATCTGTACGGCGCGGACGCCGATGCTCACCTGCTGATCGTCAGAGCGAAGGCCGGAGATGCCGGTGCCCGAGCTGCGCTCGCACGAATCGGCGAGTCGCTCGGGACCGCGATCGGGTCGCTCGTCAACGTCTTCGATCCCGAGCTCGTCGTCATCGGCGGCGGGTTCGGTGCGGCGGCGGGTGAGCTCGTGCTCGGGCCTGCACGCGAGGCGGCACGCCGTGAGGCGATGCCGCCGGCGGACGAGACCTTGCAGGTGGTGCCGGCCGAGCTGGGCGCGGAGGCCGGTCTCGTAGGGGCCGCGCTCGTCGGCTTCGAGGCGCTCGACGGGATTCGGTAGGCGGCTCCGTGCCCCTCGCGGTCTGCGCGACTCCAATCGGGAACCTCGACGATGTGACGCTTCGCGTGCTGGCGGAGCTCCGCGAAGCGGACGTCGTTCTGTGCGAGGACACCCGGCGGACGCGCATTCTTCTGGACCGGCACGGGATCGAAGCGCGCCTTCTCAGCTATCACCGCCACAACGAGGCCGCGCGCGCCGACGAGGTGCTGGGTCGGCTCCGGCGCGGCGAGCGGGTTGCGCTCGTCTCCGACGCAGGCTTGCCCGGGGTGAACGATCCGGGCTCCCGACTGATTCGCGCCGTCGCGGCGGCCGGGCTCGACGTGACGGTTCTTCCCGGAGCATCGTCCGTGGAGACCGCCCTCGTGGTCAGCGGTCTCGCAGGCACTGGCTACCGATTCGTGGGCTACCTGCCTCGCCGCGCCGGCGAGCTCGCCGCGTTCGCCGGCGTGATCGCGCGCTCGCCCGAGGTTGTCGTGGCATTCGAGTCCGCGCGCCGGCTTCCGACCTCGCTCGCGGCCTTGGCGAAGGAGATGCCGGAGCGGCCGGCGGCCGTCTGCCGTGAGCTGACCAAGCGGTTCGAGGAGGTCGTCCGTGGGACGCTGCGGGAGCTTGCTGCGCAGTTCGCTGAACCACCAAAGGGGGAGATCACGATCGTGATCGGCGCGGCGACGGGAGGCTCTCCTGCGGACGATGGATCGGAGGCAGCGCTCCATGCCGTGGCGGAGCTGGTTGTGGCCGGTACGCCGCGCCGAAAGGCCGTGGAGGTCGTCGCTAGATTGACCGGAGCGTCCAAAAACGCCCTCTACAAGAGGTCTCTGTAACAACTTCGTCAATTGCGTTGCCCGCACGCGGGTGAGGCGCTACCGTCGACAGCATGTTCACTCGACGGGCAACGAGATGGGTGATCGTTGGTGTTGCTGCAACCGCGTTTGCGCTCGCCGTAACGCCGGCCTCTTGGGCGTGGGCATGGCCCGCGGATGGCGCCGTTCTTCGCGAGTTCTCGGTCTCGGCTGACAAGTACGCGGGTGGGCAGCACCGAGGTGTGGATATCGCGCTCGGCGGCGCGAACGTGGTGCGCGCACCGGCGGGTGGAGTGGTCACCTTCGCCGGACAGGTGCCCACCAACGGCCTGACCGTGACGATCGCCACACGCGACGGCCACAAGGCGTCCCTTACCCATCTCGGGGCACTGCTGGTGAAGCGCGGTGCAATTGTCGAGGAGGGCGGCACGATTGCCGAGGCCGGGCCATCCGGAGAGCCGGAACACGACATTGCTTACGTCCATCTCGGCGTTCGGGTCGGCGACGACGACACGTACGTCGACCCGCTGTCCTTGCTTCCGCCGCGGGGTGCCACCACCCCTCCGCCGGCACCCGCGGCGCCGCCCGCGCCAACTCCCGAGCCAGCTCCGACGCCACCGCCGGCTGCTGCGGCTCCGCCAGTTGCGCCCCCTCCGCCCGTCGCCACTCCCGAGACCGCCCCGGCCGCGCCTCCTCCGCCTCTGCCTCCCGTTGTCGCATCGTTTCTGCCTGAATCCGATGCGGATTCCGCGAGCTCAGCCTCGGTCGACTCGGCGCGCAGTGGTGACGGCCGGCAGCCAACGGCGTTGACTAGGGAACCTGCGGTCCTTCCTCACCGTGACAACCAATCGACTCGACGGCAGCGGCTATCAGAGGGCCGCGTCGCCGGCGATGTCGAGGATCGGCCCGATCTGACCAGAGGAGTGTTCCGCCCCGCACGAGCCAGCGTGAGTCGCTCGTCGAGACCGCTCCCACTCCAGTCCCACCTCGCAGTGCATGGGCGCCCGACTGCCCCGACGCCGGCGGTTTCTCGCCGGGCTGAGTTCGCTTCGGTCATGGCTGCAGCGCGCTCGGCTGGCAGTGACGCGGCACCGCGCTGGTGGCTGGCAGCGTCGGTTGTTCTCCTGCTAACGACTCTGCTCGGCGCCGGCGGTCTACGAGCGCGACTGAGGGCCAGAAACCCGCTGCCTATGATTGACCGCGATGGCGTACTACGTGACGACACCGATCTACTACGTGAACGCGACGCCGCACATCGGGCATGCGTACACGACGATCGCGGCCGACATCCTGGCCCGGCACTTTCGGCAGCGCGGCGAGGACACGTTCTTCCTCACGGGCGTGGACGAGCATGCGTCGAAGGTGGCCAGGGTGGCGGCCGACCAAGGACTCGCGCCCATGGAGTACGCCGACAAGATCATCGGCGCCTGGCGGGAGCTACCGCAGCGACTCAACGCCACGAATGACTTCTTCATTCGGACAACCGACGGGGGACACAAATCGTTCGTTCAGGACTTCCTCCAGAGGATGTACGACGGCGGGGACATCTACGAGGGTGTCTATTCGGGGCTCTACTGCGTCGGCTGTGAGGCTTTCAAGACGGAAGCCGAGCTCGTGGACGGAAAGTGCCCGCTCCACGATGTCGAACCGGAGTGGATCGAGGAGAAGAATTGGTTCTTTCGTTTGTCTGCGTATCAGGATCGACTCCTGGAGCTCTATGACAGCCGGCCTGACTTCGTGCTCCCGGGCTTTCGCTACAACGAGGCGCGAAGCTTCATCGCCGGGGGGCTCCAGGACTTCTCGATCAGCCGGGCGGGCCAGCCCTGGGGCGTCCCGATTCCGTGGGATCCGGACCAGGTCGCCTACGTCTGGGCAGATGCACTCGTCAACTACCTGAGCGCGCTGACGTACGCGCGCCCGGGGGACGATCTCCGCCCGCAGTTTTGGCCCGTCGTGCGACATCTCCTCGGCAAGGACATCCTTCGCTTCCACTGCGTGTACTGGCCGGCGCTGCTTCTCTCGGCGGGCTATGACGTCCCTCATCAACTTTTCGTCCACGGCTGGCTGCTGCTCGACGACCGCAAGATCTCGAAGTCCCTGGGAAACGTGATCGACCCGCTGGATCTCGTGGAGGTCTACGGCGCGGATGCCGTCCGCTTCTGGAGCATCCGATCCGTCTCGTTCGGTCACGACGGCAGCGTCTCTATCGAGAGCCTCCACGAGCGCTACGAGCGTGAGCTCGCCAACGACCTCGGCAATCTGCTCTCCCGCACCACGGCGATGATCGCCCGCTACCTGGACGGCGATCTACCCGCCCGTCCAGCGGACGACTCACCGGTGCGCGGACTTCTCGGCGGCCTCTCGGGCGACGTAGCCGAGCGTCTCGACGGCTACGACCTCACGGGAGCACTCGAGCGGATCTGGGAGGTCGTCAGGGGCCTGAACCGCCACGTCGAGACTCAGGCGCCATGGCGGCTCGCCCAGGACGAGGGGCGGCGAGGCGATCTCGAGCAGACGCTCTACGACCTCGCGGACGGGCTCCGTGTTGTGGCGATCGCGCTCGCCTCGTACCTCCCGGAGACGTCCAGCAGGATCCTGGAAGCGCTCGGCGGCGATCGGGACGAGATCGGCTGGGACAAGGCCGCGTACGGCTTGACCTCGGCACGCACGGGAATCACTCCGGCCCAGCCGTTGTTCCCGCGGATCGACGCGCCGACCACCGCAGCGTGACCGACTCGCACGCGCACCTCGACGCGTGCGATGAACCTGCCGCGACGCTCGTCGAGCGGGCGGGCGCCGCGGGAGTGAGCAGGATCATCACAATCGGTACGGGGATCGATTCGTGCCGGGCCGCACTCGCGATCGCCGATGAACACGACGGCGTGTATGCCGCGCTGGGTGTCGACCCGCATCAAGCTGCCACGCCCGAAGCGGGGCGGCTCGCCGAGCTCCGCGAACTACTGGCCCATCCAAAGGCCGTCGCTGTGGGGGAGACAGGACTCGACACGGTCCGTAAGTACGCGACCTCGCTCGAGCAGCGCCGGCTCTTCGACGAGCAGCTGGCGCTTGCCGACGAGCTTGCGCTCCCTGTCGTCGTTCACAGCCGCGAAGCGGCAGAGGAGACGGCCGCTGCCCTCGCAGCCTTCCGCGGCACCGTGATCCTCCATTGCTTCTCTTCACTGGAGTTGCTTCCGGCTGCCCTCGAGCGCGGTTACTATGTCTCGTTCGCTGGCAATGCGACCTACCCGAAGGTGCATGAGCTGCGAGACGCTGCGAAGGCGGTTCCCGCGAATCGCATCCTCGTCGAAACCGACAGCCCATATCTCGCACCTCAGCCCGTTCGAGGTCGGCAGAACGAGCCCGCGCATGTCACCCACACGATCGCCGCGCTCGCTGCGGCGCGTGGCGAGGAATTCCAGAGCCTCGCCGAGCGCACTCACGAGAACGCTGCGACCGCGTTCGGCCTGTCGTGACCGTCATCCCCAAGAAGGCGCTCGGCCAGCACTTCCTCGTCGACGAGAACATCCTCGGCGTCATCGGGCGCCTCGCGGAGCTGCGCCCGGACGATGTCGTCCTGGAGGTCGGTCCGGGGCTTGGAATCCTCACTCGCTACCTCGCCGAGCGCGTCCAACTCGTGCACGCCATCGAGATCGACCGTGCGCTCGCAGAGTCACTCTCGACGATCGTTGCGGAGCAGGAGAACGTACGACTCGTCTTCGGCGACGCTCTCCGGCTCGATCTCGGCGCCTTTGAACCGCCTCCGCGAAAGCTCGTCGCGAACCTGCCGTACAACATCGCCACGCCGCTTGTTCTAGAGACCCTCGAGCACGTTCCATCGATCGAGCGATGGTGCGTGATGGTGCAGCGCGAGGTTGCGGACAGGTTCTTTGCAGTGCCCCGCACCAAGGCCTACGGCGCGGTCTCGGTGTTGGTTCAACTCTCCGCTCGAAAGACCGGCTTCCACGCTGTGCCGCCCACAGTGTTCCGACCGCGCCCGCGTGTGGAATCCGCGCTTGTTGCCTTCACCCGCACAGCCGGGCCGCGTCTCGCCGAGGTGCGACCCGTCGTCGAGGCCGCGTTTGCTCACCGCCGGAAGATGCTGGCGAACTCAGTCGCGCTCGTCGGGCTCGCGTCGCGGGCGCGCGTCGAGGAGGCGCTCGCCGCCGTCGGGCGGCCTGCCAAGTCGCGCGCGGAGGAGCTCATGCCAAGCGAGTTCGTCGCCCTCGCCGAGGAGCTCATGTGAAGCGGGCCAAGGCATACGCCAAGATCAACCTCGCGCTCGTCGTTGGCCCTCTGCGCGACGACGGAAAGCACGAGCTCGTCACCGTGCTTCAGCGGGTCGACCTCGCCGACGACATCGAGCTCGAGTCCGCGGACATCCTGACGGTCGAGGGTTTCGAGGACGACACGCTGGTACGCGGCGCTTTGGAGGCTCTCGCAGACGCTGCAGGTGTGAGCCCGCGCTGGCGAGCACGAATCGAGAAGCGGATTCCGGTCTCCGCCGGCCTGGGCGGCGGAAGCTCCGACGCGGCGTCTGCACTTGCGCTAGCCAATTCCGGCCTTGCACAACCCCTGGCCCCTGCGGAGTTGCACCCAATCGCTGTGGGACTCGGCGCGGATGTTCCGTTCTTCCTCACCGAAGGCACGCAGCTCGCGACCGGTGACGGTACCGAGCTCGAACGCTTTGACCTTCCGACGGATTACGTGGTGGTTCTCGTCCTCCCGGACACGCAGTTGAAGGAGTCCACCGGAGCCGTGTACCGCGGCTTCGACGGCCGAGGCGGCGCGGCCGGTTTCGAGGAGCGTCGGGCGGTGCTGCTGGACGAGCTCGCCCGCGTGGACCTTGCGCGCGACCTCGGTCGTCTGCCGAGAAACGACCTCGACTCGTCGAACATGGCCGAGCAGCTCGTGAAGCTGGGCGCCTTCCGCGCAGACGTGTCCGGCGCGGGCCCGACCGTCTATGGCCTCTTCGAGCAGTTCGACGAAGCTGAGCATGCCGCTGCGACCTCGCGTAGCGCTGGGCTGACGTGGCTCGCGCGACCGGTGTGAGTCGGGAGAGCGGCTGCGAGTGGCAAGATGACCGCCTGCTCTGGGGCGTGGCCAAGCGGTAAGGCAACGGGTTTTGGTCCCGTGATCCCAGGTTCGAATCCTGGCGCCCCAGTCTCCCGCTACTCCGACGCTCGGTGCGAGCCGACTACTCTGACCGCGAGATGACGGACTCGACTTCGGCCACGGGCCGTACGTCCGAGACGTACGAGCGCCTCCAACAGATGATTGCCGACGATCGCTGCGTCGTGCTCGACGGAGGTGTGGCAACCGAGCTGCAGCGCCACCGCTCGTCGACCGACGAGGGCGATCTCTGGGGGACGTGGGCGCTCTATCGCGCACCGCGGGCCGTGCTCGACGTGCATCGGAGCTACGTGGAAACGGGTTGCAACGTCATCTCCACGGACACCTGGTCGATTCTCTCGGCTCCCAAGATCGGCTCGGGCGGCGCTGCCCGGCTCGTCGAGGCCCAGCACTGGATGGACATCGCTCGCATGGGAGTGAGACTCGCCCGACAGGCGATCGACGAGGCCGGTCGGGCGGATGAGTGCGTAGTCGCGTTCGCGATCTCGGAGGAAGCCAACTCGCCGGAGCGGCGCGAGACGCTCGAGCTTCTGACGCGAGCGCTCGCTGACGACCCACCGGATCTGATCCTGATGGAGACGATGACCTTGATCCGCGATCCCGAGACGTTCGAGACGATCGAGCTCTTGCTCGAGACGGGGTTGCCCGTATGGCTGTCGTTTCGCCGTTGCCGGCACGGGGTGTGCGGAGTGCAGGGGCAGCACTGGGGCCCACCCGAGGGCGATCTCTTCGGCCGCGCGGCGCGTCGCTTCGAGGAGATGGGTGTCGGGGCTCTCCTCACCAACTGCCTTCCCGTCGAGCACCTCCCCGGGATGATCTCCTGGCTTCGAGACTTCACGGCGCTCCCGCTCGGCGTGTATCCCAACCTGGGCGATTACGGAGGACGCACATGGCGCTTCGACGAGCGCGTCGGGCCGGCTGAGTACGCAGTGCTGGCGCATGAGTGGCGTGAGGAAGGGGCGCAGATCATCGGCGGCTGCTGCGGGGTGACGCCTGCGCACGTTCGCGCGCTCGTCGCAGAGCTCGCCGACACGAAGCGCGGGAGCCGGCGACCACTCGTGGACGAGCGGCTTCTCGTCGAGCCGGACCGTGCTGCCGCCGAGGCGTGGCGAGACGAGCGCGGCCGCTCGCTCTATCCGCTGCCGTTCCCGGACCTGGCGGTCGAAGAAGGGGTCTTCGTCCCGACGACCGGAAGCTATCTCGTCTGGAAGACGCTTTTCACGAACGAGCTGGGGAAGGATCTCACCTGCATCGACGTGGGCTGCGGCTGCGGCATCCTCGCCGTCCAACTCGCGCTCAACGGCTCCACGCGCGTGCACGCCATCGACATCGACCGCAATGCTGTCGCGAACACGCTCGCGAACGCCTTCCGAAACGGCGTCTCCGATCGCGTCACGGGCGAGGCGGTCAACTTCTACCACTGGGAGCCTCGCGAGCGCTTCGACCTCGTCGTCGCGAGCCTCTACCAGATGCCGGTCGATCCCTACCAGGAGCCGACCGGGCACCGCCCGCTCGACTACTGGGGACGCAGTCTCATCGACCACTTCATTCGACTCCTGCCGAGCATGCTCGCCCCCGGCGGGAGGGCGTACCTCATGCAGCTGTCGATCATCGGCCAGGCGCAGACCGAAGCACTCCTCGCCGAGCTCGGGTTCGCCGCCCGCGTCGTCGACTACAGCTTCTTCCCCTTCGAGCCCCTCTTCGAGGAGAACCGCACACAGAT
>JBCKBY010000008.1:0-42669 GCA_038910715.1 Gaiellaceae bacterium
CGCCGCGGCGCGTGGGATCCTCAAGTAATGGTCGCAGTGGCTCGAGGGCCGTCTCGAAGTCGAGGGCAACCGCCGCCAGTTCAGTTTCAAGATCTTCACCAGCCTCAACCCTAGGGAGCGCAATCGCCTCGTTCCACGTTTCGAGCTGCTCGATCTCTTCGAGCTTTGGTGCAAGCTCGTTCGCGATTGAATCCTCCCGCACGGCCACCCGCGTGTCTGCGAAGACGAGCTTCTGGATAAGGAGCTTCAGGCCTTCGGGGGCCAAACACGCAACGCGCCGGGTGACATCGAGCTCGGCGGTTTCGACTATGCCCGAGAGCTCAACCAGGGTCGCCCATGGCTCATCCTCAATTGCAAAGCCGTTGCGCGCGGCGACCTCCGACAACGTTGGAAGAGGAAACACATCGTAATGACCGGAGGTGTACTTCGTCTTGCTGACGTTGGCAACCGAAATGACAGGAGCCGCCCGAGCGCGCTCTTTGAGCACTGGCCCTTTTCGCATGGCGCTAGGGTGTGACAAGAGCATTGTGAGCGAGTGCTTCCGTTCTTCGTCGGTGGAGCCCGGCACCGGCACACCTTGAAAAACGTCACCGGTCACAACAGGCCGGTAGTAGCTTGCTTCCTCGAGATACAGAGCCTCCACGCTCGACGGCACTCCGAGTCTCTCCGCAAGGACCTCGTCCCAGCTCGCACTGTGCGTGTCAGCCGCAAGTGCTTCGGTCTCCTTCCTTGGGACGTCTGATTCGAAGGTCCCAGACAACACCATCAATCCCGTCGTCGCGGAACCACGGCCCTCGTTCCGTCCGTGAGAGTCACAACGTCATAGTCCGGGTCGATCGGGTGTCGCGCGCGCCAGTCATGAGCGAAGGCGTCGAGCGTTTCATGCGGTTCCGCGAGCTTTGCAGCGTGAAGAACGACGAGATCCGCGCGACCCGCGGCGAATAGATCCATAGGTGTGAGCGTGCTCTCAGATGACAACGGAATGTCCAGCCATCCCGCCGGGTCATACGGCCCCATCTCCGTTAGCAACTGAACGAACGCGGCGAACCGAGAGAGCTGATCGCGATGCTCTGAGCGTGCTGCCTCTCCTCGCCGCCACTTCCGTACAGCTGTCGGGCTCACGCCAACGCCTCGGGCTGTCGCCAACTGTCCGATTCCGAGCTCCTCAGTGACGTAGCTGACAACGTCGCGAGGAGACATGCGCGCGTACTTAGCCTTGGTCGCATCGAGCCGCCGCTTTATGTCTGCGAGCGCGTCTTCGCGCGACTCTGTGGCGCGCTGGCGCGTACCTTCATACGCCCTTAGGGGGTCCACGTTTACGGCGCCGAAGGAGAGCGGAAGCGACTCAGGCGCTGCGACCAACTGCGTCGCAAGAAGCCCGGAGCTGCCAAGAGCTCGCCGTGCAGCCACGAGCTGCTGTGGCGCTCCGACCAGCTGTGTTGACAGGAATGCCGAGCTGGCAAGAGCCCTCCGCGCGCCCAGGAGCCCACGGAGGTACACGTCATGTGATTCAAGCTCGGGATCGGCCGAACTCACATCGGCAGGATCGAAAACCCCCAGATTCCAGAGCTGGGCGCGAGAGGGATGCGTCGTAACCAACCACTCGCCACCGCTAAGCGGAACCGTGGTACCGAACTCGTACGGCCAGCTTGAGGACGACTCGACGATGGCGGGACTCGCGCTGGCGGTGGTTACCAACAGCAACCGTCGCACTTGATCCAGGACCTGCCGAACCGACAAGGACGCCTCGTCGGGCCGCGTGTTCACTCGAAAGGCACGCAGCGGAGCCTGAACGTCGACCTGTTCAACCAGCTCAGCCATTGGCAGCCCAGACCTCCTCAAGCGGTCGCCTCAAAACTTCGTCTCTCAAGCGATCCGTAATCGAGGCTTCGAAGAGACGGTTGCTCGGCTCGTGGAGCTCGTTGAGGATCTCCACGATTCGGTCTACATCGAATTCCGGAATCTGCCGGTCCGGATCCGCCCAGGATGCGTCAGTGTCTAAGAGGAAGTACGGACCGTCAGGTGTCGCAAACGGCATTCGGAGCGGCCCCTCCGGTTGCACAGTCCGGCCGACAGGAAACGGTGCACCGCGGAAGAGCGTGACGAAACCAGGGGGCGTCCCATACTGAAGCGCGAGGGTTGCCGTCGAGGGCTCGATATCACCAAGCAGGCGGAAAGGAGCAATAAGGTTGTCCGAGATCCATCCCGTCCAGTCGCTAAGCGTGGCAACACCGGGTACTCGGATCTCGTCGATGTACCGAAGGCCGACTCGCAGAGTTCCCTCAGGCCTCCGTGCGTCCTGGAGTGCATACAGGATGCCCGTGAAGCGCTCGCGGAACGGTGTCCAGCCAGGGTAGAGAGTCGTCTCGCATGTGATCGCATCACGCCCGACCACAATGCTGGCTAGGCGGTCGCGACTTGAAAATCGGTACTTCAACGCTTGCTGCGCCGACGGACCGGTCGGGCTGAAGTTCATCGAGAGCTCGTTCTGCTCCTCAAGAACAGGAAACTCTTCCTGAACACGATCTCGGAACTCCGGTGGCAGAACGGCCCCAAATTCCTCAACAACCGGGTACCGAACCTCCATTGCGACCCAGCGCAGCGCGTCGTTTACGTAAGGCGGCGTGTTAGCCAAGGTTTCCTCCCTGTCAGCCGAACTATAGGCGAACTTCTAGCGAACACAACGGATGTCCACCGCCCTATGAGGTCTTGGAGACTGCAATCAGGCCAGCTGGAGGAGGATCCCATCGCGATCGCGGGCCAACTCGTCGTGCCGCTCGAAGTGGCGGCTGTACCGCTCGGCCCTCCAGGACTTGTCTACTTTGGTCAACCTGACCAGTTTGATCTCGGAATGGACACTGAGCTCATCCCGGCGCTCACGTCTCTCGAGTTCTCGCGCGCGAAGAGCGAGCTATCGGACGTGATGACGAGCGTGGTGCACGAGCACCGCCCGAGCATCGTCAGTCGCCACCGGGGCAAGGAGCGCATGCTGCTCGTGCGGACCGACGACCTCGCTCGACATCTCGCCGGGTTCGGTTTCGACGTCGAGGTCGTCGAGGACGGAGACGAGGTCACCGCAGCCCTGCCGAAGCTCGGGCTGCTCGGGTTCGGCTCGAGCCGGGCAGAGGCGCTCGACGATCTGGTCGTCGAGCTCCACGCCTACGCGGCCGACTACTTCGGGCGGGCGGCGTTCTATGCCGCGACCGACCGCGCCGACCACGCACCGTGGCTCCTCCGCTTCGCGCTGACGCCGCCTGCCGAGCAGCGCGACTTGCTCAGCGACACGTGAGAACGCCGACCTGGGCGCAGGTCGAGCGCTTCTGCCGGATCGACGGCTGGCGCGAAGAGCGGCGCACCGGGCACGTCTTCTTCGAGAAGGTGCTCTCGGACGGAACGGTGCTGCGCACGCACCGCTCGTTCTCGTCGAGGAAGGCGATGAGCCCCGGGCGGTTCGAGGCGATCCTTCGGCACCAGCTCGTGGTGACGGAGGAGCAGTTCTGGCAGGCGCTCGACACGCGGCGACCGGTCGATCGCTGACTCTTCCTCGCCTGCACGACCCTCGCCTCCTCGAGGGGTTGCCTGAAGCTGTGTTGTGAGCGAGTGTCGCCGCCGGCGTCGCTGCCGAGCGTGGATTCCGCTCCTTCACGACGGTGGAGGCGCTCAAAGCGTGCATCGAGACCGAGGTGCTCGAGGACGAGGCGGCGTAAGGGTGCGGCGTCATCCGGGCCGTACTCGGGGAGCTCACTCGTCGTTGACACGAGGGGTCCGCGACCCTGACAGACGAGCTACAGGACGCGTACCGGGACGCCCTCAGGGCCGGGCGTGGGTCGGAATCCTTGACTGGTGGTAGCGCCGCGCGGGCCTCCCCGCCGCTCAGGCCTTCACGCGCTCTCTCTTGCGCCGCTCGATCCTCGCGACACCTGTCGAGGGAGCGAAGATGCTCGTGCGCCCGTCGTCCCACCGGACCCGGAAGCGCGGCGGATCCTGGGCCAGAACCTCCTCGATGACGCCAGCCCGACCCGACTGAGCGGCCCGCTCCGACTCGACGACGATCCTATCTTGCACTCTCGCGTCCATGGTTCAGCCCTCCTGCGATTCGATCTTGTCGACCGAAGGCTAGCGCGAGTCGCCCCGTCTTGATCACCCACAGCGGACCGAGGACGTCCTTCCCCACATACGGGTTCTTGCGCACATGAACAAGAAAACGTGCCCGAGAGGAGAGCCTGCCGGAAGCGTCACTACTCTTCTCTTCCGTGCAGGAGGGTGGCGGGCACGAGCGGAGCGACAGGACACAGGCGGAACTCGGCCGCCTCCTCGCCGCCGCCGGGGGCTACCGGGTGCTCGCGAGCGACGGCACGCACGTCGGCTGGCTGGATCACGTCCGCTACGAGCGGCACGTTGACCACCCCGACGAGATCGTCGTCCGCAGTCGCCGTCTCCTCGCGAGGCGGCGGCGTGTTCTCCCTTTCAGTGCGGTGGCGGACGTTCGGCGACGGGAGAGGGCGGTTGTGCTGCGCGGCACCCGCACCGAATAACACGCGGGCGGCGTCAGCACCGTCCGTAACAGGCTCGAGCTCGCTCGACGGCTCTAGCCACTGGTTGCTAGCCCTTGGCGAGCGTTCTCTGACATTGAGAGTGATCGGCTACAGCCCGTCGTCCTCTGTTGGAAGTGCGACAGAGACCTCGGCCCGGCGCGCCGCGAAGCGCGCCGCGGTCGACCTCGCCCTGGGCTCGCGAAAGGCGTAACCGGCGCTCCGCGGCGAGAGGGAGATCGCCACCTACATCCACCAGCTACCACCACCGACCGCACTTCGGCCTGCGCTACCGAGCGCCGACGGAGGTACGTCAGACGTGGGAGGATGGTTAACGACTAGTAAAAGCAACGGTCGGAAGTGTCGAGCCCGACGGAGTCCAGGCCAGCTCGACAGCCGTTCTGGCCCGTTAGAGAGGAGGATCGCAATAGACATCGTGCCGAGCCAGGGCGTGCGCGCCCCGTACGTGAACAGCACGGAGGGCGGCGCGCCGCGGGCGCAGCGTGCGATCAGCAGCCGGGAGCCAGCGGCAGCGACGACCAACCAGCTCGCCGACCTGTTCGAACGGGCCGTGCCGGTGCGGACCCCGGTTGTTAGCGACATCGGAACTCCGAGCACACGGGTCGTAGCATCCGGCGCTTCCGCTGGTCTGCGCGCTCCGGCGCTACGCTCGCCTGCTCGAGCCCCAGGAGGCCACCGTCCACCAGGCGGCCGCCTGGTGGAGCTTCTCCGGTCGTACCTGTCGAGAGGCCACGGGGGAAGGCCGAGGCCGGTACTGCTCTGCCCCGGGCCCGTCCTGCTCTCCGCCCACGTGCTGCGCGCTGTGAGAAACACGAACATTGGGCACCGTGAGCCAGAGTTCTCGCAGCTGTTGCTTGAGAGCGCGGCGATGTTGAAGCCCGTCGTGGGGATTGGCAGCGCAGATAGCTCGTACCAAATCGCATTCATCACCGGATCGGGAACAGCGGCGAATGAGGCCGTGTTGGCGAGCGTCGGCGCCATCGGGCCAACCCTCGTGGTCAGCAACGGCGAGTTTGGGGAGCGGCTCCTGGCTACCGCACGACGGCACAACCGAGACGTTCGGGAGCTGAGATTTGCATGGCAGGAGGCGATTGATCTCGAGAAGGTGGCAGAGGAGCTCGAGCGGAGGCAGTACCACCTGGTCGTCGTCGTGCACCATGAGACGAGTAGTGGGATGCTCAATCCCATCGCGGAAATCGCCCGGCTCGCCCATCGGCATGGCGCGCTGATCGCGGTTGATGCGATCAGCAGCATCGGCGCTGAGGTGATCGCCGCCGAGGAGTGGGGCATCGATGTCCTGACCGGCACGTCGGGCAAGGCGCTGTCTGCCATGCCCGGCATGGGGATCGTTGTTGTCAAGGGGAGCGTTCTCGAGCAGTCGGCCTCGATGCCAGCCGGGCCGCAGTACCTGGATCTCCATACCCACTGCCGATACATGCGTGATCATGCGCAGACACCAAACACGCCTGCAGTGCACGTGTTCGTCTCGCTCCACGCCGCGCTTGAGGAGAGCACCCTGCAGGGCGTGGTACGGGCCCGCGGAGTGATCCATGCGCGGGCGTTGTTCGCGCGTGAGCGGCTGACACAGATGGGCCTCGAGTACGCCGACTATCGCGGGATGAACTCCAGCGTCCTGACCTGCGTGTTGCTGCCCGAATACCTCTCGTTCGAACACTTGGCGCGCCACCTGAGGACCAGAGGGATCGTCGTCTACAACGGCAAGGGCGCGCTCGCGGACAGGATGTTCCAGATCGGGCACATCGGCGCGCTGCGGAAGAACGATACGCGCGATGCGCTGCGCCAAGTGCAAGCCGCCTTGCGGCAAGGCACACGGGAGACGGCCAGGCCGCTTCAGCTTGTTCCGACGGAGACGTCGACCAGTGCCATCTCCTGAGCATCCTCCCCGGGCTTCCGTCATCGAGCCGAACTACTTCAGCAACTGGGGGGACCTCTGGTACCCGAGGCTCGCCAACACGTTGCTGATCCCGGCGAGCAAGATCGCGTCTCTGACGCCGAATCATGTGAGCGTCGGTTCGCTTGGCCTCTACAGCGTCGCGGCAGGCCTCATAGTCGTGGGCGGAGCTTGGAGTGTCCTTGCAGCCGTCCTGTTGCCGGTGTCGTACGTCCTCGACTGCCTCGATGGCCAACTTGCCCGCTATACCGGCAAGACGTCGGCAATCGGCGACTACCTGGACAAGACGCTCGACGTCCTGAAGATCTTCATCATCAACGCCGCGATGGCGATCGCGGCCTACGACCTCACGGGCAAGAGCCTGTTCCTGCTTCTCGGCCTGATGTCGTGCTTCGGGTTCTTGTTTCGTTACTACATCAAGCTCGAGACGATGTTCGTGGCAGTCAGTCGGGATAACGAATATCTCGACAAGTCGCGCGAACTCCGGCAGGCACTCTACGTCGACCTGGACGCCAGGAGGACGGAACCAAAAGACCTCCAGCAGAAGCTCGCCTGGCTCTGGTTTCGGAACCGCTCCTTCTTCGCGCTCGATGAAGCCGAGCACATCACCTTGGGCGCGCTTGCCGCCCTTGTACAGCGACCAGATCTCTGGATCTGGATCTTCGCGATCAGCCAGTTCTTCATCGCGTTCGTCCGGCTCGTCCAGCGCGGCAACCAGCTCGCACGCCGGCCGGAATCGCTCACCTACCCGCTCCGGAAGTGACGATCAACGCAGTCAGCTCATGAAGGCCGTCATTCTCCTCGCCGGCATGGGCAGCCGGCTGGCGGAGCTGACGGTCTCCACACCGAAATCGCTCCTGCCGATTGGCGGCAGCAACATACTCGAGCACATGATCCGGAAGCTCACCAAGCACGACGTGCGCTCGATTGTGATCGTCTGCGGGCACATGCAGGCAGCGATCGAGCAGTACCTCCCGCAGGCGTTTCCGCTCGTGGAGATCACGATTCTGCGGAACCCCGACTATCGGACGACGAACACCGGCTACTCCCTGCTGCTCGCGAGGGAGCAGCTCGAGGGTGAGACGTTCATCAAGCTGGACGGTGACGTTATCTTCGATGGGGAGATTCTGGCCAGGCTCGTCGCGGCGGGCGACGGCTGGAGCTACGCCTGCGTCGATCGCACCGCGGTCGACGAGGAGGTCATCAAGGTGCGGTGCGACGCCGAGGGGAACATCTCGCGCATCGGTAACGACGTCCCGGTGACGAGCGCTGCCGGCGAGTCGATCGGGGTCGAGCGGATCGACGAGCGCTCCTGCGCAACGCTGTTCACGACGCTCGAGGCGATGCTCGAGGATCCCACCAACCACCAGAGGTATTACGAGGTGGCGTACGACGCGATCGTCCAGGCCGGAGAGCCCTTCAAGGCCCTCGACATCACCGGGCTACGCTGGGTGGAGATCGACACGCTCGAGGACTACGAGTTGGCGCAGCGCTTGTTCGGCCACGTAGACGCGTAGACGACGCCTCCGAGCGTTGACCTCGACTACTCGTCGAGCGGATCTTGCGCCAGACGGTCGTCGGCGAAGTGATGCTCTGTCGAAGCTGCTTGTGAGCACGGCGGGAATACGAGCCTGTGGGCAGCAGCGGCCGCCGTTGGATCGTGCGCTTTGCCGACGCCTGGCTCGGCCAGCGGGTGCACGGGATCCACGCCGAGAGCCGCGGCGCCTATGGCGCCCGCCGTGTCCACGCGGCCTTGCGGCATCGCGGCGTCCGTGTCACTCGCAAGCGCGTTGACTCTCGTTCGCAGACACGTAGACTCGCCCCGAAGGTTCGAGCGATGGCGAGACGGCGTCTGATCGGGCTTCTGCTGGCGACCGGGGAGGACTGGCCGGCCGCCTTCGAGAGCGTGTTGTCCCGCATCGGCTCGATCAGCTACGGCGGGGAAACGCATGAGTTCTCGACCGAGCGGATCATGAACGAGCCGGATCATCTCATGACCAGCTTGGCCGCGAAGATCCGCAAGTGGTTGGGACTCAAAAAGACGCCGGTAGACGCTCCTAAGCACGGTGCCGGCGCGCCGTAGGGCGCTCATTCAGCCCGGATAGGTAGCTCGTCGTCTGCGACCTACGCCGCTAGGCGTGTTGCCCGTGCCCGGGCGAGAGCCGAGGAGAGCCGTGCGAGTATCACAAGAGGCATTCCGGAGCGACCGCCGGAGCCATGGTTTGGCGAGAGGCGCGACCAGCGCATCGGACAGCGCATCCGCCTACGGCCTGTAACGTGGGATCGTCCGTTGCCACTCGCCCTTGATCGAGGAGGATCGGCATGGCAGGGAAGTCGAAGAAGCATCCTGTGCCCAACCCCGTTTCCCTGGGAACCCAGGCGAAGACGCCGATGCTCAGCTTGAAGGTGAAGAAGCAGAAGAAGAGGTCGCGCGGGAAGTAGCACGCAACGGGGCCTCCGGTCGACGAAGAGCGAGCGCCCGTGCACTCGTGGTAGCGCCGCGCGGGCCTCCCCGCCGCTCTGGCCTTCACGCGCTCTCTCTTGCGCCGCTCGATCCTCGCGACACCTGTCGGGGGAGAGAAGATGCTCGCGGAGCGACTCGCCGTCGACGGGCAGGTCGGCGAGGCCCAACACCTCCTCGACGAAGCACGCGAACTCCTCGAGCTCCAGCGGCGACACCGTTCGCATGCTGAGTTGGGGCGAGGTCATTGACGTCGATCGTGCCCTTAGGCTTGTCCTCGGCTTCGCGCCCTGAGGCGCCTCGTAAGATGCCGGCGCGGCGCCGATGACCCCAGGGCATGACGACTTCCGTGCCCCTCAGGCTCCCGCCGCCAGGCTTCACCCACTCTGCGACCGCACATAGTCGATGTAGCCGCGCACGTCGGCTGCGGGCTCCGAGTACGCGTCGCCGAGCGTCGCCTCCATCGCGGTCATGTACTCCTCGGCCCAGGCCGGGAAGTCGTAGTCAATCGCGCGCAGGAACTCGAGCGTTGCCGCGAGGCGCATGTCGGCGATCGACGGAGTGTCACCGCCGATGAACTGCTTTCCGCCGAGGAACCACGCGCGGTAGACCTCGAGCGGCCCGGCAAGCGCGGCCTCGGCGTCCTTCTGCGCCTTGGCCTTCATGTCGTCGTCGGCGCCCGATGTCGCGACCTCGCCCGGATATTGACCGAACCCGAGCGCCGGATAGGTCGCGCGCGCGAGAAGCGGATAGACCGTGCCCGTCAGGTAGAACATCGCGCTGTCGACCATCGCGCGCTCGCCCGGGTCCGAGGGGTAGAACTCGTCGAGGCCGTGCTTGTTGCAGAGGTATTGCATGATCGCGCAGCTCTCCCACAGCGAGCCCTTCGGCAGTCCCGCCTCTTCGAGCAGCGGCGTGAGGTCGGCTGGGTTCTTCGCCAGGAACTCCGGCGTGGACTTCTTCCCCCACACGTCCAGCTCTTCGTAGTCGAGCCCGGCGGCGCGGACGAAGATCCGAGTCGTCAGGTTGTTGACGCTCGGCTTCAGGATGCTCAGCGTATTGGTGGCCATGTCGTCGATCCTCCTTGTTCGTTAGCGGTACGGGTTCTTGGGCGAGCGATCGTCCGAGAGCGACGGCCGTGATCGCTCGACGAGCGTCTCGATGGCATCAGCAAGTTGGTCTTGGGCGATGTGGTGATCGCCGCGCTCGACCCGGATCTTGTGAGCTTCCAGCAGTACGTCGGAATGCGTATAGCCGAACGGCGGTTCGAAGCGGTACGACGCGAGCTCGATCAGGAGTCCGAGCGGATCCTCGAAGTAGATCGAGTCCATGAAGCCTCGGTCCTTGACGCCTGAGTGCTCGATGCCGCGCTCGTCGAGGCGCTCCACCGCCTGGTGGAAAGTTGCCTGCAAGAGCGAGAACGCAATGTGCTGCACACAGCCGATGTCCGTCGCAGTGCGGGTTGGATCCGGCTCACGCTCTTCGTTCGTGAAGATCGTGATGAGCCGCCCGTCGCCGGAGTCGAAGTAGAGATGGCTCTCCGCCTCGTTGTCGAGGTTCGGCTGCTCGAAGACGAAGGGCATCCCGAGGACGCCCTCCCAGAAGCCGATCGACGTCTGGCGATCGGCTCCGACGATCGTGATGTGGTGGACGCCTTGCGTCTGGAGCTTTCGCATGACCTAGCGCTCGACCAGCTTCGACTTGTACTCGCTGCGCCCGAGGGTCCCCCACGGCACGAGATCGACCCGTGTCTGGACGACGAGCACGTTCCGCAGTTTCTCACGTATCGCCTCAGCGAGCGTGTCGTCACCGGCCACTCCCTGCGCAAGCTCGACGACAACGGGCAGCGGCGGATCCTGCTTCACCCCTGCTGACTGCGGCTTGACGAGGATGTGGCCGCTGACCGCGGGAGCGAACGCGCCCACGACCTCGCGGACGGCCGAGGGGAAGACGTTGACCCCGCGCACGATGAGCATCTCGTCGGTCCGCCCGACGCACCGGACGCGTGGGCCCGTGCGCCCGCACGGGCACGGGCTCGTCCGGACCAGCACGTGATCGCGTGTGCGGAATCGCAGGAGCGGTGCGGCCCGATGCTGCAGGTGCGTCAGCACGAGCTCGCCAGTGGCGTCGTCGTCCATGCTGAGCACATCGCCCGTTCCGGGGTCGATCAGCTCCGGGTGGACGAAGCCGCGTGCGCCAAGGTGCATTCCGTCTTGCTCCTCGCACTCTCCCCAGAGCGAGACGCCAATGTCGCCGATGCCCATCGCCTCGGTGATACGTGCGCCCCAGCCCTCCTCGAGCTTTGCGCGGAAAGCGGCCTCGCCGCCGCCGGGCTCACCAGCCACGAGAACGCGCTCGACGCTCGATCCCCGGAGGTCGATGTCCCGCTCGGCCGCCCATTCGACGAGATGGGCGGCATACGAGGGCGTCAGGACTGCCGCCTCGGGACGCAGGAGCTCGATCGCGAGCATCAGGCGCTCGGTGTTCCCGGTCCCGACCGGAATGTGGCAAAGGCCGATGCGGTCGAAGGAGGCGAGCGCCGCCCCGGCGACGAACGGACCGGCGTTGTAGGTCGAGACGATGCTCTGACCCGCTGTGATCCCGGAGGCCGCGTAGCTTCGCGCCGAGCCTGTGACCCAGTTGTCGAGATCGCTCGCGGTCAGGGGAATGAAGCTGGGCGTACCCGTGGTGCCGCTCGTCGAGTAGATCCGAACGATCTCGGACGGCGTTGCGCAGAGATGGGCGCCGATCGGATTCTCGGGGGTGCACGTCTCCTTGATCTCGGTCTTCTCGGTGAGGGGGAGCCGTGCGATGTCCGCGAGCCCGCGCGCGGCGTCGGGGGTGGTGAATCCGGCCGCATTCAACTTGTCGCGGTAGAACCCCGAGCGCTCGAAGAGGTACGCGAGCTGAGAGCGATAGCTCGCGTCGTCGAGCGCGAGCTGCTCGGACCACGGGAGAGTCTCGACCTCGGGTTCGAGCATCACTCCGACCGCGGCTTGTACTCGACCGCGTCCTCCGCTCTCGCAGCGAGCAGGAACCCGATCGGATTCTCCTGCTCTTCGGCCAAGTGGGCGAGCAGGCCGGCCGTACGGGCGAGAATCGGTACGGCCTTTACGTGGGCCGTCGAGTAGCCGAGGTCGAGCATCACCGCGGCGATCGGCAAAGAGACGTTCATGGGAAGCGGCTTGCCCCACACCTCGGCCACGGCCTCCCGGAGCGCCTGTGCGAGCAGGACGTGAGGCCCGCTCATCCCGCGCTCGTCCGCGAGCGCGAGGATCCTCTCGGCGCGAGGGTCGAGCGGACGGTGCACGGGATGGCCGAAGCCCGGCACCTTTTCGCCCGAGGTGCGGATCGCACTCGCGATCGCCGTGGCGACTACAGCGGGCTCGGCGCCTTCTGCGACCTTCGCCTGCGCGTCCTCCAGCAGCCGCGCGCACTCCTCGGACGTCCCGAGAACGACCGGGCCGGCACCGAGGATCCCTGCAGCGACGGCCCCCTGCAGCGATCCGGGATCGGCGGCGAGCGTCATTCGCGCCGCGACGTTCGTGGGCATCATCCCGTGCTCGGCGATTGCCACGAGCAGCAGGTCGAGGAAGAAGCGCTGATCCTCGGTCGCCTCGCGTCCGGTCAGGAGCAGGTGGAAGTAGTCGGTGAAGGTCACCCTCCCCATCAGATCGCCGGAGAGGTCGCGTCCGCGCACTTCGACCCGGTCGGGATACGCCTGGCTGATGTGGCTGACGGGGGGCCCGGGCTTTCCGATCTGCATCAGAGGTCGAGATCCTCGCGGACGAGGAGCGCACCGGCAACCATCGCTTCGAGCTTGCGGAATGCCACGGCGCGCGGCAGGTACTTCATCCCGCAGTCCGGCGCTATGACGAGCCGCTCGGGCGGTACGACCGTGAGGGCTCTCCGGATCCGGCCTGCGACGACGTCAGGCGTCTCGATCTCGCTGGCGCCCAGGTCCAGGACTCCGAGGACGATTACCTTGTCCGGGACGTCGCGCAGCACCTCCGGATCGAGGTTCGGCTGAGCCGCCTCGAGCGAGAGATGCGTTGCGAGGCAGTCGTTGAGCTCGCGGAGGAACGGGTAGCCGGCTAGGCGGTCGTGGACGATGTGCGCGTAGCCGAAGCAGGTGTGGAGGACGGTCTCGCCTTCGATGCCTTCCAGGGCGCGGTTGATCGCCTCGATCGCGTACTCCCGGGCCGGCTCGGGGCGTGCTTGGAGGTACGGCTCGTCGATCTGGACGACGTCGGCTCCGGCTTCCTTGAGGTCTCGCAGTTCCTCGTTCACCGCCTGCGCGTAGGCGAGCGCCAGGCTCCGCTCGTCGGCGTAGTGGTCGTTCTGGGCTTGTTGGGTCATCGTGAACGGCCCGGGGACGGTGATCTTGATCCTGCGGTCGGTGATCGAGCGGAGAAACTCGACGTCGCGGACCTCGACCGGCCGGGTGCGGCGAATCGGGCCGACTACGCGCGGGACGGGGTTCGCGTGACCCGTGCGATCGAGGGCGACGCCAGGGTCGTCCAGGTCGACGCCGTCGAGCGCGGTCGCGAATCGATTGGAGTAGCTCTCCCTCCGCATCTCCCCGTCGGTGATCACGTCGACCCCGGCCAGCTCCATGTCCCGGACGGCGAGGCGGGTCGCGTCGTCCTGAGCGTCCTCGAGGAACGGCTCCTGCACTCGCCAGAGCTCGCGCGCTCGCACGCGCGGCGGCAGTCGCTCTCCGAGCCGCTCGCGGTCGATCAGCCAGTCGGGTTGCGGGTAGCTCCCGACGACCGTCGTGATGTGGGACACGGCTGCGGATTCTAATCCGCGGGGCCGCAGCTGCAGTCTTCCCGCGCGCCGGGTCCGGCGCGCGCGCCGCCGTCGACGAGTGCGACACGCTGATTCGCGCGCGCGAGCAAGCTTCAGCTCTTGAGAGGGTCGGGCTGTGGCAGCAAATGCGGCTCGTGAACCGCGGTCTGCCGCTTGATCGAGCTATTTCCTGCTATGCCGGCGTAAGGATGCCCTCGAGGTCGCTCGCTTCGACTTGCATCTGCGGAAGCGTCACAGTGATCTTCCCGTCCTGCTCGAGCAACCAGCGCGCGTTCACGATCGTGATCCCGACGAGTTGGCCGTCTGCTCCGTAGCGAAGGTGGTGGCCCTCAGGAGACTCGTCCCAGTCGACAGCAACCGTGGACGGACCATTTCGCAGGTAGAGAACGTCCCCCTCCTGGTCGTAGGAGACGTGCTCGAACTCTATGCCGCCGAATCTCAGGCTCATGGGAAACGCCTCCGCGGGAACGCCGTGACGATGCGACCTTCGCCGCTCTCGAAGTGTACGACCACCTTTATCCAGCGCGAGGGCCGCGCAGTGACGCCGTAGCACCACTCCTCAGACGGCGATCGTCCAGTCGTTCGTCGATCGGGATTACTGACGGCTGCAAGCACGGCCGTTCGGTGCGCTTCGAGCTCGCCGTGCTCGTCGACGATGTGCCGCCAGGTCGCGAACGTCAGGACGACCCGGCGCCCCTCGAGGTCGACCGTCTCCCACATCGCTCGATGGTGCCCGGACGCTCGCTGGTTGTCGATTCGCTGTTTTGTCCATGTCCGTGTCGGAACGAGCGCCACACGTCGCGAATGGCTAGCTCGGCTAACGTGGAAGCCGGAGGCCGAGGCGGTGCGGGAGAGACGCGACGAGCCGCGTTGCCGCGCTCGGTTCCCGACCGGCGTCCTCCGCTGCGTCCTTCGCCAGGAGTGCGCGCCGGATGAGTGAGCCGCCCACGTAGCGAAACGGCTCCGGCGGGAAGAACTTTCGGCCGGGCTCGACGATGGCAAGCGACGTCCGCTCGTCGCGGCGGTCGAGCGCGAGGCGCGCCAGGATCTCTCCGCCGAGATACGTGGGCCCGACACCGTTCCCGGTGAAGCCGAAGCCGTGATGAACCTTCCCGCGGCTCCCGAAGATCGGCAAGTGGGTAGGGGAGACGTCGATCGGCCCGCCCCAGGCATGTGTCACCTCGCGCCCGCGGAGCTGCGGGAAGAACCGAACCAGGCTCTCCTGCGTGCGCGCGATCACATCGGGGGCGAGCTCGAGCCGGTCGGACGTTCGTCCCCCGAGGCCCATCTGGCCGCCGCCCCAACCGAAGACGATCCGCCCATCGCGTGTCGTGCGCATGTAGTGGACGAGCGTCCGGCTGTCGACGATCGCCTCGCCGCCTGTCCAGCCGAGCTCCTCGAGCACTTCCGGGATCGGCTCGGTGAGGACGATGTGGCTCGATGCGACCGCGAGCGAGAGTCGGTAGCCCGGGAAACCCGCCGCCGCCGAATTGACGGCGAGAACGGCAGAGCTCGCCTGCACGCGCCCCGTGCGGGTTTCCACGTCGCCGTTGCCGTGGAGCCGCGTGACCTCTGTTCGCTCGTGGATGCGGACACCACGCTCGAGGAGCTTCGCGCGCAGTCCGAGCGCGAGTCGAGCGGGCTGCACGGTCGCGTTCAGCCGGTAGAGAGCGCCGCCGAGAAAGAGCGGGGAGGCGCAGCGAGCCCGCACACCGTCGGCCGAGACCGATACGACCTCCTCCGGCGCACCGAGGACAGCGGCGGCGTCCACGATCTCGTCCCACGACCCGACCTGCGACTCGGTGGTCGCCACGCGCAGCATCGGCGCCTGTCGGTACCAGGCGTCGACCTCGTTCGCCTCGCACCACGCGCCGATCCCACGCACCGCGTCCTCCGACGCCCGGCAGACGGCGAGCGCGGCAGTGTCACCGGCCCTCTCGCGAAGTGTGGGCGCGTCTCCCCACAGCGTTTCGCAGAAACCGCCGTTCCTCCCGCTCGGGCCGTGCCCGCAGACCGCCGCCTCCAGCACGACGATGGCGAGCTCGGGCTCGAGGGCGAGCAGATGCCAAGCCGACCAGAGCCCGAGATATCCGCCTCCGACGATGACGACGTCCGCCGTCGCGTCTCCCTCGAGGGGGCGAGTCGGAGTCACCTCGCCGGCCTCCTCGAGCCACCAGCCGTGACGAGTGTGGAGCATCAGGCTGGCGCAGCAGCTCGGCGTCGCTCGAGCGCAACGCTGCACGAAATCACCGCAGCGACGGCGATCGGGACGAGCAGTGTCCAGAAGAGCGGCAGGCCTCCCACCGCGGCTCCGACCGAGACGAGCCCCGCGGACAGCCAACCTGCGGGAGTCGCGAGTTGCCCCACGAGCATCAGCGCGGCGCCGGCGCCCAGGAGCACGAGCCAAAGAGATTGGTCGCGCGTCGTGTCGAAGTCGAGGAACACGAGCCCGACCAGCGCTGCGAGGCCGTACAGGATGCTGAGCGCGAGGACGAGGAATCTCGTAGCGGAGGCCAGTCCGTTGCCACTCATCGAGGGCGAAGCCTACGCGGTCATGTCAGGGGTGGCGGACGGGACTCGAACCCGCGACCACCGGGACCACAACCCGGGGCTCTACCAACTGAGCTACCGCCACCACGCCGGGTCAGGATAGCGGGCCGGCAACCGCGGTCCCGACGTCTCTGCGGCTGTCTGGGTGCTTCGGTTCCAGGCCGGAGGCCGATTCATTCGGCCGCAGGCTCGGGAGCGCTGGTCCGTGGCCGAGCTGAGGAGGGGAACGAGTGAGGCTCTCTTGGCCGTGTCGCGCTAGGTGAGCCGCTTCTCGAGGTGGGCGCTGAGCCTCGTGAGCGGGAACGAGATGAGGAAGAAGATGATCATCACCGTGGCGTAGATCGGGAGGGCCTTCACCTCGCCGATGCCGATCGGCGGGGGAGCGGCCAGTCGCTCGACCTGGCGCTCGGCCGATTCGAGGAGCTCCGGGGCGCCGATCACCTGGGCGATTGTCGAGTTCTGGATGATGTTCACCAGAAGGCTCACGAGCGGCGGCAAGAGCCTCCTGAGCGCCTGCGGAAGGATCACGAATGAGTGCCTGCCGATCCAGCCGAAGCCGAGTGCCGACGCAGCCTCGTGTTGCTCTTTCGGGATCGACTGCACGGCGCCGCGCGTTGCCTCCGCGATCTGTGCGCTTCCCCACAAAGTGAGGGCGATCGAGGCCGAGATCAGCGCGTCGAACTCGAAGCGCGGGTTGATGACGGGGAGCACGAAGAAGACGAGGAAGAGCGTCACGAGTATCGGGAGCCCCCGCCACACCTCGATGTAGAACCGGATCACCGCTCGCGTCGGCAGGAACTTGATCGTGAGCAGTGTCCCGAGTGTGATGCCGATGATCGTGCTCCCGACGAGCGAGATCGCCGCGATCTGGAGCGTGCCCCTCAGCCCGACCTCGAGCATGTAGCGAAGGACGGGTTCGGCCCAGTCGGGGAGGAAGCTCATCGCGCGTCCTCGGGCAGGGCGAGACGGCGCTCGACCACACGGATCGAGGCGGACATCGTCCACACGATCGCGAGGTAGGTGACGGCCAGGGTCGTGAACGTCTCGACGGTCTGAAGCGTCAGCGCGTTGATGTTCAGCGCCGTCGTGGTCAGCTCCGGGTAGGTGATGACGTACATGAGCGACGTGTTCTTGACGACGCTGATGTACGTGTTGATCGAGGACGGAAGGGCGATCCGGCCGCCAATCGGCAACGTGACGTTCACGAAGGTGGTGAGGCTCCCGAATCCCAACGCGAATCCCGCCTCGCGGAATCGATAGGGAACGGCCTCGAACCCGGCACGGAAGTTCTCTGTGTTGAAGGCGCCTCCCCAGACCGTCACTGCGAGCCAGGCGACGGTGAAGGGCTCGAGGACGATCCCGATCTGAGGGAGCCCGAAGAAGAGGAAGAAGATCTGGACGAGAATCGGGGTGTTGCGGATGATCTCGACGTAAATCGCTGCGAGCTGGCTGACGACGGGGACGCGGTGCGCGCGTGCCGCCCCGAGGACGAGCCCGATGGCAAAGGCTCCTGCGATTGCGATCGCAGAGACCTCGAGCGTTCGGCGGAGCCCTGCCAGGAGCTCGTCGCCGTTCTCCGTGATGAACGACCAGTCGAAGGCGACGGCCAGGTTCACGGACGGACGTCAGGAGCGGCCGCTGAGGCGGCCGCTCCTGGTCGTATTCGAGCTCGGGCGCCCTCTACGGGCACTGAGTCGTGAGATCGACTGTGTTGTAGGTGAAGCCCTGCTTGGGTCGCAGGATGTTCTTCGAGAACGGCTCGACCTGGGCTGGCGGCACCGTGTTCTTGAGGATCGGGAAGAACAAGTCCCGCTTCTTCATGAGGTTCAGGCGCGAGTCGATCCACGCCTTCAGCTCGGTGTTCCCTTGCTTGATCCCGATGCCGTACGGGAGCGGGAGGAACAGGTCGCTCGTCAGCTTGTAGCTGCGATCAGTCACGGCGATGCCCAGGAGGACGGTGTCGTCCCACATGAGCGTGTCGGCGCGTCCGTCACGAAACGCGATCAGCGCGTTCGTGAAGCTGTCGGTGACAAGTACTTTCGTGTCCTTGAAGCAGTTCTTCATCCAGCGGTCGTAGATAGAGCCGCTCGTTGTCACGACGGTCTTTCCGGCAAGGTCCGAGAGGGATCCGACCGACGAGTTGTTGGCGACGAGCAGTCGCCCCGTCGCCTTGTAGTACGCCCGCGAGAAGTCGATGCGGGTGTCACGGTCGGCCGTGTAGGTGAACGTCGCGATGACCATGTCCACACGCCCCGTCGTGAGCGCAGGCTCACGGGCGGGGGTGGTGACGCAGGTAAACGTAACGCGGTTCGACTTGCCGAACGCGAGCCGCGAGAACCAGCGGGCGATCTCGACGTCGAAGCCGGCGTGCCCGCTCCGCGCGCCGATGTAGCCGAACGGCGGTGAGTCGCACTTGACGGCGATCTTCAACCGCTTCCGCTCCTTGATCTCCGCCGGCAGGGGCGGGAGAGTCGCCTGGTCGGCAGCGAAGGCCACGGTGGGCCCGGCCTCCCCGGCGGACGCTACGCCGCCCCAGGCGGCAAGCACGGCACCTGCGAGCGCCGTCATTGCGATGACGATCATGAGTCGTCTCATTCCGATCCTCCTTCTTCTTCGATGGTGAGGTCTTCGAGTGTGTGAGCGAGCTGGGTCCTGCGGAGAAACTGTTGCGTTCGCTCCTCCTTCGGGTTGTCGAGGACGTCGCGAGGCGGGCCTTCCTCCACGATCTTCCCACCGTCCATGAAGACCACGCGATCGCCGACCTCCTTTGCGAACTGCATCTCGTGCGTGACGATCAACATTGTCATGCCCTCGCGCGCCAGGTTGCGCATGACGACCAGCACTTCGCCGACGAGCTCCGGGTCGAGAGCCGACGTGACTTCGTCGAAGAGCATCACGTGCGGCTCCATCATCAGTGCCCGTGCGATCGCGACCCGCTGTTGCTGCCCGCCCGAGAGCTGGTGCGGGTGCTGGTGGGCTTTCTCCGCGAGGCCGACGCTCGCGAGAAGGTCACGCGCGCGCGCTTCCGCTTCGCGGCGCGGGATCTTCCGGATCCGACGGGCTGCGAGTGTGAGGTTGTCCAGCGCCGTCAGCTGGGGGAAGAGGTTGAACTGCTGGAAGACGATCCCGATCCGCTGGCGGATGGCCGACACGTTCACGCCCTTGCGGGTGATCTCCTCGCCCTCGAGGAAGATGCGGCCTGCCTGGATCGGCTCGAGCAGGTTGACGCAGCGGAGAAGCGTGCTCTTGCCGCTCCCGCTCGGCCCGATGATGACCAGCACCTCGCCGGGATCGACGCTGAGGTCGACGCTGTCGAGCACGAGGTTGTCCCCGAAGCTCTTGCGCACACCCTCGAGTCGCACCATCGCGACGTCGTCGGGTGCGACCGCCGGGACGCCGACTCCAGCCGACTGGGCGGACATGACGCCATCAAAGGAGATCGCTCGCTGCAAGTCAAGACGTTGACGCGGCGGTGAGCGCGGCGTACCCTCCCGAGGGTTCTCGTCGTCGAGCGAAAGGAGATGACCATGAAAGTCGCGCGTTACATCTCTCTTCGGCTCGCGCGTGCCTCGAGTCGCTAGCAACGCTGTGACTCACGAGCCCTGCGGCCGCGAAGCGGCCGCCTTTAGGGATCGTCCGCGCGACCGGAGTCCGCACTAGCGGATTCCGGTCTTGCGCAAGGGTATGCCGAGCCGCGGCCCGGTTCTTCCATCCGAGTGAAGGAGCCTTACGTTGTCCGATGGAACCCTGGCCGCCCTCGGCTGGACCGACGAGCTCGAGGCGGCCTTCACAACCTATTCCGAGCGGGGATTCGAGCCCGCACGCGTCGTCGCGGAGCACCGCGGCGGCTACTACGTCCGCGGAGAGCGGGGCGATCGGCTGGCGCATGCCCGCGGGCGGCTACGAGACGACGAGATCTGGGGCGGCATGCCGTCCGTGGGCGACTGGGTCGCCGTGTGCGACGCGCCTGGCAACCACGTCGCCATCGAGGCTCTCCTCCCGCGGCGAACGAAGGTGTCGCGCAAGACGCCGTGGCTGAAGGCGGAGGAGCACATCCTCGTAGCGAACGTCGACACCGTGTTCCTCGTCGCCGGGCTCGATCAGGACTTCAACCCGCGGCGCCTCGAGCGCTACCTCGTCGCGGCCTGGGACAGCGGTGCGGATCCTGTCATTGTCCTGACCAAGCTCGACGTCTGCGACGACCTCGAGAAGATCGCCGAGGCCGAGGATGTTGCGGTCGGAGTTCCTGTCTTCGCGGTGAGCAACGTCACGGGCGAGGGAATCGAGGAGGTTCGCGCGCTTCTCCGGCCAGCCCGGACATTCGTCCTCCTCGGGTCGTCGGGCACGGGGAAGTCGACCCTCGTCAACCGGCTCGCCGGCCGTACGTTGATGCCGACGGGAGATCTGCGGCGCGACGGACGCGGACGCCACAAGACGCGTCATCGACAGCTCCTCGTGCTGCGCGACGGGGCGATCCTCATCGACACACCGGGGCTGCGGGAGCTCCAGATCTGGGAAGGAGACATCGACAGCGCGTTCTCGGACATCGCCGAGCTTGCGGCGCAGTGCCGCTTCAACGACTGCGCTCACTCGACCGAGCCGGACTGCGCGGTGCGCGAAGCTCTCGAGACGGGCCAGCTCGATCCAGCACGGTGGGCGAACTACGGCAAGCTCCAACGGGAGCTGCGTGCGATCGAGGCGCGGAGCAGCACGCGCGTTCGTCGCGAGCTCAAGCGCCGCTGGCGTGCGCGTGCGCGCGAGACGCGGCGGGCTCGGCGCTACGGCGGGAAGCCGTGAGAGCGTGGCGGGCGAGCAGCGCTCGCCCGCCCCGCTCAGGAGGCCACGACGGTTCGCGATAGACGCCCGGGCGTGTAACCGCCCAGATCACCCACACGTCGAGCGCGACCATGAGAATCGACCAGAACGGGTAGTACGGGATGAAGAAGAAGTTCGCGACAGCGCTCAACGTCGCCAGAACGATCGCGACCATCCCCGCCCACACGCGCCCGGCGATGAGGAAGAACCCGGCGAGTGCGACCACGATGCCGAGAAGCAGGTGGATCCATCCCCACGCGCTCGGGTCGAGATCGAAAACGTAGTTCCGCGTCACGACGAAGAACCCATCGTCGGCAATCGCCGCGATGCCGGCGATCCCCTGGAGGATCCCGATCAGGATCATCAACGCGCCGGCGAAGAGAACTCCACCCATCGCCCACCCCGAGGGCTCGGGCTCGTACTGCGTCATTTCCCTGGCTCATTTCGGCTCGCTCGAATGGCGGCTCGAAGCCTAGAGGGACGATCTGTCGCAGCGGTCGTCTCGAAGTGGCCCCGGGAGGAGTCGAACCTCCGCCCGCAGATTCGAAGTCTGCTGCTCTATCCGCTGAGCTACGGGGCCTTCCAGGGAGTATGCCCGCGGCGGGGGCCGCCCTCGGCGCGGCTACGCCGCGCGCTCGGTTTCGAGCGCATCTCGCACGTGTGCGACGAGCACGCGCACGACGTTCGGGTCGAACTGTGCCCCGGCGAGGCGCATCAGCTCGTTGAGCGCCTCTTCGGGGAGGAGCGTCTCGCGGTACGACCGGCTCGACCTCATCGCCTCATACGCATCGCACGCCGACACGATGCGTGCCGCGAGCGGGATGTCCTCACCCACGAGGCCGTCGGGATAGCCACTTCCGTCCCAGTGCTCGTGCGACGGCCGAACGACCGAGGCGACGCTGCGCAGGGCAGGAGACGCACGAAGGATGCGCTCGCCGACAAGCGTGTGCTGGCGCACGAATGCCCACTCGCGCTCGTCGAGCGGCCCGGGCTTGTTCAGGATCTCGTCCGGGATCGCGAGCTTTCCCAGGCATGGAGCTGTGCCGCGCGTGCGAGCTCGTCGAGCTCGTCGCGTCGGAGCCCCAGCATACGCCCGGTCTCGACCGCGAGCGAGCCGACTCCCACCAGATGCGCCTGCAGCTCGGGCTCGCGTTGTACGAGCGCCTCGAGAAGCGGCGCCATTGTCCGGTCGGTCTCACCCCGTCTCGAGTGCTTCTGTGCGTAGAGGCGCTCGTCCGCCGCTTGCAGCGCCTGGGTGGGGTCGGTTGCCTCGTCCGGCAGCATGACCGCGCCGAACGAGCTCTCGATCAGGAACCCCTCGCCTTGCTCGGAGAGAGCCTCGCACGCACGGTCGATCAGCAGCTCGCTCTCACCCTCACCCACGGACACGATGAGGCAGAACTCGCCGCCGCCGAGCCGGTAGGCGGCGCCCTGCGATCCGGGAACGGCCGCGAGCTTCTCGCCAAGGCGAGCCAGGAGCGCGTCTCCGGCGGGATGGCCGAACGTGTCGTTGTAGCCCTTGAAGCCGTCGAGGTCGAAGATCATGAGGAGAGTCGGTTCTATCTTCTCTGTCGCGAGGCGACGCTCGAGATCGAGAAGGAGCTTCCGGCGATTGCCGAGCCCGGTGAGTGCGTCCGTGGTGGCCTCGTGGCGGGTGAGCACGAACAGCTTTTGGTTCTCTCGGAACGTCAGCGCCAGTCGCACGATCACGAGGAGGAGGACGGCCGCGGCCAGCAAGATCGCCAACAGGTTGACCGTGCGGAAGTGGTCGTAGACGAGGATGCCGGTTGCGGCGAGCGCGCAGACCGTTGGGACTGCCAGCAGCGGGCGGCCTTCGACCTCGAGCCCGTCTCGACTCCGATCCTGCGCCCACGCGGCCGAGGCGACCAGGAGCAGCGAAGCGGGCCACAGAATGTCGATCCAGGTGCCCTCGACGTAGGTTCCCTCGGCCGATTGGAACAGGTACACGCCGTCCGCGGTTGTCGTCGCCAGCGTCCCGAGCCCGAGCAGGAGCCAGCGATGACCGGGCCTCCACGCGGTCAGGGAGAAGACGCCGAAGACCAAGGAGAGCAGAAGGACGTCACCGAGCGGGTAAGCGAGGTTCGTGACCACGGTCGAGAGCGAGCCCTCGGTGCTCTCGAGGACGAGCTCGACAAGAATGGCCGCACCGACGGCTGCAGCCGCAAGCGAGGCGGTCATTCCGCCCAGCCAGAGCGTGCCTCCAATCGAGCGTGCCCGCGAGCGGAGGAGGAGCACGATCCCGACGTAGAGCAGGGGATAGAAGCCGATGAACCCCACATCGGCCATCGACGGGTACGACTCCGGCTTGAAGATCGCGAACCAGAGCTCGCCGAACGTCCAGGAGACGAGAGCCATAGTGATCGCGATCCACGCGGCGCGCTCGCGCTTCACGAGATAGGCGTGAGATCCGACAATCACACACGCCAGCACCATCAGGCCGTTGTAGACCCAGACGTTGAAGAACTCGCCGAATGTGGAGTCCTCCGGCGCAGCGAGGGTGAAGATCGCGTACGCGGCCAGGCCCGCGGCCGCGGCCGCGCGTGTGAAGTAGATCCACCGACGATGTGACGTCTCCGTACGAAAATCGGCTTCTGGCTACTGCTTCTTGAGCGCTCGACGCGTCCGGCGTGCTCGGGGGCGTCTCGGAGCGGCGCGAAGAACGTCGCGAACCGAGCCGGAATGCCCTTTTGCCCAGGCACAGACGGCAACGGCGCCGTAGAAGCCGAGCCGCGGCTTCATCGAGCAACAACCTGGGCAGCGGCAAGCGGAGACGGCGTTCAGCTCCCGCGCGTACACGCGCGGAACCCAACGAGGGCCGCCCCAGCGAAGGTCGAACGCGAATGACCTTACGACATGCGCCCAGATGAGCCATGCCATCCAGCGGACGATCCCGTAGAAGTACGAGACGCGGTACAGCGCGACGAGAGTCGTCTCCGAGAGATAGCGCCCAGCCCACTTCCAGAACGGGTCTGCTGCCATCACCGTGGTGCGGAAGTATCCGCGTGTGATCACTCGCCAACTGAGGAGCGCCCAGACGACGAACACGCCGTCCCAGACGAACCCGAGGCCGCTGAAGTACGCGCCGGCATCGGTGTAGCGCCCGGTCTGGCCGGCGTACGCCCAGGCTCCGGCGGCGAAGAGATGATCCGTGAATGGAAAGAGGAGCATGGCCCCGACGGTGTCGCCGACGTCGGTGAGCGCATGCGCCCAATGGCCGATGACGAAGCTGTACGCGACCACCTTGTTGCGCCAGATCGCGTACAGCAGCAATCCGATGAGGACACCGAACGCGAGCGAGTGCGTGAAGCCGAACCCCGGCCAGCCGCGGTGGAACCGGGCCGGGTTGTCCGCCTTGAGCTCGACGCCGACGAGCGTGATCCCGTAGACGAACCATTTCGAAGCCAGGTCGGGCGCATACGAGCCGATGAGCAGCGGTACGAAGGCGACGCGCTTGCCGAGCTTCTTCTGGATCACGTACGGCTCGAGATCGTGCGCGGCCCAACTCATGCGCGCTCCTCGCCGGCCACGGCTCCCGGCCGGCGGAGCCGGCCTCCGCCGCGGCCTGACGCCGCTCGCGGCGCCAGGCTCTCCGGGCCCGTACCCGAGTACTGTGCCCTCCGGCCTGGCACCGCAAGCGACGTCCGAGGAACGCGCATGGAGGCCGGGGTTGACACGGCGCGTCTCACGCGCGGAGGCGGCGGACGAGTGCCGGGAGAGCGACGACGCAGATCAGGAGATACGACGCGGCAACGACCCACGAGAAGAGGAACTCGGGGAAGTTGACCCCGATCGCGATGTACAGAACACCCGCGGCGACGTAGAGCGCAAGCTCGCGTCGGCCTGCGGCGAGGGCCTCGCGAAGATCTGAAGGCGAGCCGTCCCGACGCACGTGGGCGAGTATGACGCCAGGACTCCCAGCGGCGTGAGCTGAACGAAGAGCGCTGCGGCTGCGAAGCAGCCGCGCTTCTACCAGAGGTCCGTCCGACGCCGGTCCTACCCTCGCGCCATGACACTCGGGTTCGTGGTGTTTGGCGCCGCGTTCCTCGTCGGGCTCGGACTCGGCACGTACACGCGACGGCCGCTTTCGACTGCATTCCTGGTCCTCGGTAGCTTCACCGCTCTGCTCGTCTTGTCGGCGACAGGTGAAGTGCTCGGCGCCGTAGCAGTACTCGCCATTGTTTTCCTCGTCGGGCTCGTCGCAGAGAGCATGCGCGAGACGTTCGCTCTCCTGGTCGGTCGCTACTAGATCGCCGTCAGGTCTGCGTGCACTGGCAACTCGCCACTCTTGCCCTGATCCTTCTCGGATTCGCGGCGATCTCTGGTCGCATCGAAGGGACGTCGATCACGGCGCCGATGGTGTTCACAGTCGTCGGGATCATTGTCGGAGCGCGATCTCTGGGCCTGGTCGACCTGGAACCACGTGGGGAGGAGATCAAGCTTCTCATCGAGGCGACCCTCACCGTCGTCCTCTTCTCGGACGCTTCGCGCATCGACCTTCGCACTCTGCGCGGAGAAGCCGGTGTTCCCGCGCGCCTGCTCGGGGATCGGGCTTCCGTTGACGCTGCTTGCCGGGTTCGTCGCAGCGCTCCTGATCCTCGACGCTCTAGCGTGGCCGGAAGCGCTGCTCCTTGCGGTGATCCTCGCACCGACCGACGCCGCGCTTGGGCAAACGGTCGTCACGCTGACGCGCCTTCCCTCGCGAGTCCGGCAGAGCCTCAACGTCGAGAGCGGCCTCAACGACGGGATCTGCGTACCGCTCTTCTTCATCGTGCTGGCGGTCGCTCAGGCGGAGAAAACCGACGCAGGTGGGTGGGGCGCTGTGCGACTCGTCGTGGAGGAGCTCGGATACGGAGTCCTCGCGGGCGCATTCGCAGGTACTGCCGCTGCCGTCGTCGTGATCTTCGCGGGTCGACGTGGGCTCATCGCCCCGTCCTGGCTTCAGGTGGTTCCCGTCGTCGGTGCGGTACTCGCGTACGGGCTCGCCCAGCCGATCGGCGGATCGGGATTCATCGCGGCCTTCGTCGGCGGAGCCTTCTTCGGGGGACTTCGGCGACGTGAGGGCGGCGAGGTCTCATACCTGATCGAGGAGGCGAGCTCGCTTCTCGCGGCAATCACGTTCATCGTCTTCGGTGCGGTGCTTCTCGTCCCCGCGCTCGAGAACGTCACGTGGCAACTCGTTCTCTACCCCGTACTCAGCCTCACGGTGGTGCGCATGATCCCGGTCGGAATTGCCATGCTCGGCACCGGTGCCCGAAGACCGACCGTCGCGTTTCTAGGCTGGTTCGGCCCGCGCGGGCTGGCGTCGATGGTGTTTGCGCTTCTTCTCGTTGAGGAGGGCGGGCTACCGAACGACGACGTGATCCTGATCGTGACCTTCGTCGCCGTGGGGCTCTCAGTGTTCGCCCACGGAATCTCGGCTGCTCCGCTGGCGCGGCGCTACGCCGACTGGCTCGAAGCTCACCCTCGGCCAGGGCGAGCGCCCCTCGAGGGCGACGGCAGCTAAACGTCTCGAACGCAGCGGAACCCGACGTTGCCGGTCGAGCTGTCGGGCGTGCCGCTGTGACGTGCGGCGATGCGGTACCGCCGACAGTACGAGTGGTGGCAGAGATACGAGCCGCCCTTCTGGACCTTGTTCGTGCCTCGCGGCGGTCCCTTCGGGTCGGTTGTCGAATCCCGTTGGCGAAACGAGAGATGGAGCCAGTCGGCCGTCCACTCCCAAACGTTTCCGGTGGCGTTGTGGAGGTCGAATCCGTTTGGGGTAAACGCGTCCACGGGACACGTCCCGTAGAAGCCGTCGGCGAGGGTGTTCGCTCCGGGAAAATCGCCCTGCCAGACGTTCATGCGGTGCTCGCCACCCGGCTCCAGCTCGTCGCCCCAGGGGAACACGCTTCGCTCGAGACCGCCGCGAGCCGCGAGTTCCCACTCGGCTTCTGTCGGCAGTCGCTTCCCCGCCCAGGAGCAGTACGCCTGCGCATCGTTCCAGGACGCGTGCACGACCGGATGAGTGATCCGCTCCGCCAGATCCGATTGCGGTCCTTCTGGGTGTCTCCAGTCCCCGCCCTCGACCTTGCGCCACCAGGGTGTTTGCGCTACCGCCTGGGTCGGCGGGAAGTCGTCGGGGAGGAGGCCTGCGAAGACGAACGACCAGCGGAACCGCTCTGCCTCGGTGATGTACCCCGTTGCGTCCACGAACTCCCGGAACCGCTCGTTCGAGACTGCCCACGCGTCGATCCAGAAGGAGCCGACGCGCACCTCGCGCACAGGCCCTTCGCCATCTTCCGCGTTGGGGTTGCTGCGGTTCGACTTCTCGATCTCTCGGACAGGGACGTCGCGCTCCTTGGCCCTGTGCCCTCCTCGCTCCCCGACTTGGGACTGCCCGACATTCCGTACGGCGACCTTCAGCGCATGTTGTGGTCTGCCTCGGGAGTGGCGCTCCTCGCCTATGCGGAGTCGATTGCCGCAGCGCGGAAGTTCGCGGTCGCGAACGGGTACGAGGTCGACGCCAATCGGGAGCTGGTCGCCGTCGGTGCGGCGAACGTCGGCGCGGGTCTCTCTCAGGGCTTCCCCATCGACGCGAGCGCCTCCCGAACGACAGTCGGCGACGCCATGGGGCAGCGATCCCAGCTTGCCGGGCTTCTGAATGTTGCGCTGGTCATCGGGACGATCCTGCTCCTCACCGGGTTCTTCGCTGATCTGCCCACCGCGACCTTGGCGGCGATCGTGATCGCTGCGGTGCTCCCGCTCATTCGTCGAGCCGAGCTTCAGCGGCTTTGGAAGCTCGACGTCGTCGACTTCGCTCTTGCGGCGCTCTGCCTGCTCGGGGTACTTCTCGCGGGAGTGCTGGGTGGCATCGTCATCGCCGTGCTCGCCTCGTTGGCTGCACTGGTCTATCGCAGCTTCACGCCTCATGTCGCGGTGCTCGGGCGGCTGCGTGGCGGGGAGGAGGGCGACGAGGACTTCGGCTTTCGCGACATCTCGCGGCACCCCGACGGAGAGACGTACCCCGGGCTCGTGATCTTTCGTTTCGACCAGGAGATCTTCTTCGCGAACGCGACGATGTTCCGCGACCGCGTCCGTGAGCTCGTGGCCGGGGCCAAGCCGCCACTTCGGACAGTCATCGTCGACGCGAGTGCCGTCACGCACGTCGACACGACCGCTCTGGACATGATCGGTGAGCTTCAGCGTGAGCTTGCGGGGCACGGTGTCGAGCTCGTGTTCGCGCGGATCAAGGGCCCGGTTTACGATGTGCTCAGAAGGGCAGAGAGCGCGGGCGCTATTACGTCTTTCCGGATGTTCCCAACTCTGCGCTCGGCGGTGGCCGACTTCTTGGGGGCAGGATCAGACGCTCGACCGTGAGCGGGCCGCCGCAGTCTCGGCTCCGAGGAGCACGATCGCGGCAAGCAGGTAGACGAGCAGCAGGAACGCGAGGACGGCGCCGATCGGACCGTAGATGGTGTTGAAGCTTGCGAATCTCGTCGCGTAGACGGCGTAGCCGTAGACGGCGAGGTGGAACGCGATGGCGGCGGCGAGCGCGCTCGGCCACAGCCGGGCAAGCGGCATGGATACGGGCGGCACGAACCGATAGAGGGCGAGCAGCGCAGCGAAGATCACGAGAGTCGACGACATGACCTCGACGAGGGTCGATACCGCGGACGCGCCGTCCGCAAAGCCGAGTGCATCCGAGAGGTCGGACCCGGTTTGCACGACGATTCGGACGATGACGGAGAGCCCGAACGCTGCGACGACGAGCGCGCCCGCAACACCGACGAGCGCGAAGTCCCGCAGCTTGCTGCGGACGTACGTCGGGCCTGACTCGCGGTCCCAGATGACGCGAAACGCGATCCGGATCGAAGCCATCATCCCGCTTGCACTCCAAACAGCACCCCGAGCGCGATCACCCCGACGATCGGCGCGGAGGTGCCGGACGCGGCGAGTGTGTTGTCGATGCTTTTTTCCAGATCAGTGCCCGGGAACACGCCGAACAGCCACTGCACGAACTGCTCCCGCCTCGAGGCTGGAAGCACGGTGTCGAGGATCGTTAGGAGAAATGCCGCGAACGGGACGAGAGAGAAGAGCACGCGGTAGGCGATGGCCGCCGAGAGCTGCGAGCCGGCGTGGCGGCCGTACGAAGCCAGGATCTCGAGTCCGTAATCTCGCGCGCGATCGAAAGTCCTCCGCACGCCGCCACCTTTCCAGAACTCAATGAGCTACGGGTCGGAGGACTCGAAGCAGCGCCGCGGCCGCAACGCGGCCGCCTTTAGGGATCTCCGCGAGACCGGAATCTGCGCGCGCGGATTCCGGTCTCGCGTACAACCCCAGTGCGGGCGGGAGGACTCGAACCTCCAAGAGCCGAAGCTCAACGGGACCTAAACCCGCCGCGTCTGCCAGTTCCGCCACGCCCGCGTCGAGCGAAGGATAGGTCTCAGGTCGTACCTGCTGCCACGACGCCAGGCCCGAAGCGGTCGAGTCTGAAGAGGTCGATTGCGTGCCGCGTCCCGCCGTCGACGGCGAGGTCGGCCAGGATCTCTCCCACCACCGTGCAGAACTTGAAGCCGTGGCCGGAGAACCCGGCGCTGACGATCGCGCTCGGAGCCTCCGGATGGAAATCGATGATGAAGTGCTCGTCCGGCGTCGGCTCGAAGAGGCACGTCTTGAGCGCGAGTGTCGGCCCGGCCCCGTCAGGCAGGTACCGCTCGGCGAAGGCCCGGAGAGGTGCCTCGTCCTCAGCCGTCGGCTCACGCGAGATCGTGTCCGGATCACCTCCGGCTCCGAAGTGGTCAAAGCGGCCGACCTTGAATCCCGGGACGCCGAAGATGGGAAAGCCGTAGAAATGCTCCCCGTCCAGCGCCAGGTTGAACACCGGAAGCCGCTCGGGCGTGAAGAGCTCGGGCCGCAAGGGCTGGAACCAGGCAACTGCTTGTCGGAGAGCGCCGGCCAGTCCCGCCGGGAGCCGGGCGACGTCCTGTGACCAGGCGCCGGCGGTCAGCACCAGGCGCTCGGCCTCCACGACTCGCCGATCCGTCGTCACCCGCACACCGTTCTCGATCTCGGTCCACTCGAGAACGCGCTCGCGCGCTCGCATGACTGCACCGTGGGCGAGCGCGCGGCTCACATGCGCGACGATGCAGCGCTCGGGGAGGAGGAAGCCGCCGTCGGCCTGCCAGAACACGGCGAGATCCGGCGGTAGGCGAAACGCGGGGCAGCGACGCTCGAGCTCGCGCCCGTCGATCGTCTCGTGCGGGATGCCGTGATCGGAGCAGGAGCGGAGGGCACCTTCGTAGATCCGCTCGCCCGCCTCCACGATCCCGGTGATGTGGAGGAGCCGCTCATCGGCCTCGCTCTCGAGCTCGCGCCAAAGCTCGTACGATCGCCGGAGCAGCGGCACGTAGTCGGAATGCTCGAAGTAGGAGAGCCGGATGATGCGAGTGACTCCGTGCGACGAGCCCATGTCGTTCGGGACGTCGAAGCGCTCGAGCCCGAGCACACGCTTCCCTCTGCGGGCGAGGTGGTAGAGGGCCGCACTACCCATTCCGCCAACTCCCACCACGACTACGTCATACCGTTCCATTCCGCGTGACCCTATCCCGTGCTGGTTGAATGGCCACGTGTCCACCACTGTCGTAGAGGAACTGGGCGAGAACCGCGTTCGCTTCACCATCGACGTCTCGCCCGACCAGGTACAGCACGCGGTCGAGCACGCGATGTCCGACCTCTCGGAGAGCGTGAAGATTCCCGGGTTCCGCAAGGGGAAGATCCCCCAGCCCGTCCTCGTGTCGCGGCTCGGTAAGGATCGGATCTATGCCGAGGCGGTCGACAGTCACATCGGCGGCTGGTTCTGGAGTGCCGCTTCCCGCAGTCGCGTCCGCCCGATCGCGGAGCCTCAGTACGAGTTCGAGCTTCCGGGAACGGCCGACGAGGCGTGGAGCTTCACCGCGACGGTCGAGATCCAGGCGCTCCCCGAGATCGTCGACTGGACGGGACTCGAGGTGCCTCGCGCCGAGGTCGAGGTGCCGCAGGAGTCGGTGGACGGTGAGCTCGAGGCGCTCCGCGAGTCCGTGGCCGAGCTGGTGCTTGCGGACGGTCGTCCTGCGCGTGAGGGAGACACGCTCGTCGTCGATCTTCTCGACTCGAAAGGAGACGCGCAGCGCGACACCGTCGTCGAGCTCGGAGCCGGCCGAATGGCGGGTGAGCTCGAGTCGGCGCTCCTCGGCGCAACCGCTGGCGGAACCAAGGAAGTTTCGTTCGCGCTGGGCGACGGCGCCGCGTCGACGGTCGAGATCACTGTGCGCGAGGTGCAGGAGAAGGTCTTGCCGCCGCTCGACGACGATCTCGCCCGCGCGGCGAGCGAGTTCGACACGCTCGCTGAGTTGCGGGCGAGCATCGAGGGAACCCTCCGCGAGCAGCTCGACGCGGAGATCGACGCCGCTTTTCGCATCTCGGCCGTGGACGAGCTCGTTCGTGCGTCCGAGGTGCAGCCCGCGCTCCCGCTCATCCGGTCCCGAGCGGGCGACCTCCTCACCGGATTCGTACGCTCGCTCGAGCGTCGCGGCATCTCGCTCGAGACGTACCTTGCCGCCAGCGGAGGCAGCGGCGAGGAGCTTCAGCGGCAGATGGTGCTCGAAGCTGCGGTATCGATCGCACGCGAGCTCGCCCTCGAGGCGCTCGCCGAGCGAGCCGGTATCGAGGTCTCCGACGACGAGGTGAAGGCGTATCTCCGCGAAGAGGCGGAGTCGGCCGGCGAGGACGACCCTGACGGTCTCATCGAGGACGTGTGGGCGCACGGGCAGCAGGAGTCGATCCGTGAGGATCTGCGCCTGCGCGCCGCACTCGATCGACTCGTCGCCGACGTGAAGCCCATCGCGCCGGACCTCGCAGCGGCGCGAGACAAGCTGTGGACACCCGAAAAGGAGAACGCCGAGGCGGACACGAAGTTGTGGACTCCCGGCAGCAAGGAGCCTGCATGAGTCCCCTGATACCGATGGTCATCGAGCAGACCTCGCGCGGCGAGCGCTCGTTCGACATCTACTCGCGTCTGCTCAACGAGCGGATCATCTTCCTCGGCACGCCGATCGACGACCAGATCGCGAACCTCGTCGTCGCCCAGCTCCTCCATCTCGAGTCGGAGGATCCCGACAAGGACATCTCGATCTACATCAACTCGCCGGGCGGCATCGTCTACGCGGGCCTCGCGATCTACGACACGATGCAGTTCATCAAGCCCGACGTGCAGACGATCTGCGTCGGCATGGCGATGTCGATGGCCGCGGTCGTCCTGGGCGGAGGCGCGCACGGAAAGCGGAGCGCGCTTCCTCATTCGAAGATCCTCATCCATCAGGGCTCGGCAGGCTTCTCCGGCCAGCCGACCGAGATCGAGATCCAGGCCCGGGAGGTAATCAGCCTCAAGCGGCTAATGGAGGAGATCATGGCCAAGCACACGGGTCAAACCGTCGAGAAGCTCTCGCATGACATGGATCGCGACTTCTACATGACCGCCCCTGAGGCCAAGGAATACGGGCTCATTGACACGGTGATCGTGCACCGGTCATAAATATCCCCTTCCCCAAACGTTGAAATCGGAGTAAAAGGAGACACGTGGCTCGGGCGAGCGAGGGTAACGAGCAGCTGCTTTGCAGCTTCTGCGGGAAAAGTCAGCGTCAGGTCAAGAAACTGATCGCTGGACCCGGCGTCTACATCTGCGACGAATGCATCGATCTCTGTAACGAGATCATCGACGAGGAGCTGACCAGCCCCGCCCAGCTCGATCTCGACAACCTCCCCAAGCCATACGACATCTACTCCGTCCTGAACGACTACGTGGTCTCGCAGGAGGAGTCGAAGCGCACGCTCGCAGTCGCGGTCTACAACCACTACAAGCGCGTGCGCATGGGACTCGAGGACGCCGGGGAAGTCGAGCTCCAGAAGTCGAACATCCTCCTGCTCGGACCGACGGGCTGCGGCAAGACGCTTCTTGCCCAGACTCTTGCGCGCATTCTCAATGTCCCGTTCGCGATCGCCGACGCGACCGCGCTGACAGAGGCCGGCTACGTCGGTGAGGACGTCGAGAACATCCTCCTGAAGCTGATCCAGGCAGCCGACTTCGACATCCAGAAAGCCGAGACCGGGATCATCTACATCGACGAGGTGGACAAGATCGCGCGCAAGGCGGACAACCCGTCGATCACGCGCGATGTCTCGGGCGAGGGCGTCCAACAGGCCTTGCTCAAGATCCTCGAGGGCACGATTGCCTCCGTGCCGCCACAGGGCGGCCGCAAGCACCCGCACCAGGAGTTCCTCTCGATCGACACGACGAACATCCTCTTCATCTGCGGCGGTGCGTTCGCCGGCCTCGACAAGATCATCGAGCGGCGCGTCGGCAAGAACACCATCGGCTTCGGCGCCGACATCCGCTCGCGCAACTCCGCGGAGAGCGCCGAGCTCTTGACGAAGGTCATGCCCGAGGACTTGATGAAGTTCGGCCTGATCCCCGAGTTCGTCGGGCGCCTGCCAGTCATCTCGGCAGTTCACCAGCTCACGAAAGAAGACCTCGTCGAGATCCTCACCGAGCCCAAGAACGCGCTTGTGCGCCAGTACCAGCGCTTCTTCGGCTACGACTCGATCGAGCTCGTCTTCACCGAGGACGCGCTTTGGGAGATCTCAGAACACGCACTGGCCCGAGAGACCGGCGCGCGCGGCCTCCGCTCGATCATCGAGCAGGCGCTGCTCGACGTGATGTTCGAGCTGCCGTCGCGCACGGACGTCACGAAGTGTGTGATCACAAAGGAGACGATCTCCAAGGGTCAGAAGCCCACGCTCGTCACGAGCGCCGAGGGCATCGTCGACGAGCTCGACGAGCTCGCCGAAGAATCCGCTTAGAGCACTGAACCGAGGAGGATCGATGGAGGCTCCAACGCTCGCGTCTGAGCTCGTCGAGACCCTTGTTGCGGCGGTCCGCGGAGGGATCGTGGAGCCCGGCGACCCGGACTACGACGAGGCCCGCAAGCAATACAACGCGATGATCGACAAGCGCCCGCGGCTGATCGCACGCTGCACCGACGTTGCCGACGTGATGGAGGCGGTCAACTTCGCGCGCGAGAATCGCCTCGACGTCGCCGTGCGCGGCGGAGCGCACAGCGGCGCGGGGCACGCCTCGGTCGACGACGGGCTCGTGATCGACCTCTCTGGAATGCGCGGCGTTCTCGTCGATCCCGAGCAGGGAACGGCGCGCGTCCTCGGCGGCACCCTTCTCGGTGAGGTCGACCACGCCACGCATGCCTTCGGGCTCGCGGCGCCGTTCGGAATCATCTCGACGACAGGGGTCGGGGGCCTGACGCTCGGCGGCGGCGTCGGCAACTTGACGCGAACGCTGGGGCTCTCCATCGACAGTCTCGTGGCGGCCGACGTCGTCCTTGCGGACGGAAGCTTCATCAGCGCCACGGACAACCGCCACGACGATCTCTTCTGGGCTCTTCGTGGCGGCGGCGGCAACTTCGGCGTCGTCACATCGCTGACGTTCCGGCTCAGTCCCGTTTCGACGATTGTCGGCGGGCCGACCTTCTGGTCGCTCGATCGCGCCGAGGAGATCCTCTCGTGGTATCGCGGGTTCATCGCCGACGCGCCCGAGGAGCTGAACGGCTTTTTCGCGTTCCACAGGATTCCGCCGGCGCCGCCCTTCCCCGAGCAGTTTCACCTGCGGGACATGTGCGGGGTGGTCTGGTGTTATGCGGGCGACCCGGAGAGCGCCGAGGAGGTCTTCCGACCGGTTCTCGATCTCGAGCCTGACCTTCCGGGGATCATGCCCATGCCGCTACCTGCCCTGAACTCGGCGTTCGACGGCCTCTACCCGCCGGGAGACCACTGGTACTGGCGCTCCGACTACGTCGCCGAGATTCCGGACGAAGCGGTCGCCATCCACGCCGATTTCGCGCGTCGTCTTCCGACCGCGAAGTCGACGATGCACCTATATCCCGTCAGCGGCGCGGCGTCGCGTGTCGCGAAGGACGCGACGGCGTTCAGCTATCGGGATGCGGGGTGGGTGCAGGTCGTCGTCGGCGTGGATCCCGACCCTGTGGAGGTTGAGCCCGCTATGGTCTGGGCCCGCGAGTACTGGGATGCACTCCATCCCCACTCGCTCGGGGGCGGCTACGTGAACATGCTCATGGACGACGAAGGTCACGATCGCGTCCGCTCGACGTACCGGGAGAACTACGACCTGCTCGCGAAGATCAAGGGGGAGTACGACCCCGGCAACCTCTTTCACGTGAACTGGAACATTCCGCCTGCGTAGCTGTACGATCGGGCCATGCCGAGATACCTGGTCGAGAGGACATACACGGTCGACATGGACACGCTCCCGACTGTCGCCACACGATCGAAAGCCATCCGGCACTACCATTACCCGGAGATCGTCTGGGAGCACAGTCACGTGGTCGTCGGCAGCGACGGCACGCCGAAGTCGTTCTGCGTCTATGCGGCGCCCAACGAGGAGATGGTTCTCGAGCATTCGAAGAGGCTCGGTGATCACTTCGTCGAGACGATCTACGAGATCGCCGGGGACGTCACGCCGGACGACTTCCCGCTTATCGAGGATCCCGGCTAGCTGACGCAAGACCAGAATCCGCCTACCGCGGATTCTGGTCGCGCGAAGATCTCTGAAGGCGGCCGCTCCGCGGCCGCGGCGCTCCTGCTCCACATCAAGCTTCAGCCGGATCAGTCACATCAAGCATCAGCTGGATCAGTCCCGTCGGAGTCGCTCGCCGTCACGGTGGAAGAGCGCCTGGATTGTCACTGCCTGCCGGAGCTTGATGCTGCGGCGTCGCTCCTCGTCGCTCTCCGGGACGAGCTCGAGCGCTTCTGAGTAGAGCTTGATTGCACGCTCCTTCGCCCAACCGCGACCTGCCTGATCAGCCGCTGCCACGAGGTGATTCACCGCACGCTCGGCCTCGCCCGCCTCGCGCCAGTGATGCGCGAGCGCCTCGTGCGACTGCCCGACGTCGGTCGTCTCCTCGAGGAAGCGAGCGACCGCGGCGTGTCGATCGCGACGCGCAGCGCGGGGGAGGGTCTGGTAGGCGACGTCGTGGATCAGCCCGTGCTTGAACCCGAACTGCTGGTCTCCCTGGATGCGTGAGACCGCCTCGCGGCGGATCAGGTCACGGTCCTCGAGCGAACCGAGATGCGCGGAGAGCTCGTCGCGTGACGCGATCTCCGCGAGTGCTCCTCTCCAGAAGACTCGGCCGACCACCGACGCGTCGACGAGCACGCTGCGCTCGTCGGGCGGGAGTGAGTCGAGCCGCGCCGCGATGATGGCGCGAACGCTCGTCGGAAGATGGCGCATGTCTGCTGTGGACCTCTCCGCAAGGGAGGCCGAGAGCTCCTCGATGAAGAGCGGGTTGCCCTCTGCCGTCTCGGCGACCGCGAAGGCGCCGTCGTTCGAGAGGTTCGCTTGTGCAAGGAGCTGCTCGGCGAGCTGCCGACTCGAGTCGTCGGTGAGCGGATCGAGCGGAAGTGCGGTATACGCGGGGAGCCCGCCGCCCCAGCCCGGCCGGTCGCTGAGAAGCTCGGGCCGTGCGAGCGCGACGAATAGGACCGGGACTTCGCGAACGCGGGCTGCGAGAGTCTCGAGCAGGTCGAGGAGGCTCGCGTCCGCCCAGTGGATGTCCTCGTAGAGGAGCAGCATTGGGCCGTCGAGAGCAAGTGACTCGACGAGTACACGCGCGGAGAAGAACAGCGACTCGCGATCCCGGACGTCGCTTCCACCCTCCAGCCCGATGAGCGTTGCGATGTGCGGAGCGTGCTCCTCAGCTGCGGCAGGCCCCGCGAGCCCCGCTACAGCAGTGGCGAGCTTGGCGTGAGCTTCTGCCGGATCGTCGCTGTCGAAGATGCCTGCGACCTGCTTGACCTGTTGAGCGAATGCGCTGTAAAGCGTGCTCGCTCCGTAGGGCGTCGAGCGACCTCGGATGACCCGGCCACCCCGCGACGCGACGAATTGCGAGAGTTCGAGCGCGAGTCGTGACTTCCCGATCCCCGCTGGACCGAAGACGGTCACGAGGTGCGCGCGGCCCTCGTCGACGACGCGTTCCCAGCTTCGGCTGAGTGCTTCAAGCTCGCGATCGCGTCCGATCATCGGAACTGCAGTCACCGGGCGCTCTCCGATTGCAGACGTCGCTCGCAGCGCGAGCCACGCCCTGACGGGGGCTTCTTTGCCCTTCGCCGTGATGGGCTGAGACGGGCGGTACTCGATAGAACCACGAGTGCTCGCGTGGGTTTCGTCTCCGACAAGCACGGACCCGACCGGCGCCGCGGATTGGAGTCGCGCCGCCGTGTTCACGACGTCGCCGACGATCATCGCCTCGCCGTGTCCGGGACGGGCTTCGAGCTCGACGATCGCCTCACCCGTGTTCACGGCGATTCGAACCTGCAGGTCGTTCTCTTCGGCCCAGTCGCGGACGGCGAACGCGGCCCGTACAGCACGCTCCGGATCGTCGCCATACGCCGTCGGCGCACCGAAGACGCCCATGACTGCGTCGCCGATGAACTTCTCCACGGTTCCGCCGAACTGCTCGAGCTCGGCGCGCACACGTTCGTAGTACGGCGTGAGGATGTCCCGGACGTCCTCGGGGTCGAGCTTCTCCGCGCGAGACGTGAAGCCCACGAGATCCACGAAGAGCACGGAGACAATCCGCCGCTCCTCTCCGCCCTGTCCTGGCTTCGTGAGCACCGAGCCGCATGCGTTGCAGAATTTGGCGCCCTCGGGGTTCTCTTGCCCACATCCTGTACAGCTCGCCATGACGAGGAAGAGTAAGGTCCGGTTGACGGGCGGGCGGTCGGGTCGATATAGCTAGGCCCTCTGCAGGCAACCGGAGGGGGTTCTGATGGCCATGACCGAGTACGACACAGACCGGGCCGAAGCATTCGCGGGGCGCATGCTGGAGACGCTGAACAGTGCTGCGATCGCGGTGATGATCTCCGTCGGCCATCGGACGGGCCTCTTCGACACGCTCGCCGAGCTGGACACGACGACGAGCCACGATCTGGCCGAGGCGGCGAGGCTGAACGAGCGTTACGTCCGGGAGTGGCTCGGGACGATGACGACGGGGCGTGTCGTCGAGTACGAGCCCGCGACAGGGAGGTACCGGCTCCCGCCGGAGCATGCGAGCTGGCTCACGCGAGCTGCATCACCGGACAACCTTGCGGTCACTGCTCAGTGGATCCCGACGCTCGCGGCCGTCGAAGACGACATCGTCGAGTGCTTCCACGAAGGAGGGGGCGTTCCCTACGAGCGCTTCGGTCGCTTCCATGAGGTCATGGCCGAGGAGAGCGGTCAGACCGTCCTGTCGGTGCTCTTCACGCACATCCTTCCCCTGCTCGCGGGTGCCGAAGAGAGACTCGAGGCCGGCATTGCGGCCATGGATCTCGGCTGCGGTCGCGGCAGAGCGCTTCTGATGCTCGCCGAGCGCTTCTCGTCGAGCTCGTTCGTCGGCTACGACCTCTCCAGGGACGCCATCGCGTACGCGAGCTCTCAGGCCGCGGAGCGCGGTCTCGAGAACGTGCGCTTCGAAGCCCGCGACTTGAGCACCTTCGACGTCGACGCGGAGCCCGAGGCATTCGAGCTCGTCATGACCTTCGACGCGGTGCACGACCAGGCTCGTCCGCTGGCCATGCTGCGCGGGATCCGCCGGTCGCTCACCCCGGACGGCGTGTATCTCATGCAGGACATTCAGGGATCGAGCCACGTCCACAAGAACATGGAGCACCCAGGTGGTCCGCTCCTTTACATGATCTCGTGCATGCACTGCATGACCGTGTCGCTCGCGCAGGGCGGTGACGGGCTCGGCGCGATGTGGGGCGAGGAGAAGGCGCGTGAGCTGCTCGCGGAGGCCGGGTTCTCGTCGGTGGATGTGCACCTGCTCGAGCACGACCCGTTCAACGCGTACTTCGTGGTGCGCTGACGGGGTCAGGTCTTGCATTCCGACACATGTAGACATCGGAGGTCGCAGGCTTCGCTTCGGGTGTCGGAGTGCAAGACCTGACCCCGTTCACCACTCGCCCTGAGCTACGCGGCACCTTCGGGATGGTCGCGTCGACGCACTGGCTCGCCTCTCAGACCGGTATGGCCGTGCTCGAGCGCGGCGGCAATGCATTCGACGCTGCGGTTGCCACTGGGTTCGTCCTCCAGGTCGTCGAGCCGCACCTGAACGGGCCCGGCGGCGAGATGCCTGCGGTCTTCTGGTCAGCGGAGCGCGGCGAGCCGCTCGCACTTTGCGGCCAGGGGGTGGCCCCGGCGGCTGCGACCAGCGAGCGCTTCCACGAGCTCGGGCACGAGCTGATCCCCGGGACTGGCGTGCTCGCCGCGTGTGTTCCGGGCGCGTTCGGCGCCTGGCTCCTGCTTCTGCGCGAGTTCGGCACCTGGCGTCTCGCCGAGGTGCTCGAGTTCGCAATCGGCTACGCGGAGCACGGGTATCCGCTGCATGAGCGAATTCGCGCGACCATAGATCTCAACGAGGACCTTCTCCGAGGGTGGGCAGGATCTCGTGAGCTGTACCTTCCTGCTCCCGAGCCCGGAGCGCTCTTCCGAAACCCGGCTCTGGCCGCGACCTACCGGCGGATCGTCGAAGAGAGCAGCGGCGGGTCGCGGGAGCTGGGAGGCGACGCTCGAACCGGTCGTCACGCTGGACTACCGCGGGCTCACGGTGTGCAAGACGCGACCATGGGCGGCCGGCATGGTGGGTCTCCAACAACTCGCTCTGCTTCGGGGCTTCGACCTCGCAGAGCTCTCCCAGGCCGAGTTCGTCCACGTCGTGACGGAGTGCGCGAAGCTCGCGTTCGCGGACCGGGACGCGTTGTACGGCGACGCCGATGTTCCTATCGAGATGCTGCTCTCTGCGAGCTACAACGACGAGCGCCGAGCGCTTGTGGGTGAGGACGCATCAGCCGAGTATCGGCCGGGGCTCGGGCGCCTCCCGCGCGTCCGCGACGCTCTCTCGACGCCCGGCTCTGGCGAGCCGGGTCGCGGCACCGTGCATCTCGACATCGCGGATCGATTCGGCAATCTGTTCTCGGCTACGCCCAGCGGCGGCTGGCTGCAGAGCTCGCCCGTCATCCCGTCGCTCGGCTGGCCGCTCGGAACGCGCGCGCAGATGTTCTGGCTCGAGGAGGGGCTCCCGTCTTCGCTTCGCCCGGGAACACGTCCGCGGACCACGCTCTGCCCAGCGCTCGCGCTGCGAGACGGAGAGCCGTACCTCGCATGGGGCACGCCGGGCGGCGACGAGCAGGAGCAGTGGGCGCTCCACGCCTTCCTCCGTCACCTCGATCTCGGCATGAACCTCCAGGAGGCGATCGACGCTCCCGAGTTCCACACAGATCACCTGATCTCGTCCTTCTTCCCGCGCGGGTTCATCGCGAAGTCGCTTGCGCTCGAGTCGCGGTTCAGCGCGCGAACGGTTTCGGATCTGCAACGTCGAGGTCACGACGTCACGCTGTGGCCGGCGTGGTCGGCCGGCCGGGTCACGGCGGTCGCGCGCGAGCCGGGTGGGCTGCTCAAAGCGGGAGCGAACCCCCGGGGCATGCAGGGTTACGCCGTCGGTCGGTAGCGTCACCCTCGTGGCGGAGCGGACACGCACCTACTCCTGGGGTGACCCATTCGCGTTACTCGACGAGGCGACTGGGCTGTCAGGTCTCCAGGTGATGCAGAAGATGGTCGACGGCGAGTTGCCGCAACCGCCCATTGCGGAGACGTTGGGCTTCAGGCTGATCGCTGTCGAGCCTGGTCGTGCCGTGTTCGAAGGCGAGCCGGCCGAGTTTCACTACAACCCGATCGGAACGGTTCACGCCGGGCTGGCGTCGTCGCTTCTCGACTCGGCGATGGGTTGCGCCTTCGTGACGACGCTCGAGGCCGGCGTGCGATGGACGACGCTCGAGCTGAAGGCGAACTTCACCCGGCCGATGACAATCGAGACCGGGCGGGTCCGCTGCATCGGTGGCGTGGTGCATCCTGGGCGCACGGTCGCTCTCACCGAGGCTCGCCTCGAGGACGCGGATGGGCGGCTGCTCGCGTACGCGACGAGCACGATCCTCGTCCTCGGCGACTAACCGGCTTGGTCGTCTTCCGGCGCGCGAAGGAGATCGGAGATGACCCGGTACTCGCTCGCGTGCAGCTTGTCCTTGTCGCGGCCGGCGGCTTCCTTCATCGCGATGAGGTGGTCGAGCGACGCGATGCGAATCGTGACTCCCCAGAGCGTCTCGGACGAGGCTGCCGATCTCAGCTCCTCGTATCGCGGCGCACCTGCCGGCTCACCGAGGATGTCGAGTGAGCCGAACCTCGTGTCGAACGTGAAGTTCAGGCCGGCGCGAAGCGTCTCTGCATCGAGGATGAAGGGCAGCCCGGACGGGGCGCCCCGAAGTGTCGCGCTGAGCTCTGTCAGGGCTGCCGCGAGTCGCTCCAGATTCGTGCGCGAGCGCTCGTAGACAACCTCGATGTCACCGGTGATGTAGGCGGACCCGTGCGCTGTTCCCGCAAGCCCGCCGACGAGAACGAAGTCGACCTCGTGCCGGGTGAGCACCTCGAGGATCGGCTGCGGGTCGAACTCAGCGTCTGGCACGAGTGGCGATCCCCCTGATCTCGGCCATGCGCCGCGCATAGACGGTATTTCGGCGGATGCGCTCTTCCGGGGGGACGGCAAGGCTCGACTGGTTGAGGGTTGCGTCGTGTCCCCAGTTGACCGGCTCGGCGCCGAGCACGAGCTCCTCGTTCATGAGCCAGAGGAGCGTGCCGACTGTCTCCACGCTAGGGGACACGACGTCCCGCTCGATCCGTGAGATAGCGGCCTGCGAGGTCCGTGCGCGTATGGCGAGTTGGCGCTGCGTGAGCCCATGCCGGCGCCTCGCATCACGCAGAAGCTCACCAGCGGTCATTCGAGCACGATATCAAATCAGATATCGTGCTAAGCTCCGAACGATGCGCCCGGACACGAAAGACCTCACCGTGTCCCCGGTACCGCTGCGGCGCCGCAGCGCCTAGCCGGCGAGCGCCGCTCCACTTCCTTTCTAGACTCTCGCACGATGGATCCGCTCTACAAGCCGGACGGCGTCGAGGCGCGCTGGCAGCAGGCGTGGGAGGCCGAGGGCCTATACGCGGCCGAGCCCGACTCGGAGCGCCCGGCGTTCGTGATCGCCGTTCCTCCCCCGAACGTGACGGGCGAGCTGCACATGGGGCACGCGCTCAACGCATCGATTCAGGATCTCCTCATCCGCTACCACCGCATGCGCGGCTTTTCGACGCTTTGGCAGCCGGGATACGACCACGCCGGCATCGCGACCCAGAACGTCGTCGAGCGCGATCTGGCGAAGGAAGGGCTCACCCGGCACGACCTCGGCCGCGACGCGTTCCTCGAGCGGACCTGGCGCTGGCTCGAGCACTACGGCGGCGTGATCTTCGGGCAATTCCGTCGACTCGGGGCATCGCTCGACTACCGCCGCGAGCGGTTCACGATGGACGAGGGTTACGTCGGCGCGGTGCTCAAGTGGTTCGTCCACCTGTACGAGCGTGGCTT
>JBCKBY010000009.1:0-42001 GCA_038910715.1 Gaiellaceae bacterium
TCCTCGGCACTGCGCGCGGCGGTGCCGGCATGGGCCGCGAGGTAGGTCTCGGCGACCGCGAGCAGCTCGAGACGGCCGTTCGGCGCGCAGAGCTTCTTCGCCTGCGCGGCAGCGACGAGGCTCTCCGGAGTTTCGTCGATGCCGACGAGAACGTGCTCGAAGAGCGAGTCGCCGGGAGTCGCGCTCGGCCCGGAAGAGGAAACTGTCACCGCATACCTCCGAAGGAGTCGGGGAACGTCCTTCGTAGGTCTCTCCCACCCAAAGTGGGCCGCTCCACCGGGCCGAGCAGGCCGAAATGACGACGGAGCGCGGGGGGATACTCCCCTACGCGACGCTCACGTTACTCGCTTCCCGCGCGCGCCGTCAAGAGACCTGCGACGTGGCGTGGATCAGGATGGCTTCGCGGGTGCCCAAGAGCCTCTGAGAAATCGCCAGCGAGCGAATCACATATCCGTGATGACGCCGCCGGCGTTGCGCAACCCGTGAGGGTCACCGTTGCCGAACCCGAGTGCGGCGAAGACGTTCGATCGCGAATCCATACATGTGACGATCGCCAGACCCCGTGCGGGACGCAGGTCGAGGTGGTGCTCTATGAGCTACGGCTACCGCCTCCGATCGCGACGCCGAGGCCTAGCGTTGGAGCGGTTGCCAGAGCTCGAAGCGGTTCCCTTCGGGGTCCGTCGCCCAGCCGAAGCGGCCGAACTCGTGCTCTTCGATCCGCTCGTGCACCTCGATTCCCGCCACGCGGAGTTGGGCGAGCATCGCGTCGAGATCGCCCACCGTGAAGTTGACCATCGACTGCTTTTCAGCCGGCCAGTAGTCCGTGTCGGCAGAGAACGGCACCCAGTGCGTGTCGCGGCTCTCGGGGAAGACGACGTAGCCCTCGCTCACCGACACGCCAAGGTGTTCCTCGTACCACGCGACGAGCGCCTCCGGATCGCGGGACCGGAAGAAGACGCCGCCGATCCCTGTCACGCGCTCCATCAGCGGATGCTCGCGAGCTGCCCGCACGCGGCCTCGATGTCGCGTCCGCGTGTCAGGCGCACCGTCGCGGGAATGCGCGCCCGGTCGAGGACGGCCTTGAACGCCTCGATCGCCTGGCGCGAGGATCCTTCGTACGTGCCCGTCGGGTTGTAGGGGATGAGGTTGACCTTGAACGAACGCGCGTCCAGGAGAGCGGCAAGGGCACGCGCGTCGGCCGGCGAGTCGTTCACGCCGGCGAGCATCACGTATTCGACGAACACCTTTCGGCGCCGCAGCGCGACGTACCGGCGGCATTCGGCCACGACGTCTGCGAGCGGATACTTGTCGTTCACGGGCATCAGCTCGGATCGCAGCCGCGGGTCGGCGGCGTGGATTGAGAGCGCGAGCCGGATCGGCACGTCGACGTCGTCGACGAAGCGGCTGAGCCCGGGCATCCAGCCGACGGTGGAGATCGTTGTTCGCCGGTGTGTGATTCCGAGATCCGGGAGACGCCGCGCCGAGGCGAGCACGTGGTCGAAGTTCAGGAACGGCTCGCCCATCCCCATGTAGACGGCGTGGTCGATCGGCCCCAGGCGACGGAAGTGGAGTGCCTGATCGAGGATCTCGAAGGCCGTGAGGTTTCGGCCGAATCGCATCGCGCCGGTTGCGCAGAACGTGCAGGTGAGCGGGCAGCCGGACTGGGATGAGAGGCAGAGGGACCGACGACCGTCTCGATAGCGCATGAGCACGGCCTCGACCGGGTGGCCCTCGTTGGTGCGGAAGAGCACCTTCACGGTCCCGTCCTTGGACTCGCGCTCGGCTACGACCTCGAGGGTGGAGAACGGGACCGCCTCGGTGAGGCTCGCGCGAAGCGCTTTCGGCAGGGTCGTCATCTCCCCGTACGAGGGCGCTCCGCGCGCGGACCACTCCCAAACCTGGCGGGCGCGGTACGCGGGCTCACCTCGGTCGGCGAGCGTTCTCTCTAGCAGCGCGAGATCCACGGTTGGACGGTAGCGTGCGCGGCGTGATCGATCTCCGCTCGGATACCGTCACGAAGCCGACGCCCGGTATGCGTAAGGCAATCGCCGAGGCCGAGGTCGGGGACGAGCAGAAACGCGAGGACCCCACGGTCACGGCGCTCCAGGATCGCGTCGCCGCGTTGCTGGGTCAGGACGCAGCGCTCTTCGTGCCGACGGCGTCGATGGCGAACCAGATCGCCCTGAAGCTCCACGGGCGCCCGGGCGACGCGCTCGTCGCCGAGGAGCACTCGCACGTTCTCGTCTTCGAATACGGAGGCGTTGCCGCACATGCCGGGCTCATGACTCTTGGACTCCCCGGGACGGCCGGGCGTATCTCGTCAGCGCAGCTGCGGGCGGCGGCCGCGCCGAGCACGAAGGCGGCGGATCAGCGGGTGACGGTCCTGTCGCTGGAAAACACACACAACAATGCGGGTGGCCGGGTCTGGCCGATATGCGAGCTCGATGACGTGGTCGAGACTGCCCGCGAGCTGGGGCTCGCGACTCACCTCGATGGCGCTCGCGTTCTCAACGCTGCGACGGCACTCGGGGTCGAGCCCGCCGAGATCGCATCCCGCTTCGACACCGTCTCGCTCTGTCTTTCCAAAGGGCTCGGCTGCCCGCTCGGGGCTCTGGTCGCTGGCTCACACGAGTTCATCGCTCGCGCGTGGCGCGAGAAGCATCTGTTCGGCGGCGCCATGCGCCAGGCAGGAATTGTCGCCGCGGCCGGTGTGTACGCCCTCGACCATCACGTCGACCGTCTTGCCGACGATCACGCGCGGGCCAGGCGGCTTGCCGAGGCGCTCGTCGCCGTAGGTGTGCCCATCGACCTCGATCGGGTCGAGACGAACTTCGTTCAGATCGACCTCGCGCGCATGGGTCTCGAGCGTGACGTCGCTCTCGCCGGCCTGCGAGATGCCGGCGTCGGTTTGTCGGCGACGATCCAACCGACGCTCATCCGCGCAGTCACGCACCTGGGGATCTCCGACGTCGACATCGACGAGGCGGTCGGCGTGATCGCTTCCACGCTTCTTTCGGGTGCCGCAGCCTAGCGGTCGCCGGCGAGGAAGAACGCGATCACAACGACGCCGTAGCCGGCGAGAAGGAGCGCACCGCGCGCACGGCTCGAGTGCCCGCCGAAGAGGACGAGCGCGGTAAAGACCACCGAACCCGCCAGCGCGGCGATCTCGACCGGGCGAAAACTGAGAGACAGAGGGTCGATGAGCCACGAGAGCAGGGCGACCGCGGGGATAAGGAAGACCGCGACCTGCGCTGCGGAAGACAGGGCGATCTCGCCGCCGAGAGCGATCTTGCCGCGGAAGGCGACGAGCACCGCTCCACCGTGTTCAGCGGCATTGCCGACGATGGCGACGATGACGGCGGCGACGAAGAACTCGCTCAAGCCGACCTTCTCCGCGAACACCCCGAGTGATCCGACGAGGATCTCGGCGACGAGTGCCGTAACGGCTGTTGCGATGGCGAGGGCTACGAGAGCTTCCCGCAGCGACCACCCGCTGATCTCCTCGTCCGACGCGACATGCATTGCGTGGTGCCGCCTCAGCGAGTGCCAGGTGACGATGATGTAGACGATAAGCAGCGCGACCGAGATCACGGCCGAGACGACAGCGAGCGAGTGAGTATCCGGATCTCCATCCCAACCGGGGATGGAGGGGATGAGAAACAGAATGGTCGCGAACGCGATCAGCCCGAACGAGAGGAAGCTCGAAAAGCGATCGAGCGTACCGCGCCCTCCGGTGACCAGTGCTGCGCCGAGGACGAGCAAGAGGTTCGATACGACGCTACCCGCAAGGGACCCGCGTACGACCTCGGTCAGGCCTTCGTTGACCGCGATCAACGCGATGATGAGCTCCGGAGCGTTTCCGAACGTGGCGTTGAGGAAGCCCCCGATTCCCGGTCCCGTGTGCTCCGCGGCGTGCTCGGTCGCCTCGCCGATGAGCCACGCGAGCGGGATCAGCGCGAGCGCCGAGAGAACGAACTCGGTCGTCTCGGGGAGGTCGGCGAGGTAGTGGAGACCGATCGTGATCGGTGCGATGGCCAGCGACGCGAACAAGATTTTCCTCACCACGGCCGCCGAACCGTACCGGGCGCCGAACGACGGATGGCGATCGAAGCGGTGACGTGTCGCCACTGCCTGAAAACCCGCTGTTTGTCAAGTCTTGCGGCCGACGGTCAAAGAGGAACACAATCGGGACATGCACAACGCTGCGGCGGAGGCTCTTCCGCTCCGGGTACAGGACGAGGTGGCCTGCAGCCACTGCGAAGTCCACTGCGAGAAGGTGGTCTACCCGGGCGCGTGCATTCGGATGGCCTGCCCATTCGTGTACGCGTACGAAGCTTGGGGTCACACGTACATGGGCTGCCTGCAGAAGGTGTTCAACGTCGAGATCGATCTCGAGCTCCTCGAATCGGCCGAGTCGACGCGCAGCGGCTTCGGCGCGGTTCGAGCTCGCCGGGCCCCTCTTCCGATGTGCGACGTCGAGGTGGTCGAGACGTACACGAGCCGAGAGGACGAGATCGGCTGCCGCAACCCGGAGTTCCACGAGCTCCCTCGCGAACGGGCGAACTTCCGCGTGTTCGCCGTCGTCGCGGACTGACGACTCTGCTGTCCGTGATCAGACCCGTGGGGTCTGACCACGGCGCTGCCAACGTCGCCTGCCCTTGCGTCGAAGCGTCCGCATCCGGTCGAGATCGTCCGTCTCGCGCCCCTTGTCCTCCCACGTCTCCACGATCGCGGGAAGCGACTGGAACGCGGGGTGGCCCAGGAACGTCGCCAGGCCTTCGCCGATGAGGCCCCTGCCGACCAACTCGTGGCGGTCGCGGTTCGAGCCGAGCGGCGTCTTGGAGTCGTTCACATGCAGGACGCGCAGCCGGTCGAGCCCGAGGCGGGCGTCGAAATCATCGAGCGCTTCCGCGAGCGTCGCGCGATCGGAGACGTCGACGCCCGACGCCCACCAATGGCACGAGTCGAGGCAGATACCGAGCCGCGGGTGCCTTTTCGCCGCATCACAGAGAGCAGCCAGCTCGGCGATCGAGCGGCCGATGGTGCCGCCAGCGCCCGCGGCGTTCTCCATGCACAGCCAGAGCTCATCCGTCGTCAGCTCGGAGAGCTCGCGCAGCGCCGGTGCCACCACGTCGACTGCCTCGTCGAACCCGTAGCCCAGATGTGAGCCGACGTGGAAGACGACCGCGTCGGCACCGAGGCCGCGGGCCGTCTCCATCGTCGCGCGAAGAGCCATGAGCGAGTTTGCGCGTACCGCATCGTCGCGACTCGCGAGATTGACGAGGTAGAGCGCATGGCACGACACGGCCTTGATCCCGGCCGCCCGGCGCCGCTCGCGAAAGCGCTCGAGCTCCGCGAGCGAATGCTCCGTCGGTTTCCACATCCGCGGGCTCTGCGTGAACACCTGGACGGCGTCACCGCCGATCTCCTCGATCCGGTCGATCGCCTTCGAGATGCCACCTGCTGCGGAGACGTGGGCGCCGAAATTCACTGACTAGGCGCGCGACTGGAATCCGCTCACGCGGATTCCAGCCGCGCGAAGATCCCTGAAGGCGGCCGCTTCGCGGCCGCATGGTTTTCCACCGAGCACGCGCATTACGCTACTCGGAGCATGAGCGTCCGCGTTCGCATGGCTCCGTCGCCGACGGGACTCCTCCACATCGGAGGCGTGCGTACGTTCCTCTTCAACTGGCTGTTCGCCCGCGGTCGGGGAGGCGAGTGTCTGCTGCGCCTCGAGAACACGGACACGAGCCGTGAGGTCGCCGCGGCCGTCGAGCAGATCGAGCGCTCGCTGCACTGGCTTGGGATCGACTGGGACGGTGAGACGACCTTCCAGCTCGACCGCATGGAGCGCGCGCAGGAGGAGGCGCGCCGGCTCGTGAACGAGGGGTCGGCGTACGAGGACGAGGGCGCGATCCGCATCCGCATGCCCGACGAGGGCGTCACGAGCTGGGACGACGCGATCAAGGGGCGCATCGAGTTCCGAAGCGCGGAGCTCGAGGATCTCGTGCTCGTGCGCTCCGATGGGCGCCCCACGTACAACTTCGCCTCTCCACTCGAGGACTGGCTCGACGGGATCACGCACGTCATCCGCGGCGACGACCATGTCTCGAACACGCCCAAGCAGCTCCACGTTCTGCGCGCACTCGGCGTCGAGCCACCCGCATACGCTCACGTGCCGAGCGTCTTCGGCGAGGACGGTCGCAAGCTCTCGAAGCGCCACGGCGCGATCTCGGTTGACGAATTCCGCACGGCGGGTTACCTGCCGGAGGCGCTGATGAACTTCCTCGCGCTACTCGGCTGGGCACCCGACGGCGAGACGACGATCATGTCGCGCGAGGAGCTCGTCGAGCGGTTCACACTCGAGCGAGTCGGCTCGAGCCCCGCCACCTTCGACTACGCGAAGCTCGACTGGATGAACGGGGTGTACCTGCGCGCGCTCTCCGTGGAGGAGTACGCTGACCGGCTGATCGGGTACCTCGGCGAGCAGGACGTCGACTGGCCCGAGGATCGCGTCAGAGCCGCCGCGCCGCTCGTCCAGGAGAAGATCGCGCGCCTTGGCGAGTTCCCGGGATTCGCCGGATTCCTCTTCCGTGACGTAAACCCGGATCCGGAGCTGCTCGACGCACGGATCCTGAACGCCGCGCACGAAACGCTCGCGGCGACGGAGCCGTGGTCGGCGGAGGCGATCGAGACTGCCCTCAAGCGCCTATGTGACGAGCTGGGCGAGAAGCCGCGGACGGCGTATCTCCCTATCCGTGTCGCCGTGACCGGCTCGCGCATCTCGCCGGGCCTGTACGAAAGCCTCGAGCTTCTCGGAATGCAGGTTTCGCTCGACCGTCTCCGGACTGCGAGTGAGTCGGCATGAGCGCACTCGACGATCTCGTCGGCGTCGAGCTCGGGCCGACGTCGTGGCTCGAGGTGACGCAGGAGCGGATCGACGCCTTTGCGGCGGCGACCGACGACCCGCAGTGGATCCACACCGATCCCGAACGCGCCGCGGCCGGTCCGTTCGGCACGACGATCGCGCACGGCTTTCTGACGCTCTCGCTTTGCGTACCAATGCTCTACGAGGCGCTGCCTCCGTCGGGCGGCATGGTCGTGAACTACGGAGTGAACAAGGTGCGCTTCCCAGCTCCGGTTCCCGCGGGGAACAGGATCCGAGGCCGGTTTCGTGTGCTCGGCGTGGACGCGGCGGTTTCGGGCGCCCGCGTGACGATCGAGGCGACCGTCGAGTGCGAGGGCGTCGAGAAGCCGGTCTGTGTGGCCGAGCTCGTCGTCCTGACAGTGTCCTAACAACCTCTGGCGTTTGCGGCATGTCTGGTACCCTCCGCCGCCGGTGGGACGGCGCTTCCTTCACACATTCGGGCTCGTACTCGTCGTCGCGGGTGTCGTCGTGGCTTCAGCCGCCGCGATTGCATTCTCGGACGAGAGCTGCGCCAATGACTCGGGCTGCAGGCCCCCAGCGGGCGTCGTGGGCGGTTCCTACCTTCACACCGTGCAGATCCGCCCGGGTGGTGGCACCGCGCCGTATACGTACACGGTTTCCAGCGGTGCACTCCCGCCGGGACTCTCTCTGAACTCCTCGAGCGGTGCGATCACCGGAACCCCGTCAGCCTCCGGGACGTACACGTTGTACCTCGACGGCGGCGACGCGTGTCCGGACGCTTCGTCGTGCATCAACACCTCCGACACCCCTCCCTGCAATCCAGGCTCTCCAGAGATCGGGGGCACGTGCCGCTTTGCACACGCCGCGGCGCAACGGGACTTCACGTTCGTCATCCAGCCCGGCCTCCGAATCCTCACCAACTCGCTCCCGCCGAATGCGACCGTCGGGACGGCGTACTCGGTGACGCTCGAGACGATGCTGGTGACGAACCTGAATCCTCTGACCGGCTCGGTGCCTGGGCCCTTGACCTGGTCGATCGCTCCAGGGAGCGGGAGCCTTCCGCCGGGACTCACGCTCGCGAACGGGGTTATCTCCGGCACCCCGACCGCAGAAGGCATCTATCAGTTCCGTGTCCAGGCGCAGATCGATCCAGCGCGTTCACACTTCCAGACGTATTCGCTCACGGTTCGGCAGCCCCTCAAGATCGCGGCGGCGAAGCCCTTCGCGACGTCACCCCTGCCGACGCTCTGGGAGGTCGGCGTTCCGTTCACGTCGAAGCTCACCCCCGCTGGCGGCAGCGGCACGTACACGTTCTCCTTGGCGGCCGGATCGCTCCCGACCGGTGTGGCGCTGGCCGCTGACGGAACCGTCGTCGGGACGCCGCGTGCTGCCGGGGTCTACCGAGCCACGCTGCGGCTCACCGACACCGAGGGTCGCACCGCCGACTACGCCGCGAACTTCGTCGTGGCCGCGCGGCTCGCGGTCAGCACGCTCGCGCTCAGGTCGGGCAAGATTGGTCGTCTGTATCGAGCCAAAGTCGCCTCGACAGGTGGCGTCCTCCCGCGGAAGTGGAAGATCCTGCGCGGCCCGCTGCCGAAGGGGATCCGCTTCGACCCGACGCTCGGCATCCTCAGTGGAACACCGACGAAGCCCGGCCGCTACCGCGTCACGTTCGAGGCCACGGACGCCCTCAAGGTGAAGGCCGTGAAGAAGCTCGTCATCGACGTCCGGGCCTGAACGCATCGCGTCGAGCGGCGGCGCTCTCCCTCGCGATCACTCTGACTGCGACGCCATGAGCGATGGCACGAAGGCCCATACGGGATTCGGCCACCCCTGCAAATGGGCATGTTTTCTCGGCCAGGGGTAGCACGGGGGGTAGCACCGGGCGAGCGCGTGCGAGCGTGTTTACGCGGCTTCGCCGAGCACGTCGACGAGTAGCTGCCGTTCCTCGCCGAGTCGCCGCTCGTAGACGGATATGTCCCACAGCTCGAGGAACGCCGACTCGAAGAGGCTGCGGAGAAGGTCGGGGTCGAGCGCGTCGAGTTCGGTCTGCCACAGGCCGCCATGTCGTACCACGAACGACTGCGCGCGACTGTCGAGCTTGTCGAACGGCGAGCGCGGCAGCGCGTACCGCTCGACGTGCTCGGGCAGTAGACCGACGCGGCGAACCTCTGCACCGGCGCCGAGCCGGTGGCGGAAGTCGCGGTCTATGTCTTCCCCGGTCGCATCATGGTCGCCCGCGTACAAAACGAGGAGTGGCCGGCGGTCGCGCTGCCGCCAGCGTCGCAGCTTGTCGACGAGCGTTTGCGACGCGTATCCGTTGAGGCTCGTGACGAGAACGCCGTAGTCGTCGAACCAGTCGTGCAGGAATCCGCGAGCGCCGTCTTTCTCGATGCAGACGCAGACGGCGACTTCCTGCCCGGCCATGCGGTCGACGCGGGCGATGTCGCGGATGTGCGCGCGGAGCTCGTTGGGATCGGCGAAGCCTTGTTCGCGCGTCAATGTTCGCACCGTCTCCGAGAAGTCAGGAAACGTGCCGCCCCGACGGCCTCGAGCGCTGAGTGCGGACAGCCGCTTGTAGTCGCCGATCGTGTTTCGGTAGCCCGCCGCGGTCGCGGACATGTCCGAGACGAGCTCGTAGTGGTTCCGACGCAGCGTCGGCGAGCGACTGAACCGCTGCTCGAACGCTCCGGCGAGAGCGGCTGCGCGAACGATGATCGGCGGCCACGCGCGGCTCACGAGGGTTCCCCTTCGCCGGAGCGCCCGCCGGATATCAGACGCAGGTGTGTTCGAGGGGGCTCCGGTGGCAGCCGGGCGACCATCCCCTCGACATAACGGTGGAGCTTCTCCTGTCCCGTCTCCTCGCGCCTCTCCTCGTCGAGCTCGGCGTCGAGTTCGGCCGCGGCTACCAGTAGTCGGACGTGCGACTGGCGGAGGCGCTCGAACACGTCGAAAAGCCTCGCGTCTGTCTCGTCGCTCATCGCAATACCTCCGTGTAGTCGAGCTCGGCCTCGTCGGCGACGACGTGCGTGTAGGTGCGCGCCGTCGTCACGATGTCACCGTGGCCGACGAGCTCGCCGATGCGAGCCCACGGCATCCCGCCGAGGTGCAGGAGCGAGACGCGCCGGTGGCGCAAGTCGTGCGGGGAGAACGTCGGCACCGCGGCGGCCGTGCATGCGCGCGTGATCGCCGTTCGGAACCTGTCGGCACCGAAGCCGCCGAAGACGCGCCGCTCGGGAGTGCGATCGTCGCGCGCCACGAGCTCCGTGACGGCTCCGAAGAGCACCGGGGGAACCTGCACCCATCTCGCCGCCCCCGTCTTCGAGACGCCCGCAGAGACGCGCCAGCGCCCGCGGGGCTCGTCGACGTCGCCCCATGTGAGCTGCTCGAGCTCCCCGATACGCATACCCGATGCGTCGAGCACGAGCAGCGGGAGCCGATAGCGCGTGGGGAGCAGCCGGTAGACGCTCAAGACGTGCTCGGCCGTCGGCGGTTGCACGTGCCGACGCTCGCCGCGGGGGAGCTTGACGCGCGGATCGCGCACCGGGTTCGGCACGACGCCGGCGTGATCGAGCACCTGCGCCAGCGTCGAGAGCGTCTTTCGCAGGCTCTCGCGTGCGAGCCCATCGTCGACGAGCTCGACGACAAGCGCAGCCACCCGCTCGGCCGTGAGCTCCGACACGGCGAGCGTGCCGACGCGGGGGAGCAGCCAGCCGAGATTGACGCGGTACGTCTGCAAGGTGCCGGGTGCGACGTCGAGCCTCGAGGCGCGCCAGCGCTCGGCAAGAGTGGCGATCGTGGCGGGTGCCGGCTTGCGAGCGAGAACACGCACGTCGGGAACACGCTCTGCCGCGAGCTCGTCCGCGATCCATCTGTAGCGAATCTCGGCCTCGCGCAGCGTCTTGAACGAGCCGCCGTAGCGGATGGCGCTCGAGCGCCCGGCGACGCGCCACTCCACGCGGTGCCGCGTGGCGCCGGCACGCGTCTTGCGGGTGACAATCCAGACGCTAGCCATCGTCGCAACCTCCCCGGAGGAGCGTCAGCGGCGTCCCCCGAAGCTCTTGAGCGGGGTATCGCTCGCATAGAAGAGCGGCTATCCGACGAAGCCGCTCGAGCCCGTACAGCGGAGGCAGAGCGGTGACTTCTGCCGCGGTGCGTTCTTCGAGCGTGGAGCTGCCATCGACGATCTTGAGATCAGCGGCCATTAGGTGCTCACCTTCCCGCGCTCCGCACGCGGCAGAAACCCGCGCTCCCGTGCCGTAGCTACCCAGCGCGCGACCGTTCCGCGGGGGATGCTCGAGTCGGCCGCGATCGTCTCGAGCGGCGGCTGGCCGGCCGCGACGGCCCAGCGGTAGACGTGCGCGACCTTGCGGTAGAAGTCGTCATCGAGCTCGTTGCGCGGCGGGCGCTCGAGCTTCGGCCGCGGGCGCGCTTTGTAGGTGCGGCGAAACGCAGCGTCAAGATCCTTCGGCTGCTCGGCGTCGATGCCTGCGAGTAGTCCCTCGCGAAAGACGCTGCTCGCCTGTACCGCGAGCTCGATGCGGTGACGGGGTACGTCCTCGAGCAGCGCCGAGCTCAACCACCACGGCTCGGAGTCTTTCGATGCGTGCAGGCCGACGAGCCCCCATGCCTGCCGCTTGTTCTTCGGCGGTTCGAAGCGGCAGTAGACCACGTTCTCGAAATCGTCGTCTGGCCTACGCCAGAACGCTTTGAGCCAGCCGCCGGGGCCGGTCTCGATGTGAAGGGTGATTTGTCTCGTCATAGGAGCGAGCGTAAACGAAATGGATAGGTTAGTCAAGTGCGTACGCGTTCGGGGTGTGCTACAACTGGGGAGGTCTTGGTCAAACGTACCCACGTCAAAGGAGATTTAAGCTGAGCGCCACCATCGACGAGCTGCTCGAGCAGGTACGAGCGAAGCGCCGGCTTCCCCCGGCTGCCGAACGTCGCCGGATTCGAGAACGAGCAGGGGTCAGCCTGCGCGATCTAGCCGCCGTGCTCGGCGTGTCGCACGCGTCGGTCCGCAACTGGGAGCGCGGCGCGACACCGCGAGAGCAGCGAGCCGAGTACGCGGACGTGCTCTCGGAACTGAAGCGAGCAGCGTCCTAGTGGCCTAACAGGTTCCTCCGGGAACGGGCGGCGGGCCGAAAGGGGGTGAAACCTGCCCGCCGCTCGCCTAAATCGTAAACCGCCGTCGCCCAAGACGGCAACAACACGAAAGGAACGTCATGTCCAGTATTGCAAACGAACACGACGCCCGCTTCGACGAAGCCGAAGCCGACGTCGACTATGGCGCACCCTGGCTCTACCGCGAGCCCGGCACACCGAACCCGCTGACGATTCAGGTCGTCGAGTGGCACGAGGGCGTCACGAAGCTCGGCCCGGCCGAGTGGATGCAAGGACTCGACCGCGACGGAAAGCGCTGGAGCGTGCTCGTCGGCTCCGTCGTGCTGACAAAACGACTCATCGAAGGGCTCGTCGAGGAGTGGAGCGAGGAGAACGACGAGTTCGTCGTCGTCGAGACGCTTGGCCGGGTGCAGCCCGGCGAAGTCGTGTCGATGAAGTACCTCGGCGACGTCGAGGGAGCCAAGTACACGTACCCGAACTTCCGCGTCAGCCGTAAGCAGGCCAGGCAGGAGGAGGTCGTGCCGCCGTCCATGCCGGGCCCCGAGATCGCTGAGGGCTCGCTGATAGAGAAGCAGCGCGCAGCGGCCGACTCCACCGCGGCGGCGGGGGGGGATGGCGATGACATCCCCTTCTGAGGGCGGCAACGCGGCATTGAACCGATGGCGTGGGAAGTACCCCGGCACGACGCTCGGCCAGCTCCACGAGCTCGACCCTGAGCTCGTCGAGGAGGTGCTGAGGGAGAGCTACGGCGCAGCGTTGCTCGCCGTCGAGCAGAGCGATGAGCAGACGGCGCTCGACGTGTTCGGCGATGGCAACGCCGCGTGAGAACCACGAGACGGCGGCGGGTGGCGAGCTCGCCGCCGTCTCTCTCGACGTTCGCCGGGTGCGTCTCACGGCGAAGATGCTGCGCGAGCTGCGCCTCGCGCTGCTCACTTATACGTCGCCGCTCTCGATCGAGCTCGAGCTCGTCGAGGAGCGCTACGGGAATGGCGACGTCGTCGTCCGGCTCGCCCGCCCCGACAAGCTTGAACGGGGGGAGCTCATTCTCGGCGGGTACAAGACGGGGGAGCAGCGCTCGGGGTCGCTGCTCGACGCAGCATGACGGAAAACGAGCTGGTCGACGCGGCTCTCGAGTACGCCGCGGCCGGACTGCCGGTGCTCCCGCTCGCCGGCAAGGTTCCGCGCAACCGCAACGGACTGACGAGCGCTTCGACGGACGTGCTCGTCGTCGGCGAGTGGTGGCGGCGCTGGCCGGACGCGAATGTCGGCATCGTCACCGGCGCCGCATCGGGGTACGTCGTGCTCGACGTCGACGGGCCGGCCGGATTGCGCTCGCTCGCCGAGCTCGAGCGCCGGCGCGGCAAGCTCCGAACGGCGCAGGTGCTCACCGGCTCGGGCGGGTGGCACTACTGGTTTCTCTTCCCCGACGAGAGCGTCCGAAACTCGGCCGGCGTGCTCGGCGAGGGGCTCGACGTTCGCGGCGAGGGTGGCTACGTCGTCGCGCCGCCGAGCGTCCACGAGAGCGGGAACGTCTACAAGTGGACACGCGAGCTCGAGCACGCCGTCGCTTGGCCGGAGTGGCTGCTCGAGGATGCGCGCACGCGGCGGAGCGGCCCGGCCCCGAAGGTCGACGAGATCATCCCCGAGGGTAAACGCCGTGCGGCCATGCTGAGCGTCGCCGGCAAGCTCAAGCGCTCGGGGCTCACCGGCGCGGAGATCCTGCCGACGCTACTCGAGCTGAACCGCCGCTGCCGGCCGCCGCTCGCCGAGTCCGAACTCGAGAGCGTCGCTCTCAGGAGCACGATCAAGCCCAATCCTGACGCTGCGATCCGAACCGTCACCGAAGCCGCCCCGCGGCCACTCGATGACGTCGTGGCCGTCTTCTCGCGCTGGCTGCTCTTACCCGACGTCGAGCCCGTCTACGCGGTGCTCGGCGCCGTCGCCGCGAACTACCTCCCGGGCGCACCCGTCTGGCTCATCGTCGTCTCGCCGCCCTCGAGCGGAAAGACGGAGCTCCTCGGCTCGCTCCTGCGGCTCCCCGACGTCTACCCGGCATCGACGCTGACCGTCGCGTCGCTGCTCTCGGGAACGCCACGAAAGGACGCGCAGAACGCGAAGGGCGGGCTCCTACGCGAAGTCGGCGACTTCGGGATCGTCGTCCTGAAGGACATGGGTTCGCTGCTCTCGATGCGTCCCGACGACAAGGCTGAGGTGTTCGCGGCGCTGCGGGAAGTCTTCGACGGGAGCTGGGTCCGCTACGTCGGCTCGGACGGCGGGCGCCAGTTGAGCTGGACGGGCAAGCTCGGGCTCGTCGCCGGCGCGACACCCGTACTCGATCGCCACCACGGCGTCCTCAGCGTCATGGGTGAGCGGTTCCTACTCTGCCGGCTGCCGGAGGCATCCGAGGAGCAGGCCGAGCGTGCGCTCGAGCACACCGGCGAGCGTGAAGCCGAGATGCGGCGGGAGCTCTCCGAGGCCGTCTCGGGACTGTTCGCGGGCGAGCGGCGGGAGCCGCGCCCACTTGCCGCCGACGAGCGGCGTGAGCTCGTCGGCCTGGCCGCGCTCGTCGCCCGGGCGCGCGCACCCGTCGAGCGCGATCGGCAGACGCGCGAAGTCGAGCTCATCCCCGGCGCCGAGGGGCCGGCGCGAATCGCGGTAACGCTCGAGCGGCTGCTCGCCGGACTCGACTCGCTCGGCTGCGAGCGCGCCCTCGCGATGCGCGTCCTGCGGCGCGTTGCGCTCGACTCGATGCCGGCGCTACGGCGGGTGCTGCTCGAGCGGCTATGCGCCTCGTCTGAGCCCGTCTCGACGTCGACGCTCGCCGTCGAGATGCACACGCCAACGATCACGGTGCGGCGAGCGCTCGAGGATCTCACCGCCTACCGGCTTCTCGTCCGCACGAAGCAGGGGCAGGGCGAGCCGGACCTGTGGCACGTCGTCGAGTGGGCACGGGAGCGGTTTCGATGAGTAGAAATGGCTCAACCAAGCCCGTCTCCGCAATATCCCTCCCAATGCGTATTGGTATATATAGGCAGGGGTATAAAGCGGAGACGGGCGTGGTTGAGCCATTTCCGACGCTCGATGAGCTCGTCGTCGCGTGCTCCGAGCTCTCAGACGCCGACCCGCTCGCGGTACTGCGCGGCTACCGAGAGCAGGCCGCCGCGTGAGCGCCCGCCCGCCCGCCGCCGCGCGGCTCGAGAACCCCGCGGCCGTGCTCTCGCGCACCGATCTCCGCGAGCTCGGCTATGAGCGCCGCGCCGTCGACGCGATCTTTCGCGCGTTGCCGGTGCTCTACTTCGAAGGCTACGCGCGGCCGCTCGTCCGCGTCGCGGACTACCTCGAGCTCGTCGAGCGCTCGACGTACTCCGGTGACCGGGTGCGCTAGGCCGCCGGCTGGAGCTCCTCGAGCGCATCGCGCACCGCAGCCCAGAACGGCAGCGAGGCAGACTCGAGACTATCGAGCATCCGCCGCGACGACTTGAGGGCGACGCGCATCGCGCCCACGGTCAGCCACGTCGGCTCGATGCCCTGCTCGTGATCGTGCGCGAGATAGAAGATCGGCAACGCGAAGTGCCCCGCCGGCCCCTCGGCCAACTGGAGCCCTCCCGAGAGGAGGCGCAGCGCATCCGGCGATGCTCCGGCGAGCGTGGCGAGTACCTGGAGCGCGAGCTCGTCGCCGCGAGGATCGAGGCTCTCGGTCACCGGAGGTCTGCGAGCAGCGCTCGCACGTTGAGCGAGCCGGAGCCGTTCTCGTTCGTGGTCGTGCTCGTCTGGGCGATCTCGTTCAGAAGCGCGCGGAGCTGAGAGACGACACGCGGGACCGCGTGCGACGGCGCCGACGGATTGTCGAGCTCGGAGGCGAGCTGGAGCAGGAGTCGAGCACGAATCCGGTCGGCACCGGTGAGGACGAGCCCAGAGAGGTACTGCTCGACCACCCCGCTCACCGTATCCGGCTGCGATTCGGTGGAGGTGGCGCTATCGGTTTCAGCTCGGCTCAACTTGGCTCAATCGGCTTCTTTCCCCGCGAAATCCGGAGAGGCTTTTCCGCCTTCGGGGGTCTCTGTCGGGAGGGCCACCAAAAAGGCATGGTTGAGCCAAATCTGAGCGCCATCTAGCGTACCCCGAGCACCTGGCCGATGCCCGGCCGAATCAGCACGCCGGTAGCGGTGACCCTCGAGGCGATGTGCTCGTCGTAAGCCTTGTCCAGCGGTGAGCGCATCGCCGCCTTCTTGAACGCCTCGAGGTCGTCGCCATCCTCGAACCCGTACCGACTCAGCATGTCGTCGTACTTCGCCGGCGAGGAGGCTGCGCGATCGGAGGTGACAGACCCCGCCGCCGGCGATCTCGTGAGTGTCATCAGGCGAGCACGCGGGAAGGCCGGCTCGACGCCTGGAGATAGGAGGCTGATCTCACGGATGGTGCCCGAGCGCAGGAGCTCCCACCCGCCGGGCATCGTCTTGTGGAAGGTCGCCGCACGGGTGATAGAGATGCCACTACGACCGGGCTCGAGCCAGTCGGGTACCTCGTCGAGCTTGGCGAGCGCGAACAGCCAATGCCCTCCGGTCGGATCGAGCTCGCAGAACGTGTCCGAGACGTGCCCGATCACATGACCTTCGTGGTCAATCTCGACGGCGATCTCCTTCCCAGGGAGCGCCCTGAACCCTCCGCGTTCGAGCATCTCGTGGTGCCGAACTGACTCCGGCTCCATCATCTCGGCCGACGTCGCGACGGGTGCGACCCGCAGGAGAGCAGTGGCTACGCTCATCTGCGCTTCGCCTTCTTCGCTACGACGTCGCTCCACGTCCCGCGCTGGCGCTCGAGCACGCGAACCTCGCTGTGGACGTCGACGTAGAACGCGTGCTCGACGTTCTCGTCGAACTCGATCCGCGGCGAGCCGGTTCGGAAGATCGCGCCCCGGTAGAACGTGAACACGTCGTCGCTGTCAGCGTGAACGAAATACGGCCCGCGCCGCACGAGAGCCGACTCCTCGAGCTCGACCCGATGGCGATTCGCGCGTGCGGCCTGTACTCGGCCCTCGCGTAGCCGTGTTGAGTTGGGGTCCTCTTGAATCGGCGCTCCCCAAATGGACGTGCGAAGCGAGTGAAAAACGCTCATGCGACGGCCTCCTCGGCGAGCGCCTCGAGCTCGACGCGTACGGCTTCCAGGAGTCGCTCGCGCACCGACTCGTTCGCCAGCCACAGGTCGAGCGCGCGGCCCTGCGAGAAGTTGGGCGCGAGCAGGTGCACGGTCGGCATCTGCTGTTCGAGATCGAGCGTGACCATAACGAAGGCACGCGCAACCCACGGCGCGATGCCACGGCGGACAGTCGCGGGCGCCATCAGCGAGGCTCCTCGTCGATCTCGGCTCGGTGCCGGTGCAGGTGCTCGCGCACGGCCATTCGCACTTGCTGGCTCAGAGTGCGGTCGCCCTCGCGTGCGAGTCGCTCGAGCTCCTCGCGCTGTTCGACGTCGACGGCGGCCGAGACGACGACCTTCTCGGTGAGCGTTGCTCTCATGCTGTTGCCAGTTTATACGACGTGGCCGGACGTATAAGGATCGCTGATATATGCTCGGCCAGTGCCGGAGCTCCTGCCTCGGTTCATGAGGCGACTTCAGGAGATCGAGGACATGCGCAAGATCGGTCGCATTCTCGAGGAGACTGGCGACGTGCCGGAGGCCGTGCACGGGAAGCCACTCACCCGCTCGGCCGATGGCCACGACCCGGCGAGGCTCCGAGGGCTACCGGCGATCGGGCGCAATGTCAGCGGGGCGATTCGCGGAACGGACCCACTGGCAGCCCTGCTCCGGAAGGAATCGCAACGGCGGTAGCCGAGCGCACCGGGCCGTCCGTCGACGTCACCTGCTCGTGCGGGCAGACGTTCTCGCTCTCGACGAGACGAGCGTTCCAGTATCGCGCCGAAGGACGAGCCCCGCGCTGCTCGACGTGCCGACGTCCAAGCCTGACGATGAGCGACGAGGAGCGGGAGCGCTACCGCCGATGGTGGATCGAGGAGTCCGGGCTCTCACGTCGGGAGCTGCACGAGATCGCGTTCGGGCTCTCGTCACCGGACTAGCGGGCGCGGGGCGTTGCCATGTTCGGCGAAATCCCGGGGGTAGCACGGGGGGTAGCACCGGGCGAGCTTTTCCGTCCTACCTGTCACAAATGACCCGCGTAACCATGCGGGTTTCGGCTTATCCTTGTGACACTAGAAGGCCCATACGGGATTCGAACGAAGCGCTATTTGCAGGGAATCGTGACGCTGTAGCCATTCGTGGCAGCACCGGTGGCAGCACCGGGCGAGCGCTCCCACCGTCGTATTCAGCTCACTGTGGCGTGGCGCAGATCGCGTATGCCCGAACGGAGAAAAACGCCCCGGGCGTGAGTGGGTAGGCGACAGCCCTCCACGCATTGTCGCCCACCGGAAAGCCGGTTGAACTGTATGCGGGACTGCTGATCGACTGAGCGCCCCCGCCGATCACCTTCTTGCCCGAGGGACACGTGGCTGTGGCCTCCCCCAAGACGTCGGAGTTGTTGATGGAAGTTGCTGTAACTATCTGGACGCCTGACAGCCCTGGTGACCCTTGCGCTCCGGTGTCTCCCTTCATCCCCTGCGGGATCTGGCCGGCCTTGAAATCCACTGTGAGGAGCGATCCGTCAAGGACGTGACCGGTGCGGACGGCGTTCGGGGCGATCTTCGCGGCCTTTACGGCGTTGCGCTTGAGCTGCGGGGTTCCGATCCGTTCTTGGGCGCGACCGCGTTCCAGGCCCGCTTCTCCCACCGGCGTCGCGCCTCCTACCGCGACCACGAGTGCCGTGGGCGATTCGGTCATGTGCGTCTTCGGCCTCTCGATAGGGTGCGCGCGATGGTAGCCGTGCATGTTGCCCTCGGCGTAGCGGTGATCGCGGTGTGCATCGGTGGAGCCGTGCTCGGGTTTGTGTCGTATCGCCGCGGAGCCGGCGCGGGCGCATTCATCTCACATGGCCTTGTGCTGGCCCAGACGATGCTCATTGCTCAGGCGGCCGTGGGGCTGCTCTTGCTTTCAGACGGCCTGCGTGCGCCCGACCGTCTTCACTACACCTACGGTGCGCTCGCGTTGGGCCTCGCGCTGACGCCCTGGTTTTATGCGCCGCGCCTGGGGCGGAAGCGTCTCCTGTGGTTCGCGGTGACTACTCTCGTTGCGGGGGCGCTCGCGGTGCGGGCGCTCATGACGGGGTCATGAGGAGGCTCTGGGATCGGGTACCGCCACTCGCCCGAGGGTTCGGGATCGTGGCGTTGATCGCGGTGGTCGTCGTCGTACTGTCGCTGGAACCCGTGGTGGCGACGGTCGGCGGGCTGCTGCAGATCGCGTTCTTCCTGGCCGTCGCGTTCTTCCTCTTTCTGCTGTGGCGTGATCGACGAGGAGATCTAGAGTCGTGGTCGGCCTGGAACCGAAAGCTCTTCTACGCCGCGATCGTGCTCGCTGTCGTGGACATCGGGCTGGCGGTCGGCTTCGGGTTCCCCGCCGGAGTTGGTGCGTTCGCGTTTCTCGGAGTGCTCGCCATCTGTGCGTACGTCGTCGTTCGCACCTGGCGCCTCGAGCACCGCTACTGACGTATCGCGCAGCTACGGCAGAGCGAAGGGCGTGCTCTGGCGGAGCGTCGGAGGCGCCGGATTGACCGGGTGCACCAGCCGGAGCGTGTATCGATATTGCCCCGGCGCCAGCCGTCGTGACCCGAGGTCGATCTGCACGCGCTCACCGAATTCAACTCGGCCTCGGGCGACGAGCTTCGTCGAGTGCGTCGTCGATTTCTCGAGGCGGACCTGATAGACGCAGTCCAGGTCGCACTCGAGGGTAGCCCTGAATACACCCCGCTTCGCCGCTGACCGGGTTCCGAAGCGAAGGAAGGTCGCCCGAACGACGAGTTGTACGCCGGGACAGCGCGTGATCGACCCGCCGGTCGTACGGTTGAGCGCCTCCCGTACGCGCGCCAGGCTCGTCTTCGGCGTCCCGTCGACGTAGTACACGCCCGACTGCCAGGCCGCGCGGGCGCGTTCGTCACGCGCGAGGAAGAGCAGCATGCCTGCGACGTTCGGCTGGCAGAACGCGAGCGCCAACGCCTGCTCGTAGTAGGCAGCCTGCGTCTCCTCTGCGACGGGTTTGGTCGTCGACGGCTCCGTGCCCGTGTACAGCGTCGCCTTGCCGCTGGGGATCTCGGACTCCACGCCGAACTCGCCGTAGAGGATCGGCAGCTCCGACCCAGGTTGTGGCGTACCGTCGAACGCTTCGGCGAGGAGGGCCACCAGCTTCCCGTAGTCGGCCACTCCGATCGAGGTCGTCAAAGGATGCGCCACGGTGGGCGGCTGGCTCGAGTTGTCCGCGTACACGTGGATCACAAAGACGTCCATGATGGGTCGGTCGCGACCGCTCGTGCGATAAGCCGCACCGAGCTCCTGAATGAACTTCGTCGGCGAATGCGTGGGCCGGATCCCGTCCGAACGATCGGACCCTCTCGGTGAGACCGTCCCTCCATACACCTTCACTGTGGGCGACACGGCTTTCAGGGCGTCGTACGTCGTCGCGAGAAGGGCAAGGTACGCAGTCGGAGACTCGCTCGATCCGTCGAGACCGAACTGGGGAAGCCAGAATCGGTTCAGGTTCGGCTCGTTCCCGACGATGAAGTGCTGCAGTGACGGGGCTCCGCGGGCGATGGCGGCGGCGTAGGCCGCGAACTCGGCTCGGGCCTCGTCCGTAAGCGGTGTCGTCTTCGAGCCCGGATTCATGACGGTGACGTAGATGCGGATACCGTTGCGTTCCGCTGCGGCTCCCACGGTCTCGAGGACGTTGAGCTCGCCTTCCGTCGGGCGGAGCAGGCCAGGTGTCCAGTAGCTCGTGACGCGCACCGCGCGGAATCCTGCGATGCGCAAGGTCGTCATCTTCGCCTCAGCCTCGACGAGCGTGGACGCGCGCACATCGTCCTCGACGACACCGGCGATGAGGCCCGGGCCGGCGTTCGCGATTCCCGGCCCAGCGAGGCCGAGAACGGCGCCGAGCACGGCCAAGAGGCAGAGACGCATGGGGATACGCTAGCGGTGGAATGCGTGAAAACCTTGAAGGGAAGCTCCGCTCGCTCCCGCGAGGGCCTGGCGTCTATCTCTTCCGCGACGAAGCCGGGGACGTGTTGTACGTCGGAAAGGCAAAGTCGCTCCGGTCGCGCGTTCGTAGCTACTTCCAGCGCGGTGACAGCCGGATCGGCACGGCGCAACTCGCCGAGCGCATCGCCGATCTCGAAGTCATCGTTACGCGTACCGAGGCTGAGGCGCTCCATCTCGAGCAGAACCTCGTCAAGCGCCATCGCCCACCGTTCAACATCCGCTTGCGCGACGACAAGTCGTTCCCGTACATCGCAGTCACACTCGCGGACGAATACCCGCGCGTCATGTTCACACGCGAGCGCCACCGGCGGGGCACCGCTTACTTCGGGCCCTACGCGAACGCGAAGAAGGTGCGGGAGACGCTCGACGTGCTGAACCGTGTCTTTCGGTTTCGACCCTGCGAGGGACCGAGACCGGGCCGTCACTCGGGGATCCCGTGCCTCGACCTCCATATCGATCGTTGTCTTGCTCCCTGCATCAGCGCGATCACGCAGGAGGACTACGCCGAGATCATCGACGGGGTCACGTCGTTTCTCTCGGGCGACACCGACACGATCCAGCGCCAGCTCGAGGAGCGGATGCGGGAGGCCGCATCGAACGAGCGCTTCGAAGAAGCGGCTCGCTATCGCAATCGGCTCTTCTCCATACGGCATCTCGCCGAGCGTCAGGCCTCCGACAGGCGTGCCGTCGGCACGGTCGACGTGATCGGGCTCGCGGTCGAGTCCGACCGTGCGGCTGTCCAGGTGTTTCCGCTTCGGGACGGAAAGATGATCGACCGCTACGCCTTCCACCTCGAGAACGTCGCGGGCGACGACGCGCAAACGGTGCTCGAGGCGTTCGTCATCGAGTACTACGGGTCGGCGCCGAGCACTCCGCCCGAGGTGCTCGTGCCGACCGCTGTCGCCGACACGAGCGCGATCGCCGAGTTCCTCACGTCGCAGCGAGGATCGCGGGTCGAGGTGAGGGCGCCGGTGCGCGGCGAGAAGCGGCGTCTCGTGGAGCTCGCGGTCGACAACGCGCGCCTCGCGCTCGAATCGGACACGGCCCAGCGCGAGGCGACGAGGCAGCGCCGTGTCGCGGGGCTCGAGGAGCTCCGCGAGACGCTCAACCTCGAGAGCCTCCCGCTTCGCATCGAGTGCTTCGACGTCTCGAACATCCAAGGGGAGTCGATCGTCGCGTCCATGGTCGTCTTCGTCGACGGGCGGCCGAAGAACGCGCACTACAGGACGTTCGCGATCCGCGGGCTCGGCGGTCAGGACGACGTCGGCGCCATGCGCGAGGCGATCGGCCGTCGCTACGCGCGTCTTCGCGACCGCGAAGCGGACGAAAGCTTCTCGCAGACGCCGAACCTCGTGGTGGTCGATGGAGGCAAGGGCCAGCTCGCGGCAGCGCTTGCGGCAATGGAGGAGCTCGACTTGCCGCGCGTCGCTGTCATCGCGCTCGCAAAGCGCGAGGAGGAGGTCTTCGTCCCTGGTTTGCCGGTGCCGATCGCCCTCGAGCGCTTGAGCCCTGCGCTCCAGCTTCTCCAGCGAGTACGCGACGAGGCTCACCGTGTTGCGCTCCGCTACCACCGGCGCAAGCGAGGCGCGCGCTCGATGGAGACGATCTTCGAGACGCTCCCCGGTGTCGGCCCCGTCCGGCGTCGCGCGCTCCTTCACCATTTCGGCTCGGTCGAGGGCTTTCTGGAAGCTTCACAGGAAGAGCTCGAGGGTGTTCGCGGACTGCCTCAGAAGACGGCGCGGACGCTCTACGCCCAGCTGCACAAAGCCGGTCCCTCGTAGGGGCGGGGCTTGCACCGCCCCCGGGCGGCGCGAGCGTCGCCTCTACGGGCCAGCGGCATCTTCGGCCGGCTCGAGCGACTTTTTGTAGCGGAGCGTCCGCAGCGTGAGGGCGATCGCAGTGAAACCGGCCACGACGTTCGTCGCGACTGTCATGAACTTCAAGCCCACGCTGAACGCGAGTAGCTGAGAGTTGGCGACCGCGCCACGAAAGATGTAGAGGAGGAACGCCTGCTCGGTTCCGATCCCCGCGGGTGTCAGTGGAACCAGGGTTGCGATGCTCGCGGAGACCTGCGCCAACAGCACGTTCTCGAGCGACTGGGGGATGTCGAACGCATCGAAGAGAAACCAGATGACGACGAGGCGGAAGATCCAATCTCCTGCCTGCCAGAAGGCCACGGTGCGCAGATAGAGGGCCGGCCGGCGGGTGACGGCGAACGCCTGTTTGACGCGGTCCCAGAAGTCGACGACGTGCCCATGGATCCAGATGGCGACGATGACCACCGCGAGAAGAAGGGCCGCGAGTGAGAGGTCGGCAGCGAGCGGGTGGTCGAGGAACCAGGAGAAGTCGAAGCTCGGCAGCTCGGGAAGATCGCCGAGCCCCGGCAAGGCGTCCTGCGTGGTTGCCGCCCAGATGAGAAGGGCTGAAGCGGCCGCGATGTCGAAGATGGAAAGGACGAGGGTGCTCGAGACGACGGTCGTATACGTGCTTCCCGAAACCGCGCGGTGCGCGAGGACGATGCGGACGGCGTCTCCGGCCCGTAACGGCATGATCGCGTTGACGCCGACGCCGGCCAGGTAGGCGCCGATGATCGAGAGCCGGCGAACGACTCGATCCGGGTAGGCGGCGGCAAGCACATTCCGCCAGGCCATGCTGGTGCACGTCAACTTTGCGAGTTGCGCGAGCACCGCGAAGAAGATCGGGAGGGGGTCGACCGACGCGAGTTGGTCGAGGAAGGCGTCGATCCCGTCGAGAACGCGGATCAGCATCTAGCGCAAGGGCCGGGGTCTGCTCGCGCAGACCGCGGCCGCGCGAAAATCCCTAAAGCGCGCCCGCTTCCGCGGCCGCGATGCGTGCGACAACACGACGAATCCTCAGCTTCTACTCGGGGCCGTCGGGCCCGAGGAACGGGTACCGGTAGTCCGTCGGTGGGACGAACGTCTCCTTGATCGTTCTCGGCGAGACCCAGCGGATCAGGTTCCACATGGAGCCGGCCTTGTCGTTCGTTCCGCTCGCGCGAGAGCCGCCGAACGGCTGCTGCCCGACGACGGCCCCGGTGGGTTTGTCGTTGACGTAGAAGTTGCCGGCGGCGTAGCGAAGGGCGTCCTGTGCCTCGTCGATCGCCGCGCGCTCGGTCGCAAAGACGGCGCCCGTGAGCCCGTACGGTGCCGTCTCGTCGACCAACTGAAGTGTTTCGCCCCAGCGCTTCTCGTCGTAAACATAGGCGGTCACGATCGGTCCGAACAGCTCGTCGCGGAGGAGTCTGAAGCCTTGGTCCTCCGTGGTAATCACCGTCGGCTGGACGAAGTAACCCTCCGAGTCGTCGGTCGAGCCACCCGTGAGGATCTCCGCGCCCGCGGCCCGAGCCTCGGCGATCGCCTCGCTGTGCGTCTTGAAGGCACTCGAGTCGATGACTGCGCCCATGAAGTTCTCGAAGTCCGTGACGTCGCCCATCTTGATCGTCGCCACGTCTGCAACGAGGCGCTCTTTCACCTCGGGCCAGATGTTCGAGGGCACGTAGAGCCGCGACGCAGCCGAGCACTTTTGCCCCTGGTACTCGAAAGAACCGCGCACGACAGCTGTCGCCACGGCTTCCGCGTCGGCGGACGGGTGAGCCAGGATGAAGTCCTTGCCGCCCGTCTCGCCGACGATGCGGGGGTAGTTGCGGTACGAGCCGATGTTCGCGCCGACCGTTCCCCACATGCCGTTGAAGACCTCGGTCGAGCCGGTGAAGTGGATTCCTGCGAGATCGGGGCTCGCGATGGCCGCGTTCCCGATTGACGCGCCCGAGCCGTAGACGAGGTTGATCACACCGTCCGGCAAGCCCGCCGCTTGGAGGATCCGCATGAGGTAGTACGCGGAGAGCGCCGCTGTCGAGGCCGGCTTCCAGAGAATCGTGCAGCCCATGAGCGCGGGCGTCGACGAGAGATTCCCGCCGATGCAGGTGAAGTTGAACGGACTCACGGCGAACACGAAGCCCTCGAGTGGTCGGTACTCCATCCGGTTCCACGTGCCGGTTGGCGAGTACGGCTGCTCCGAGTAAACGCGGACGAGGAAGTCGGCGTTGAAGCGCCAGAAGTCGACCATCTCGCAGACCGCGTCGATCTCTGCCTGGTGCGCGGTCTTCGACTGGTTGAGCATCGTGGCAGCGTTCACGGTCGAGCGCCAAGGGCCGGCGAGCAACTCGGACGCGCGAAGGAAGACGGCCACGCGCTCGTGCCAAGGCATTCGCGACCACTCGGCGTGCGCGGCTTTGGCGGCGTCGATTGCCTGTTGGACGTGCTCGGGCCCGCCCTTGCTCACGTCCGCGAGCACGTGTCTCTTGCGGTGCGGCATGACGGACTCGAACGTGTCGTCTGTGTAGACGTCCTTGCCGCCGATGACCAGCGGGATACGGATTCGCTCGCCCTCCATCGTGCGGAGACGGGCCTGAAGCTCTGCCCGCTCGCGGGTGCCGGGCGCGTACGACAAGATCGGCTCGTTGACCGGCCTCGGCGGTGTGAAGATTCCGGGTGCGCTCATGGGGGCGATTGTAGAGTCGGGGGCGTTGAGTGCAACGCGAACGCGGTACTCGGTGCGCGGCTGGGGTGTCGGCGAGCTCTGGACGTTCGGCGATGTGGTGCTCGCGCACGACTTCGACTTCGGGCCGGCGGCGAACTCGGTCGAGCCGGTGTCAGACACCGCGGCCACCGCCAAGCGTTGCGAGTCCAAGCGAGCCTTGTCACCTTCAGCCATCACAGCGCTTCCCAGCGCGTGGGGCGGGCCGCGTTCTTGCAGTGGAGAGATTGGCGCAAACTTGCGACAGCCTCCTCTTGACAAAGAACAGTGTCTGACACCGTCCTCGCCGGACGAGGTTCTCATGCGACTGACCGGGTACCTCGCAGGCGTAGTTGTCTCCCTCGCCGACATCGAGCTCGATTTCTCCTGGGCCACGCCTTTTCAGCGTGCGGTCGCCGATGCGCTTCGCGGCGTGCCTCGCGGCGAGTTCGTGACGTACGGCGAACTCGCGGCGCTGGCGGGATACCCGGGCGCTGCCCGGGCAGCGGGATCGTTCTGCGCCGCGAACCGGTTCGCTCTCCTCGTGCCCTGCCACCGCGTCGTCGGCGCGAGCGGGATCGGTGGCTACGGCGCCACCGGCATCGGTGTCAAACGGCGGTTGCTCGCGCTCGAGGGCGTCGTCGTGTGATCGCATCCGAAGACGTACGAGAGGAGCTCGCCCGGATCGCCCCGAGTCGCGCCTGCGATCGGCGGGCAGAGCTCTCGGCGCTCTTCCACTCGGCCGGCAGCCTGCATCTCCGAGCCGGTGGTGACTGGGCCCTGCATCTCGACCTCGGGAGCGGAGCTGCTTCTCGCCGCGCCTTCACGTTGCTCCGGGAAGACGGAATCCGCTCGGAGATCCGAACCTACCGACGACGTGCATTCGACCGCGCGACGCGCTACCAGTTGCACGTCGCGGGCGACGCTCGGGCCCTCCACGTCCTGACTGCTGCCGGCGTCATCGACCGGAGGCACGCTCCTGTCGAGCGACCGCCGCGACGGGTCGTCGGACGAGCGTGCTGCCGCGCCGCCTATCTTCGCGGTGCATTCCTCGGAGGTGGCTCGCTGTCGGTGTCGCGCTCGCCGCACCTCGAGCTGCGTACGGCGTCGCGTGGTTCGGCGCTGTTCCTCGGTGAGATCGCGGCTCTGGACGGCGGCATGCTCTCTGTCGCGGAGCGCGCGAATCACTCCGTCGCCTATGCGAAGAGCTGGGAGGCGATCGAGTCGGTGCTCGCGCTCATGGGTGCGTCGGAGACCGTCCTCGCCCTCGAAGAACGTGCGGTCGTTGCAGAGACGAGCGCGCGCGCAAATCGGCTTGCAAACGCAGACCACGCGAACCTCGTGCGGACGAGCCGCGCGGCGCATGTTCAGCTCGACGCCCTGGAGCGGCTGCGAGCAGCAGATCGGCTGGGACACCTACCGGATTCTCTGCGCGAGGCAGCCGAGCTCAGGCTTCGGCACCCGAGTGACTCCCTGCGGGAGCTCGCAGCCAGAACGAATCCTCCGGCGACGAAGGCGGCCGTTCACCGACGACTTCGTCGCCTCGAGGAGCTCGCGGACCGGCTGCTCTGACCAGCTCGGAATGCCGTGGTTAGACTCGCCTCCGGGAGACCCCCACTCGACTACGGAGGACAGATGGGCATTCGCGTCGGCATCAACGGGTTCGGCCGCATCGGGCGGAACTTCTTCCGTGCGCAGAACGCGCTCGGGTCGGACATCGAGATCGTCGCGTTCAATGACCTCGGGGACGCCAAGACGATGGCTCACCTGCTCAGGTACGACTCGAACCTGGGACCGTTCCCGGGGGAGGTCGAGCTTGGGGACGGAGTCCTGCGCGCGGCAGGCGAAGAGGTACGCATGCTCTCGGAACGCAACCCCGCGGCTCTTCCGTGGGGTGAGCTCGGAGTCGACGTCGTCCTCGAGTCGACCGGCTTCTTCACCGATCGCGAAGGCGCGCAAAAGCACATCGACGCGGGTGCGAAGAAAGTTGTGATCTCGGCGCCGGCGACCGACCCGGACTTCACGGTCGTGCTGGGCGTGAACGACGATGGGTACGACCCGGAGACGCACCACATCGTCTCGAACGCGTCGTGTACGACGAACTGCGTCGCGCCGATGGCAAAGGTGCTCCACGAGCTGGGCGTGATCGAGTCGGGGTTCATGACGACGATCCACGCGTACACGAACGACCAGGTGATCCTCGACTTCCCGCACAAGGATCTCCGACGTGCGCGTGCTGCGGCCGTGAACCTGATCCCGACTTCGACTGGAGCCGCGAAGGCGATCGGGCTCGTCCTCCCGGAACTCCAGGGGAAGATCGACGGCGTGGCTGTACGCGCGCCGGTTGCGACCGGCTCTCTCACCGATCTCGTCGTCCGGCTCGGCCGTGACACGACCGTCGACGAGGTGAAGGGAGCTTTCCGCACAGCGTCCGACGCCGGGCTCGCCGGGATCCTGCAGTACTCGGAGGATCCCATCGTGTCGACCGACAGCATCGGCAGCGCGTACTCGTGCATCTACGACAGCGAGCTCACGATGGTGCACGGATCGAGCGTCAAGGTCTTCGGCTGGTACGACAACGAGTGGGGCTACTCGTGCCGCCTGGTCGACGTGATCGGCAAGCTCCTCCTGTAGACGTGCGCCGTCCGCGCTCCGTACGCGAGGCGCACGTCAAGGGAAAGAGCGTCCTCGTCCGAGCCGACCTCAACGTCCCCCTCGAGGATGGGCGCGTCGCCGACGACACGCGCATCCGCGCATCGCTGCCCACGCTTCGGTACCTCCTCGAACACGGGGCTGGACACGTGGCCGTCTGCTCACACCTCGGTCGCCCGAATGGACCTGACCCGGCGTTCGCGATCGCGCCGGTCGCGGTGCGGCTTCGGGAGCTCCTTCCCGACGACCGTGTGCACGTCCTCGAGAACACGCGCTTCGACCCGGGGGAGACCAACAACGACCTCGAGTCGGCGAAGCGGCTCGCCGACGGCATGGATCTCTTCGTCAATGATGCGTTTGGCTCTGCGCACCGAGCTCACGCGTCGACAGAAGGAGTCGCTCGGCTGCTGCCGGCGTACGCCGGGCTGCTGCTCGAGCAGGAGCTCGAGATGCTCGGACGCCTGCTCGGCGACGTCGAGCGGCCGTTCGTGCTCGTCGCAGGCGGCGCCAAGGTAGACGACAAGCTCGGCGTTCTCGTCAATCTCGGGAGTCGCGCCGACGTCGTGCTCGTGGGTGGGAAGATGGCCGAGGAGCTGCGCGACCGGAACCCGCTCCCCTACGACGCCGTGCTTCCCGTTGACGTCGTCGCGGCTGCTGGGTTCGAGGCGGATGCGGAGAGCAACGTCGTTCCCTACGACGCACTGCCCGAGGGCTGGCTCGGCCTCGACATCGGGCCGGTGACGCGCGAGTTCTTCGCCGAGGAGATTCGTGCGGCACGAACGGTCTTCTGGAACGGCCCGATGGGAGTTTTCGAATGGCCTCGCTTCGCCGCCGGCACGAGAGCGGTCGCCGAGGCGGTAGCCGACGCTGACGCCTTCACGGTCGTCGGGGGCGGGGATTCGGTGCGCGCGATCCAGGAGCTCGGTCTTGCCGACCGCGTCTCCTGGATCTCGACCGGTGGCGGAGCAGCGCTCGAGCTTCTCGAGGGCAAGGCGCTCCCCGGCATCGCAGCGATATCCGAGGCCTGACGGCCTCAGCCCGGCCGCGCGACGCCCGGAACGTGACGGGCGAGGAAGTCGAGGATCGTTCCGACCTGGCGAACCCGCTCGTCGACCTCGAAGGAGCTGTGTCCAGTCTCGTAGACGTAGACCTCGTGCGGGTGCTCGCGCGCCGCGAGCTTCTCGACGTACGCCATGGCTTGGCGGTAGGGACAGCGGCTGTCGTTTCGCCCGATCAGAAAGAGGACGGGCGCGCGGACGTGGTCAGCGAAGTTGATCGGGTTGCGATCGCGCATGAGTTCGGGGACGTCCTTCGGCTCGTAACCGCCGAGGAGGGCGCGGTCGTACTCCTGCAGGAGTGGGGAGAGCTCGTCGTACCCGTCCTCGTAGTCGCCGACAGGCACGCCGGCCACTCCGCAGATCCAGAGATCAGGATGCTTGCCGAGCTCCAGCAATGTGACGTAGCCGCCCCACGAATAGCCGGCGATCACGGCGCGGGCGGGATCGGCGATGCCACGGTTGACGAGATCTCGCAGCCCAGCGTTCACGTCCTCGAGCTCCGGTCCGCCGATGTTCCCGATCAACGCATCGCGCCATTCGCGCCCGTATCCGAGCGAGCCGCGGTAGTTGACCATCCCGACGACGAACCCCGCGTCGACGTACGCCTGCACCTCCGGCTGCCACCGATCGAGATCCAGCCACGTCGGCCCGCCGTGCACGAACATCATGATCGGGAACGGTCCGCCCGAGCCATCCGGCGTCACGACGAAGCCGTGCACCTCCTGCCCGTGCTCGTTGGTGAACTGCCATGACTCGTAGCGGTGCGCGCTGAGGTCGAAACCTCCCTTCGCAGCGAGCACGTGGACGCCCTCGTCGTCGAGGACGAGCCGTCGCCGGTGTCCCTGCTCGTGGAGGAGCCACACGCGGCCGTCTGGGCGGACACGGGCCTTCCAGATCACGCCGGGATCGGTGGAGATCGCGGTAAGCGCGCCGGTCGCAAGCTCGTATCGGTAGAGCCGGTCTCGCCCCTGGAACCGGTTCTGAAGAAGGAGCGCCGAGCCGTCAGGCCACCAGTCCTGTGCGAACATCGCTCCTTCGAGATCGACAGCCAGGTCCTGGCGCTCGCCGGTCGAGAGATTCCAGAGCCCGGGTCTCTCGTCGCCCTCCCGGTCGTGGTCGAAGGCGAGTCGTTGATCGCCGGCGATCGGAGACCAGCACTTCGCGACGAGCGACATCCCTTCGTCGACTTGTTCGCCGACCGTTGAGCCCGTGCGCGGGTCCACGACACGGAGCGCTGTATGGAGGAGATCGCCGTGCTCCGCGTGCTCGAGGCAGAGCAGTGACCCGTCAGCCGAGAGGCCTCCGTGGAGGAAGCCGCCGACATCCACGCTCCCGATGCGGAGGGACTCCGCGGAACGGGCAAGCAGTCGAGCTGGCCCACCGTCGAGCGAGGCGTAGACAGCGAATCCGTCGCGGTTGCTGACCCCCGCGACCACGATCCCGGGCGCTTGCGCCATGCCCTCGTTCCAGCCGTGCGGGGCGCCTTCGAGGAACGGGTGCTCGTCGCCCCCGTGGAACGGCTGAACGAGCCAGCGTCCGGACTCGTCACCGGTCTCGTCCTGGAACCAGAGGATTCCCTCTCCGTCGAGGGTCGGCGTGCCGTCGAGAAGGCCCACCGCGTGATCCGTCACCTGGCGCCGAGTGTCCGTCGCGATGGCCCAGGCATGCAGCTGCCACGTGCCCGACTCGTTCGACGCGTAGACGACGTGGTCAGGCGCTCGGGCCGACCATTCGGGAAGAAATGACAGAGGCGCGCGGAAGCGCTGCTCCCAGAGCGCGAGACTCATCTTGCGCGAGGCTAACAGGCACGTGACCTAAGATCGACGTAAGTGCTCGTCGCAGGGAACTGGAAGATGTTCAAGGGCGCTCACGAGGCGCGGGCCTTCGCTACTCGAATTCGTCATCTGCCCGAGCGCACCCGGGCCGTGGAGGTTGTCGTCTGTCCCCCATTCGTCTCACTTGGGGCGACGCTGCAGGGTCTCGGCGAGGGGAGCCTCGTGCGCGTCTACGCGCAGAACGTCCACTGGGAGCTCGACGGCGCCTTCACGGGCGAGGTCTCGGCGCCCATGCTGCTCGAGCTCGGGGTCAAGGGCGCCATCGTCGGCCACTCGGAGCGCCGGCAGCACTTCGGTGAAACGGACGAGGCCGTGCGACGACGGGCTGAGGCTGCGCTCGAGGCAGGTCTCTCGGTCATCGCGTGCGTGGGTGAGACCGAGGTCGAGCGCGAGTCCGACGAGACCGAAGCCGTCCTCGCGCGCCAGGTCGCCGGGCTTCCTCGGCATGAGCGGCTCGTGATCGCGTACGAGCCGGTCTGGGCCATCGGGACCGGACGCACGGCGACGCCGGAGATGGCCCAGGAAGCGCACGCGTTCATCAAGTCCCTGCATGGCGCTCCGGTGCTCTACGGCGGTTCGGTCAAGCCGGAGAACGCGCTGGTGCTTCTCGGCCAGCCCGACGTCGACGGCGGGCTCGTCGGTGGTGCGTCGCTGGACCCGGTGTCGTTCGAGGCGATCTGCCTCGCGGGCGCCGAGGCCGCTGCTTTGTGACGAAGCTGGTCGTTCTCGTGATCTTGGACGGCTGGGGGTTGGCGCCGGCGGGCTCTGGCAACGCAGTCGAGCTTGCGGACACACCGGTGTTCGACGCCCTCTGGGAGCGATACCCGCATACGATTCTGCGGGCGTCCGGTGAGGCGGTCGGGCTTCCCCCCGGCCAGATGGGGAACTCCGAGGTCGGTCATCTGACCATCGGGTCGGGAAGGATTCTCTTCCAGGATCTCGTGCGCGTGAACGGGGCCGTGGTCGACGGCTCACTCCAGCACAACGACGCGCTCGTTTCGGCCTTCGAGCGTGCGCGGGCGCAAGGTGGCGACGTCCACCTCCTGGGGCTTGTCTCGCATGGAGGCGTGCACTCTCACATCGACCACCTGCGCGCGCTGCTGGCGCTCGCGGACGCGCACGGGATGGCCGAGCGGACCTGGATTCACGCGTTCACCGACGGGCGCGACGTGTCGCCGCACGCCGCGGCGAGCGATCTCGCCGAGCTGCCGAGCGACCGCATCGCGACGGTGTGTGGCCGCTACTACGCGATGGATCGCGATCAGCGCTGGGATCGCACCGAGCGTGCGCTCGGTGCGATCCTAGAGGGCGAAGGGCTACCCGCGGACGACCCGGTGCAGGCCGTGCGCGAGAGCTATGACCGTGGGATCACGGACGAGTTCATCGAACCGATCGTGCTCGAGGGTCGTCCAAGGCTGCGTCCGCAGGACGCAGCCTTGTTCTTCAACTTCCGCCCCGATCGTGCACGACAGCTCGCTGAGCGGTTGCTCGAGGCGGGAGTCGACCTGACCACGATGACCCGCTATCGCGCGGACTTCCCGTTTCCCGTCGCGTTCGAGGAACAGGAAGTTCGCAACACCCTCGCTGAGGTGCTCGCCGCCAACGGCGTCCGCCAGCTTCATGTCGCGGAGACGGAGAAGTATGCGCACGTCACGTACTTCTTCAACGGGGGAGTGGAGCGTGAATGGGACGAAGAGAAGCGCATCCTCGTGCCTTCGCCGCGCGACGTCCCGAGCTACGACCTGAAGCCGGAGATGTCGGCCGACGAGGTCGCCGATCGGTTATGCGACGAGATCGGGCAGGGCTACGGCTTCGCGGTCGTCAACTTTGCCAACCCGGATATGGTCGGCCACACGGGCTCGATACCGGCCGTCGTCGTCGCGGTCGAGGCGACGGACGCCGCCCTCGGCCGCGTGCTCGAGTGCGTCGATGCGGCGGGAGGCATCTGCCTCGTGACAGCCGACCACGGCAACGCAGAGGTCATGCTCGCGGCTGACGGCGTGAGCCCGCACACGGCTCATACGTCCAATTCTGTTCCGCTCGTCGTCACGGACGACGCCCTCGAGCTCCGCGTCGAGGGTGAGCTGTCCGATCTCGCGCCCACCATTCTCTCGTTGCTCGGACTGGACATTCCGAGTGACATGACAGGGAGGGTGCTCGCAACGCGCCTGTAACTCCTCCGGACAGAAACCTTTAGAAACGCGCTCTATACTCGCCGCTCGTGTCGCTGCCACAGCCAGATCTCGGAGTCCTGCGCAGGGCTCAGCGCGGAGATGAGCGCGCGTTCGCGATCATCGTGCGCACGTACGAGCAGCCCGTCTACAACTACGTTCTGCGGCTCACGGGCGACCGCGCGTTGTCGGAAGACCTGACGCAGGAAGTGTTCCTGCGCGTCTACCAAGGGCTTCCCGGATTCTCGCTTCGGTCTCGTTTCACAACATGGCTCTTCCAGGTCACGAAGAACCGCGTTCTCGACGAGCTGCGGGCGCTCGAACGCCGTCCACGGTCCGTCGTCAACATCGACGACATGCCTCCGCTCGAGGTTGTTGACGCGCCTGCAGAGCGCGCCGAGACCATCGATGCCGTCTGGAGGGCAGTCGAGCTCCTGAACCCCGACTTGAAGATGGCGTTGCTCCTCCGCGACATTGTCGGCCTCTCGTACACGGAGATTGCCGAGACGCTCGAGATCACACTTGCGACCGTCAAGTGGCGGATCTACAAGGCTCGCGAGGAAGTGCAGGCGGCGCTCCAGCGCGATGGCGTTGTCGTGCCGATTCGCTCGGCACCGTCGGCCAAGCAGCTCTAACCAGGGTCCCTGCGCGGCCGCCGCGCCGCTTACGATGGCTCGGTGCAGCGCTCGCTGGTCACCGTTCGCCAGGTCGTGATCGCGGGAGCGTCGTTCGCGGCTCTCTGCGTGGTCGGGACGATCGGGTTCGCGCTCATCTCCGACGAGACCCCGTTCGACGCGCTGTACCGGACGATCATCACCGTCTACACCGCCGGTCTCGTCTCTGCGCCCGACACCACAGGCGCGAAGCTCCTCACCATCGTTCTCGTCGTCTGGGGTGTGGGTATCTTTCTCTACGTATTCGGCCTGATCATCGAGCTCACCGTGAGCGGGACGGTGAGCGGGGCCTGGGAATCTCGGAGGCGGATGAGGCGAGTGGAGCAGCTGACCGATCACGTGATCATCTGCGGCTACGGTCGCGTCGGGCGACGGGCCGCGCGGGAGTTCCGTGAAGTGAGCGTCCCGTTCGTGGTCCTCGACTTCAGCCAGGAGGCGATCGATCACGCGCGGGTCCGGGGTGACGCCTACATTCAGGGAGCAGGGACGAGCGACGAGGACCTCGAGCGTGCCGGGATCGCTAGGGCGCGCGGGTTGATCGCGTCGTCCGACTCGGACGTAGACAACCTCTACATCACGCTCTCGGCCAGGGCGAGGCGGGACGACCTCTACATCGTCGCCCGGGCGTCCACCGCGGACGCGGCGTCGAAGCTGGGGCACGCCGGCGCGGATCGGATCGTGCAGCCGTACTCGACCGCTGGCCTCCACATGGCGAACCTCGTCCTGAAGCCCCAGGTCGCGGAGTTTCTCGACATCGTCTCCACGGCTGGCGGCCCGGTGCCGGAGCTTCGCTTCGAAGAAATCGTCGTGAGCGGGAACTGTGAGCCGTGCGGGCACTCGATCGGCGAGCTGCGGATTCGTAAGGAGACGGGCGCGCTCGTGATCGCACTGCGCAAGGCCGACGGCTCGTTCAACCCAACGCCGGACGCGGACGCGTTGCTCGAAGAGGGCGACGTTCTCATCGGCGTTGGTACGACCGACGAGATGGCGAAGCTCGAGGCGCTGTTCGCCCCGCGTGAGGGACCGGTTGCCTGACCCGGTCTCGCGCCTCGCCGAGGCGCTCACCGGGATTGCCGGAGCACCCGTCGCTCTCGAGCGCCCGGGCGAAGCCGAGCACGGCGACTACGCGACCAACGTCGCTTTGCGACTCGCGCCGACTCGCAATAGGCCTCCGCGCGAGGTCGCCGACGAGATCGCCGCCGATGCGCTTGCACGGGGTCTTGTGGCCGCGGCCGAGACAGCGGGGCCAGGCTTCGTCAACCTCCGTGTCACCGATCAGTGGCTCGCGGAGGCAGTCTCGGAGATCGTCGCCGCCGAAGGCACGTTCGGATCCCGATCGACGAGCAGCCCCGAGCGGATCCAGGTCGAGTTCGTCTCAGCGAACCCCACCGGCCCGCTGACCGTCGCTCATGCTCGTAATGGGGCATATGGAGACTCCGTTGCGCGGCTCCTTTCGTTCGCGGGGCACGAGGTCGGACGCGAGTACTACTACAACGACGCCGGTGCGCAGATGGAGCGCTTCCACGCCTCCGTCGAGGCCGTGCGCCGCGGGGAGGAACCACCCGCGGACGGGTACCAGGGCGACTACATCGCGGAGCTCGCGAAGCTCCCGGGTGATCCCGTACCGGCCATGCTCGAACAGATCGAGGCAACGCTCGATCGGCTTCGCATCCACTTCGACACCTGGGAGCGCCAGAGCGCTGTCGAGGCCGAGATCCCCGAGGCGATCGCGCTGCTCAACACGTTCGAAGAGGAGGGGGCGCTCTGGGCGCGCACGAGCGCTCACGGCGACGACAAGGATCGCGTCCTCGTTCGCTCGGACGGAACGCCTGGTTACTTCGCCGCCGACGCCGCCTACATCCGACGAAAGTACGCACGGGGGTTCGACCGGCTCGTCTACGTGCTGGGCGCGGATCACCACGGCTATGTCGGACGGCTGCAGGCGCTCGCCGAGATGCTCGGACACCCGCGTGGCTCGCTGGAAGTCCTCATCTACCAGCTCGTCAACCTCATCGAGGAGGGCGAGGCGAGGAAGATGTCGAAGCGTCGCGGCGACGTCGTCTTCATCGACGATCTCCTCGACACGATCGGAGTCGACGCCGCTCGCTGGTTCCTCGTCTCACGCGGCCACGACCAGACGATCGAGCTCGATGTCGATCTCGCGAAACAGCGCACGCAGAAGAACCCCGTCTACTACGTCCAGTACGCACACGCCCGCATCGCCGGGATCCTGCGAAACGCGGGGTCAGGTCTTCCACGTTCCAGCCAGGTGGAACGTGGAAGACCTGACCCCCTTCTCGCGCCAGAGGAGCGCGAGCTCGTCAAGCGCCTGCTCGAGTTCCCAGCGGTCGCCATGGAATCCGCCGAGCGACGTGCGCCACATGCGATCCCGAACTACGCGATCCGCGTGGCCGACGACTTCCACCGCTTCTACCACCAGCACCGCGTGCTCGGGGCGGACTCCGAGGGGTTTCGGCTCGCCTTGTGTGCGGCAACGCAGGGAATCGTCGCTCGCTGCCTCGATTTGATCGGGGTCGACGCGCCGGAACGGATGTAGGATCCGTCGACGTGAGTGCAGAGATTCCGGATCGCAATCTCGCGCTCGAGCTCGTTCGAGTCACCGAGTCTGCAGCCACCTTCGCCTCCCGCTGGATCGGGCGCGGAGACAAGATCGCGGCTGATCAGGCGGCCGTCGATGCGATGCGGCTGATGCTGGACACGGTGAGCATGCGTGGCGTCGTCGTGATCGGCGAGGGCGAGAAGGACGAGGCGCCGATGCTCTTCAACGGCGAGGAGGTGGGTGACGGCACCGGCCCCGAGGTCGACGTCGCCGTCGATCCGCTGGAGGGAACACGCCTCACCGCCCTCGGGATGCCGAACGCCATCGCCGTGATCGCTGTCTCCGAGCGCGGCACCATGTTCTTCCCGGGAGCGGCTCTGTACATGGACAAGATCGCCGTCGGCCCCGATGCGGCGGATGCAATCGACATCGACGCGACGCCTACGGAGAACCTCGAGCGCGTTGCGGAAACCAAGAAGTGCCACGTCAACGATCTCACGGTCGTCGTCCTCGAGCGTGACCGCCACGACGACCTGATCGCCGAGCTCCGCGAGGCCGGCGCGCGGGTGAACCTCATTCGCGACGGCGATGTCGCCCCTGCGATCGCGGCTGCACAAGCGGGCACCGGGGTCGATCTCCTCATGGGAATCGGAGGGACACCCGAGGGCGTGATCTCGGCGGCCGCTATCAAGTGCCTCGGCGGAGCGATGCAGGGAAAGCTGTGGCCGCGAGACGACGGTGAGCGCCAGAGCCTGATCGAAGGAGGTTTCGACCTCGACCGCGTGCTGACCGCCGACGACCTCGTTCAGGGTGACGATGTCTTCGTAGCCGCGACGGGCGTCACGAGTGGGGCGCTTCTCCGCGGCGTACGTGTTGTCGGCGACCGCGTCGAGACCGAGTCGATCGTGATGCGCTCGCGGTCGGGCACCTTCAGGCGCATCGTTGCGTCACACCCGCTGACCAAGATTCAGAGCTTGATGAAAGGAGCGCGCTGATGGGAGCGCACGAGTTGCACGAGACAGCTCAGGCGATCGTCACCGACCACAAGGGCATCCTCGCCGCCGACGAGAGCACGGGCACGATCAAGAAGCGGTTCGACTCGATCGGGGTCGAGTCAACCGAGGAGAACCGGAGGTTCTACCGGCAGCTCCTCTTTACGACGCCGGGAATGGAGGACTCGATCGGAGGTGTGATCTTCTACGACGAGACGCTCCGTCAGAGCGCCGACGACGGCACGCCGTTTGCCGAGGTGCTCGCCTCCAAGGGTGTCATCCCTGGGATCAAGGTCGACACCGGAGCGCACGACCAGGCCGGGTTCCCCGGCGAGAAGATCACCGAGGGGCTGGACGGCTTGCGCGCGCGCCTGGAGGAGTACCGCAGCCTCGGCGCCCGGTTCGCGAAGTGGCGCGCGGTAATAACGATTGGCGACAACATCCCCTCGGTCGCCTGCATTCGTGCAAATGCGCACGCGCTAGCGCGCTATGCAGCCCTCTGTCAAGAGGCCGGCATTGTCCCGATCGTCGAGCCCGAGGTTCTCATGGACGCCGACAACACGATCGAGCGCTGCTACGACGTGACCTCGCGCACGCTGAAATGGACGTTTCACGAGCTGATCGTCCAAGGGGTGGATCTCCGAGGGACGCTCCTCAAGCCGAACATGGTTATCTCCGGCAAGGGCTGCGCCACGCAGGCGTCGGCGGAGCAGATCGCCGGACTCACGATCCAATGCTTCATGACCCACGTGCCGGCGGCAGTACCGGGAATCGTGTTCCTCTCCGGGGGCCAGTCGGAGGTCGAGGCGACAGAGAATCTGAACGCGATCAACCAGGTCGGAGGACCGTGGCCGCTCTCGTTCTCCTACGGCCGGGCGCTCCAGGCCTCCGCGCTCGGAGCGTGGGCGGGAGACATCGGGAACGCGGACGCGGCGCAAGCGGCGTTCACACATCGCGCACGGATGAACGCGCTCGCAGCCGCCGGCGAATGGAGTGCGGGAATGGAGCAGCCGGTCCCTGCTTAGCCGGGCCGACGCATGGCCCGTGGCCGTCGAGCAAGATCCGGTCGAGGAGCAGCTCCTCGAATCCCTGAAGGCGCTCGCGTCGCTTGCCACGCCGGTCCCGGTGCCATCCGAGGCGGAGGCGATCTGGCAAGCGCAGGTGGACAGCCGGCAAGCGGACTACGCCGCACGCTGGCTCGAGCAGCACGGCCGCACCTTCTACACGATCGGCTCTGCCGGTCACGAGTCGAACGCCGCCGTTGCGCTGGCACTGCGGCTCGGAGATCCGGCGCTCCTGCACTACCGGTCGGGCGCGTTCTATCTTGCGCGGGCCGCGCAAGCTGGTATCGACGGCGTTCGCGACATCATGCTCGGTGTCGTCGCCGCCGCCGCAGAGCCGATCGCCGGTGGACGGCACAAGGTCTTCGGGAGGAGCGAGCTCTCGGTCATCCCCATGACGTCGACGATCGCGTCACACCTTCCCCGAAGCGTGGGCATAGCGCTGGCGATCGATCGGGCGACCCGCCTCGACGTGACATGCCCCTGGGCGCGTGACTCGATCGTGCTCTGCTCGTTCGGGGACGCCTCTCTGAATCATGCGACCGCACAGGCGGCACTCAACACCGCCGCGCACTGCGCTTTCCAGCAGCTGCCGCTCCCGCTTCTCTTCCTCTGCGAGGACAACGGTCTCGGGATCAGCGTGCCGACGCCGCCCGGTTGGGTCGAGGCGACTCTCCGGTCACGCTCCGCGCTGCGCTACGAGTACGTGGACGGGAACGATCCAGCCGAGGTGCTCGACATCAGCCGTGAGCTGACGGCATGGGTACGAGCTGAGCGGAAGCCCGCCGTGCTCCATCTCCGCACCGTTCGCTACCTGAGCCACGCCGGTGCCGACGCCGAGATCGCTTACCGGTCGCCGATGGCCATTCGCGCAGACTTCGACCGGGACCCGATTCTCGCCACGGGGCGCTGGCTCGTCGCGTCGGGTCGGCACAGCGGTGAGGAGCTCGCTGCTGACTACGAGGCAGCCCGTGGGCGCGTGCGCGCTCAGGCGCTGGAGGCGACGAAACATGCGCAAATGACATCGGCGGAGCAGGTGATGAGCCCGCTTTCTCCGAGGTCTCCCGGGACGGTCGCCATCCGCGCGGGCTCCGTTCGCTTCGAGGGCGCGGAACCCCTCACGCTGGCGCAGGCAATCAATGCCGGCCTCGCCGCCGTTCTCGAACGTCACCCGGAGGCGCTCCTCTTCGGCGAGGACGTCGCGATCAAGGGAGGTGTCTACGGCGTGACGCGCGGATTGCACGCGCGTTTCGGTGCCGCGCGGGTGTTCGACACGCTCCTCGACGAGACCTCGATCCTCGGGCTCGCACTCGGATCAGCGGTCAGCGGATTTCTCCCGATTCCCGAGATTCAGTACCTCGCGTATCTCCACAACGCAGAGGATCAGCTCCGCGGCGAGGCGTCGACCTTGCAGTTCTTCTCGCAGGGCCAGTACCGCAACGGGATGGTGATACGGATCGCGGGCTACGGCTATCAGCGCGGCTTCGGTGGCCACTTCCACAACGACGACGCGGTCGGCGTCCTCCGGGACATCCCGGGGATCGTGATCGCCTCCCCATCGAGGCCCGACGACGCTGCCGCCATGCTTGCGACCTGCGCTGCCTCGGCGTCGGTCGACGGCAGCGTCTGCGTCTTCCTCGAGCCGATAGCGCTGTACCACGCTCGAGACCTGTACGAGGACGGCGATGACGCGTGGTGCGCCCCCCTGCACGACGCGCATGTGCCCGTAGGTGCGGCGCGCACATACCTCGACGGCAGCGATCTCACCCTCGTGACGTGGGGGAACGGGCTTCGCATGTCGCTCCGGGTCGCGCGCCGGCTCGCGCTGCGTCGCGTTGCCGCGCGGGTCGTGGACCTGCGCTGGCTCGCACCGCTCCCCATCGACGACATCCTGACCGCAGCACGTGCGACCGGGCGCGTGCTCGTGGTCGACGAGACGAGGCGGACCGGCGGCGTGTCCGAAGGGGTGCTTGCCGCACTGGTCGACGCGGGTTTCGACGGACGTCTCGCCCGCGTTGCAAGCAAGGACTCGTTCGTACCGCTAGGCGACGCCGCCCGACTCGTCCTCCTCTCGGAGGACGAGATCGAGGCGGCTGCGCTCCGGCTCGTCGGCTGAAGCAGAGAGTTGCGCTACGCGATTGCGGGCTCGTCCCGCATCACGGACTTGACCTTCTCGACGACCTCGGGTGAGACCGTCTCGAGCCCGTGGGCCGACTTCGCGTGCTCCGCAACCAGCTGGAGCGTCTCCTCTTCCGACTCGGCGCGAACCACCCCGTCGCAGTCGAAGCCCACGTCTCTGCAGTGAACGACCTTCGTCACGAGACCTCCTCGTTCGGGGACCTGAGTATCTCGCATCGAGCACGCTCCATGATCTCCTCGACGACGGCGGACTTCGCGCTCGTGGAGGCGGTCGGCCGGCAGGGTCACCACGGCAGGAAGCCGTCGCAATGACCGTACGTCTCCTGGAAGCTCCGACCCTCGGTGCACGATCTCTCGGAGTACTTGTCAACTGCGGTGAGGGCCACCAGAGCGGCGCAGGCGATGGCCAACAAGATGAAGGTCTTGCGGTACATCGACGCGGATCCTCCCAAATCGATAGGCCCTAGAGCGCGCGATGGGGCTCGGAGCTATTCAACCCGGTGACCTCCCGGTCAGCCCTCTTCGGCGAGTCTCCAGCAGCGCATCCGCGAGATGTTGAACAGCAACCTCGCCGCCGCTTCGGGTTCGTCGGTGATCAGGCGGAATTAGCCGAGGCTCGGCTCTTGCCTGTGCGACTCGTTCCCGTCTGACTGAAGCCGCTTCACATGCTGCGCCTCGGCGATCAGGTGGCGCATCTCCGGACTCAGCGCCTTCTTTTCGGCAGGCTTCTTATGGAGGACGTCACGGATCTTACGCTTGGTCAATCCGGACATAACTATGGCGTCGGCTCGACGGCCACTGGCGCAGCAGTGAAGGTGGCGCCCCGCCAACTCACCGCATTAGGCCCCATCCTCACGATCTCGTCGCCACGACACCCCAGACCAGCCAGATATTCGAGCACTGCCTCCGCGGGCGACCACGCTTTCCAAACTCCGACCGCGCGCCTGCCCGAGCAGACGGAGTAACTAAGTCTCCGGTCCGACGCCATTTGATGCCTCCGTGTGGGTGTTCTTCTTGCCGCAGTCCCACAGATATCGGGACGTACTGAATGTAAGGACGAGCGCCCGGAGTCTCATGCTCCTATCGGGTAGAGCCAGTCCCTCGTTCGGGAGCGCTCGGGGGCGACGATCCCGATCTCGCGAGATATCTAGGACTACGACGAAGCATTCGAACTCGC
>JBCKBY010000010.1:0-41695 GCA_038910715.1 Gaiellaceae bacterium
CACGTACTTCTGCCCCATGCGCCACCAGAAGGCTTTGAACAGGAGCCACGAGATCCGCGGTACGACAGAGCGCAGCTTGATCCCCGATTGCTCGCCGACGTCGTAGATCGGTCGCGAAGGGACGTCCCGCACCCGCGCGTTCTGCACGTTCAGGTGGACGAGCACATCGTTGGGGAAGCCGTAGCGTGGATAGAGGCGGTCGAGGTCGAAACGCCGAAGAGCGCCGAGCGAGAGCGCCGTGTACCCGGCCTGCGAGTCCGCGACGTGCCAATAACCGGAGGCGATCTTCGTCAACAACGAGAGGACGGCATTCCCGAGGTATCGCGTTCTGGGGATCACCTTCCACGCCTCGCCCGACACGAGCCTGTTCGCCTTCGCGTACTCGACCTCGCCGCGCGCCACCGGATCGACCATGCCCTGGAGCTCCGCGGGGTCCATCTGGTTGTCGGCGGCCATCACGCAGGTGACGTCGATCTCCTCCTCGAGCGCGAGCCGGTAGCCCGTGACAATCGCGGCGCCGACGCCAGAGTTGCTCGCGTGCCGGATGAGCTGGACCCGCGCGTCACACACCGAGTCGACCTGTGCGGTCGTTCCGTCGCTCGAAGCGTCGTCGATGACATAGATCCGGTCAACGAAGTCCGGGATTCCCCGGATCGTCTCGCCGACGAGGCGCTCCTCGTCGAACGCGGGCACGACGACTGCGACCCGCTTGCCCTCGAGCATCAGGAAGAAGCCGCGGCCGCTCCGCGCCGGCGAGCGGCGATCGGATCGGCGGCGAGCGCTGCGATCGCACCGATGAGGAGCCCGATCAGCGCGCCGATGAGAAGCGATGTCCTGCTTGAGCGCGCGGTGGTCTTGCTCGCAGCCGCCGGCTCGACCACCCGGCTCGACTCAACGCTCTCGGCCAGGTTGAGCAGCTGGCGCGCTTCGAAGAGATCGTCCTGAATAGCAGCACGCCTCGCGTCCGCGGTCGTGATCACCGAGTTCAGGTTGGCGGTGACGAGGAGGCGCTGGTCGAGAGGCAGCGACTGGTCGGCGAGAACCTCTGTCTGCTGTTCCTGCGCGGACTCGATACGTTCGCTGACCGCCCCGAGCTGCGCCTCGCTCGTTGTGACTTGCCGCTTCAGAAGAGCAGTCTTCTCGGTGACGTAGACAGAGACGCGCTCGACGACGTGCTCAGCGAGCTCGTCTGCCGCCTGCTCTACCCGCGCGGGGCCTGTGCCCTTGACCGCGATTTCCATGAGCGGATTGATGCCGCGGAGCTGCCCCGCGGCAAGGAGCTCGCGAGTCGAGATGGACGAGCGGAGCTTCGAGACCGGGATCCCGGTCGCGTCAGAGACCTCCTTCAGCACCGACTCGGAGCGAGTGATCTCGCCGACGGTTCGGGGATTCGTTGCGAGGCTCTGGATCTGCCCGCCTCCAAGCGGTGCAAAGGGCTGACCGAGATAGACGATCGTCTCCGCGCGCCAGACTGAGCCGCCCGACACTGCCAGCGCGATCCCGATGACGGCGCCGACGAGGATTCCTCCGATCGGGAGCCACCACCGAACCTTCAGGCGCTGCCAGGCGGACGAGAGATCGACTTCCTGCTCGTCCTCCAGCTCCGAAGCCGTTTGGACGTCCGTCATGCGGCCGCGACCCTATCAGCGGCCCAGCGCCATTGAGCGGCGAGGCCCTCCTCGAACGGAGTTCGCGCCTCCCAGCCGATCTCGCGCTGTATCCGCGATGTGTCCGCCGCAGTGCGAGTCGCGTCTCCCTCGCGACGTGGTGACCGGACGATCTCGAGCCGCCGCCCGGCGATCGAGCCGAGCGCCTCGATGGCCTGGAGCATCGAAACCTCCGATCCACCACCGACATTGAACGTCGAGCCCGAGCTCCCGCGCTCCATCGCGCCGATCGTCGCGTCGACCGCGTCGTCGACGTACGTGAAGCTCCGCGACTGCGTGCCGTCTCCGAAGAGTTCGAAGGAACGATTCTCTGCGAGAGCCGCGACCATGCTCGCAAACGCCATGTCGGGACGCTGGCGAGGCCCGTAGATCGTGAAATACCGAAGCGTGACGACGTCGAGGCCGAACTCTTGCCGGTACGCCTGGGCCAAGTGCTCGCACGCGAGCTTCGTGATGCCATACGGCGAGAGGGGACGTGGAACGGTGTCCTCCGGCGTCGGATACGAAGCGGCATCTCCGTAGATCGACGACGAGGACGCGAACACCGTACGGACGCGAGCCTGAGCCGACGCCTCGAAGAGCCGCTGGCTCGCGAGGATGTTGTGGCGAACATAGACGGGAAACACGCTCCCGAAGCTCTTCACGCCCGGCTGCCCCGCGAGATGGAAGACGCCGTCGACGCCGTCGAGGTCGAGCCGCCCGTCCGCGCCAATGTCGACCCTCTCGACCGGCAAGCCGCGCGCGTTCTCCTCCTTCAGCGCGGGGTCGTAGTAGCCGGTGAAGGAATCCCAGCCCGTCGCGTCGTGCCCTCGGGCGAGGAGCGTCCGCAAGAGTTGGGAGCCGATAAACCCGGCGGCACCGGTGACGACGTAGCGCATAGCTGGGGAATGCTAGGGCAGCGGTAGGAGAGGCCGCAGCGAGCCGTCGCTGTCGCGCTCCAGGCAGACCTCGGAGAAGAACCGCGTCATGAAGACGCCTTCCTCGAACTCACCGAGCCGCGGCTCGGGCTGCTCGCCGCGGGCCAAAGCCAGCGCCAGCTCCGGATAACGGCTCCCCGAAGCCAGCGGGAGCGGAAACCCGCCGCCGAACCTCGTGTTGACGTCGGTGACCGGAAGGCTCCCGTCCGGCTCGCGGAAGCACTGCACGTTCGCGGGTCCCTTGATCCCGACGGTCTCGGCGACCCGGGCTCCGTGCTCGATCAGCTCCCGATCCTGGATCGACGCGCCCTTGATGGACTCCCCGCCTTTGGACAGGAGCATCGTTCGCGGAATCGCGTTCAGGCACCGCCTCTCCATGTCGCTGAAAACGTCGATGGAGAACTCCTCGCCCAGGCAGCGCTCTTGTACGAACGACGGGGCGGTCGTGTAGCGGAGGAAGAAGTCGAGCTGATCGGAATCGTCTGCCCGATAGATGTGGCGCGAGCCGAATCCCTCTCGGGCCTTGACGAGTAGTGGATAGCCGGCGTCGGCCGGCACCTCATCGGGAAGCCAACTCCGAGGTGACGGGATCCCGTGCTCGACGAAGAACTTGTGCGCCTCGAGCTTGTCGGACATGCGGGCGCAGACGTCGGCGTCGGGCAGTAGGAGCAGAGCTGGTGCGAGCTCGGTTCGAGCGGCGGAGAGAACGGGATGATCGAGGTCGTTCAGCGGCACAATGAGGCGAACGTCGTGCTCGCGGACGAGGGCTGCGAGCGCAGGCACGTAGCCTGGATCCGCGATCCGTGGAACGATCGCCTGGAGGTCGGCGTGGTACAGCGCCGGCGCAAGCGGATCGGCGTCAGCACCGAGCGCGACAGCTCCGGCCGCCCGGAACGCCTTGACGATGTCGACGCGCTGGCCCGCGCACGTGAACAAGACCACCACGAGCGTGGAGAGTACTCGGAGGACTTCGCAGCGACCCAGCTAACGTGAGCCGACGTGCCACCCCGCAACGGACCGATCCGCATCCTGCGCGTCATCGCCCGGCTGAACATGGGCGGGCCGGCGATCCACGTCGCGAATCTTGCGGCAGGGCTCGAGACGCGCGGCTACCACACGACCCTGGTCGCGGGCAGCCTCGCACGCGGGGAGGACTCGATGGATTTCCTGGCAGATCGGCTGGGGGTCGACGTCGTGAGCGTCCCGGAGCTCCAGCGCGAGGTCTCCGTGCTTCACGACGCGCGGTCGGTGCGGCGCATGACGGCGCTCATCCGCCGCGAGCGGCCGCACATCCTGCACACGCACACGGCGAAAGCCGGGGCGATCGCGCGTGCCGCGGCGCTCTTGGCCGGCGACGCGCGCCCACCGATCGTGGTGCACACCTTCCACGGCCACGTTCTCAAGGGGTACTTCGGGCCCGCACGGACGGCCTTCTTCCGCCAGGTGGAGCGAAACCTCGCCCGCAGCTCCGACGTGCTCGTCGCCGTGAGCCCCGAGGTGCGCGACGAGCTGGTCGAGCACGGCGTAGCGCCGCGGGACAAGTTCGCGGTGATCCGCCTCGGTATTCCCCTCGCCGATCGTCTCGGCGACGCTACCGCCGATCTCGATTACCGCCGGCTGTACGGGATCCCACCCGAAGCGTTCGTCGTCGGCTGGGTTGGGCGCATGACCGGCGTGAAGGACACCGGCGCGGTCCTCGAGATCGTGAGAGCGACCCGGGAGCGTGGCGTCGATGCAGTGCTGTGCATGGTGGGCGACGGGCCCGACCGCGAGCGGCTGGAGCAGCTCGCGCACGACCTCGGCATCGCGCGTTCGACCTACTTCGTCGGGTACCAGTCTGACGTCGCCGGCTATTACCGCCTCTTCGACGCGTTCGTGCTCCCCTCGGTGAATGAAGGGACACCAGTGAGCGCGATCGAGTCACTCGCGTCCGGGACACCTGTTGTCGCAAACCGCGTCGGCGGTGTTCCCGATGTCGTGCGTGATGGCGTGGACGGCTTTCTCGTCGAGGCCGGAGACACAGGAGGCGCAGCAGATCGACTAGCGCAGCTCGCCGCCGATCCGGCGCTCAGGGCTCGCCTGGGCGAGTCTGGGCGCGCGAACGTGTTCGAGCGCTACTCGGTCTCGCGCCTCGTCGACGACGTCGACCGCCTCTACCGCTCGCTGCTCGCGGCAAAGGGCATCTAGCCCTCGGCGAGGATCTCACCGATGAGATGCCGCGCGACGTCCGCGAAGGCCGGGTTGGTGTCCATGTAGTACGGCAGCGCGATGAGCCCTATCGAGAGCGCCCAGCCGCGACCACGAGCCCACGTGTCGTCGTCGACGCCCAGCTCGGAGCGAAACGCCGCCCTGGCCGCTCGAGGAAGGACACCCCAGGCGGCGATCAAGTCGCAGGCTGGATCCCCCAGTCCCGCGCACCCGAAGTCGATGACGCCTTTCAGGCGTCCTTCTCGCAGGAGCAGATTCCCCGGCAGGAGATCTCCGTGAATCCAAACGGGGCGGCCCGACCACGCGGGGACGCTGAGTGCCACCTGCCACGCGGCGGTCGACGCATGTGTGTCGATCTTTCCCTCGAGTGCGGCAAGCGCCGCGCGGACTTCCTCGTGTCGGGTCGCCAGTGGCAGGCCCCGGCCAGTCAACGGGCCGGCGAGGTCGATCCGGTGGAACGAGAGAACCAGCTGCGCCAGATCGCTCGCAAGGGCAGAGTCAGCGAAGCCTCCGAAGCATGGGTTCGCACCCTCGAGCCAGCGGTAGATGGACCAGTTCCACGGATAACCCTCGGCGGGGTCTCCGACCGCGAGCAAAACGGGAACCTCGACCGAAAGCAGTGGAGCAAGCCGCGGGAGCCACTCGCGCGCCCGCTCCTCGCCATCGACGGCCCAGTGGATGCGGGGGAGCCGCACGACCATGTCCTCCCCGAGTCTGTAGAGCGCGTTGTCCGTGCCGCTCGAACGCACGGGCTCGATGCCCAATGCCGCCCACTCCGGGAACTGCGCAGCTACGAGCCGTCGGACGAGAGCGACATCCGTGGACACCTCGTCCACATGCATCCTCGGGACCAAGGCGGCTGCCTATGAGCCGTGACGCCAGCCACCGGTCGCGCCGCGGTACGTCCCGCGAAAGAGAGCGAGCGGGGTCTTGAGCAAGATCTCGAGATCGACGCGCGGCGAGCGGTGGTCGACGTACCAGACGTCGAGCTCGATGCGCTCGGCCCAGGGGAGGGACGCGCGTCCGTGGATCTGCGCCCAGCCCGTGAGTCCCGGCCTTACGTCGAGTCGGCGCCGCTGATGCTCGCTGTACTGCTCCACCTGGTAGCGAAGCGTCGGCCTCGGGCCGATGACACTCATGTCTCCACGAAGGATGTTCCACAGCTGCGGCAGCTCGTCGATCGACGTCCGCCGGAGAATCCGGCCGACGCGGGTGATCCGCGCGTCGCCCTTGTCGACCGCGTAGCCGGCGCCTAGGCGCTCTGCGCCCACCACCATCGAGCGCAGCTTCAGGACCTCGAAGTCCTCGCCCTCCTTGCCCACGCGTGTCTGCCGGTACACCACCGGCCCGCCGCCGTCGAGCTTGGTCGCCAGGGCGGCGAGCCCGAGGATGGGGCTGGTCAGCACGAGTCCCGTGCCGGCAGCGATCACGTCCGCAACCCGGTTCATCGCGTCCCCTTGGCCTTGTCCCACATCTGAGGCGTGCCCGAACGCAGGTACCGAACGAGCGCGGCGACGGTCGCCTTCGTCACGACGTAGTAGTAGTAGGCGAGCCGTGCACCCGGAATCGGGAGTCGAGCCCTGCCTGCTGCAGCCAAGCCGAAGCCGCCGATCTGGAGCACGAAGAAGAGCCGGTAGAAGGGCCCGCGCCCGAGCAGCGCGACGTTCGAGACGAGCAGGCCGATATGCAGCAGACCCGTGGAGTAACGGAGAACGCGGTGCGAGAGCAGCTCGGCCATGTACAAGGGTCGCGTGCGCCGGAAGATCCGGCCGGTGAGGATGTGGCCGAGAGCTCGAGCGATGGTGCGGACTTTGCGCCCGTACTCGTCCTCGGGCTCAGCGGCAGGCTTCTCGACCGCGATTGCCTCCGGTTCGTAGACGGCTCGCAGCCCCGCCTGCTCCATCAGGTACGGAAAGCCGAAGTCGTGGCCGAACTTCGGATCGTCCTCGACATACGCATCGCGCTGGACCGCGTAGATCGCGCCGTTCCCGGCCGTGATCGAGCTGCACGCGGACTCTTGCGCGCGCACCCACATCTCGTAACGCCAGTAGACACCCTCCAGGTTCGCGCCGTCGGGGCTCTCGAGCCGGAGCTGTCCGCACACGTACCCGACTTCGGGGTCGGCGAGGTTGCTCACGAGCAGCCGGAGAGCATCCGGCTTCCACTCGGTGTTCGCATCCGTGAACGCGAGAACGTCGCTCGCCGTCTCGCTAACCGAGCGGTGCTGCGCAGCCACCTTTCCCTCACGGGGGCACCTGAGGAGGCGCACGCGCGGCTCGCGCTCGGCTATCCCTTCGACGATCGCGTCCGTCCCGTCGGTCGACCCATCGGAGGCGACGACGATCTCGAGCCGGTCGGCCGGGTAGTCGAGCTCGAGAAGGTTCTCGAGACGCCGCCCAATGACGGCCTCCTCGTCGTGCGCCGACACGACGAGGGCTACGGAGGGTGTGATCTCGGACTTCCTCACCGGTCTCGGGCGGAGCCGCGCCAGCGCGCCCATCGCCGCCGGGTAGCCCACATGCGTCCAGGCGAGCGCGCAGAGCGAGCCCCAGAACATGGCCTTGCCGATCACGCTGCAAGCATCTCGCGGACGAGAGCGCGGTACCGCTCCATGGCGACGACGCGGTCGGCCTCCTCCTCGACGTAGGCGCGCCCTCGACGCCCCATCTCGTCGAGTGCGAAGACGCCGTCAGCCGCCTCGCGAATCGTGCGGGCAAGCAGATCGGGTCGAGCCGGCGGAATGACCACTCCGCAGCCGACGTCCCTGACAAGACGGGCCGTTTCGCTCTCGTCCTCGGCCGCGACGATAACGGGGCGCCCGGCAGAGAGGATCCCGTACAACCGGCTCGGAACGACGTATCCCGCAAGGCCCTTCGCCAGGCCGACGACGTGCACGTCGGCGCTCGAGAGCGACAGCGGCAGCCGCTCGCGCTTCTGGTACGGCAGAAATCGCACCGTCTCCCCGACCTCGAGCCGTTCTGCCAGGGCGACCATCTCGGTGTGCCTGGCTCCGAAGCCTGCGATCACGATCTGCAGGTCGTCGCGGTCGCGCAGGAACGTCGCGGCGCGAACCAGGCTGTCGAGATCCTGGGCGTGCCCGACGTTGCCGGAGTGCATGACGACGAAGCGCGACACGAGATCGTGCTTCTCAGCCCATTCGTTGTCGCGGGGCTGCGGCGTGATCGCGCGGGTATCGACCCAGTTTGGAATGACGCGAAGGCGCTCGGGTGGAGCGCCCTTGGCCTCGAGCCGCTCGCGCATGGTCTCGCCAATCGCAACGATCCTGTCTGCGCGCCTCAGATACGCGCCTACGAGCGTCCCCAGGACGCCGACCACGGCGGGGTTGCTGAGCCGGTGGAGCTCTGTTGCGATCTCGGGAAAGACGTCCTGGCTGATGACGAGCACCGGAGCTCGGACCCGCCGTCCGACGAGAACGCCGAGGTCACCGATGATCGGTGGGTCGGTCATGCACAGGATGAGATCCGGCCTCGGGCTGCTCAGCGCATGGCTGAGCGCGGATCCGAGATAGGACAGGTAGTTCACGGCTCGTCTTCCCAGCGCCGAGCGCTCGTAGGACGTCGAGGCAACACGGGTGATGCGGACGCCGTTGTGCTCGATCTGGCGTGGTTCTCCCTCGTGGCCGTGCAAGACGCCGGTGACGACCTCGACCTCGTAGTCCTCCGCGAGCGCCTCGCAGAGCTCGGTAAGCAGATGGGCAGTCGCCTCGACCCCCGGCCAGTAGTACTGGTTCAGGACGAGAATCCGCTGTCTGCCGACGTTCCGAGACACCCGGAGCAGGTTAGCCCCGATCAGCGGCGGCCTCGCGAGCCGCAGCGAGAAAGCCTTCGACGCTTGGGCCGTAGCCCCAGTCACGAGCAAGCTCGCGCGATCGTGCGCCTTGAGCTCGCCGCAAGTTGGGATCGCCTGCCAAGACACGTAGCGCCTTGGCCGTAGCTTCCACGTCACCAGCCGGCACGAGCACGCCGTTTTCCCCATCTCGGAGCAGATCGTGCGCGGCGCCCACCCGGTCGGAGAGCACGAGCGGAAGCCCACACGCCGCAGCCTCGTTGACGACAACCGCCCACGGCTCCCGTTCCGAGAGCAGCGCGAAGACGTCAGCCGCGACGTAGACCTCGACGATCTCTTCCCAAGCAGCGTCCCCGACGAACACCGCGCGGACTTCGAGTTCCCCCGCGAGCCGTCCGAGCTCCTCGCGCTCGGGCCCGTCTCCGGCGAGGACGAGGACTATGGGGTGGTCGGCGACGGCAGCTACGGCACGGATGAGCGTGTCGAGGCCCTTCTCAGGCACGAGCCGTGCGACGGAGAGCACGACGACGTCCTCGGGGTCGGCTCCGAACTCCGCGCGCAGCTCCGGACGCTGCTCAACCAGGCGATCGGCTCGTTGACCGAAGCCCTCGACATCGATTGTGTTCGCGAAGACTCGTACCCGCTCGGGCGCCGCGCCTCGCGAAATCATCGAGTTGCGGGCCAGCGTTCCCGTGACGAGGACACCGGACGCGTTTCGCACGACAGGTGGGACCACGGTTCCCTTGACGGAACGACGCCAACCTGCACGCGGCCCTTCGTCGTGGCTCTCCACGACGAGCACGTACGGCACGTCCTTGACCCGGCACCACGTGATCGCCGCCTGTGCGGCGAAGGTGCTCCAGCCGGACACCACGACGACCTCCGGGCGCGCCTCCGTCAGCGCGCGGACGATGCCAGGCGTGAACGGGTAATCGTGATGCAAGACCCGATGGGCGCCGGGAATCCGCAATCCGTGCAGAAACACGGCTCGATGCCTGGGCTCGACTCGCCACGTGCGACCGGCGACCGTGTCGGCCGCATAGATGACGGTCAGCTCGACGTCCGGTAGGGCAGCGATCCGATCGAGGAGTGGAGCGCGGTATGGCGTCGGCTCCGGAAAGATCGCGGCAACCCTGATTGGCCGAGGGGTCTCACGGGACAACACTTCGAGCTCGTTGAGCCAAGCTCGAGCATCGCGTCGTGCGGCCCGCTGGCCCGAGTGCCGTGCGGTCCGACGAGCAGCGGCACGGAGCGGAAGGGCCGGATCGAGCTCGACGGCGCGCTGGAGCAGGCGGAGGCGCGATCGACCGGAAGCTCGGCGAGCTGCGCGGAGGAGCGGACGAGCGACCGTCCGGCCAAGCGAGTCAGGTCCCGACAGCGATCCGCCCGCGAATGTGCGCGCAAGCTCGATGTAGGCGGAGGCCGCCTCGTCGACCGACGCCGGATCGAGTGCCTCCCCCACTCCGACCCTCCAAGCAAGCTCGATCTCATCTGCTGACAAGTGCCGGGCCACACGTGCGATCTCGCGGCGTGCGACATCGAGCTGGAACGAGCGCTGGAGCGCTCGCCTGGCCTGCGAGGCCTGACGACCGTGCACGCGGTACAGAACGAGGAACTCGGAGAGATTGGCACCGTCTCCCGAGGCAAGGACTCTGGCCCACAGGTCGTAGTCCTCGCTCTCGAGGAAGGACGGGTCGTAGCGAAACCCGCCGCGTTCCAGATGCTCACGATCGAAGAGCACGGTGGGATGAAAGAACGGCGAGCTGAAGAGCAGATGCCAGCGAATATCCGTAGGCGTCGCCGGCATCGCGTGAACCGCGCCCGGAGCACCGTCGTCGTCGATCGCACACACCGCGCTGCCGAGAATCACGGCCCCGGGCGTCGCACGGATGCGTGCAACTTGCCGCTCGAGCCGGCGTGGAAGAGCGACATCGTCGGCGTCGAGTCGCGCCACGTACCGCCCGCGAGCTTCGTCCAGCCCACGATTCAGCGCCGTGGCAAGGCCGAGCTGTTCGTCATTTCGGAGCACCCGCAACCGTGGGTCGTCGATCGCGGCGATCGCGTCCGGAGTGGCGTCCGTCGAGGCGTCGTCGACGACGATGAGCTCGAGATCGGCCATCGTCTGCCTGAGAACACTGTCGAGCGCCGTCCGCAGGTACGGATCGCCGTTGTGGACAGCCAGAAGCACGGAGACGAGCGGTGCGGTCGGCACGGACGTCCCGTAGCCTACGGCCCGTGCCGCCCGAGCTTCCGTCGTTCGACCTCGTCGTGGCGACGGTGGGGCGAGTCGAAGAGCTCGAGCGGTTCCTCGACTCCCTCGAGGCGCAGGAGTATCCGCGGGTTCGCGTGCTCGTCGTCGACCAGAACGAGGATGCGCAGCTCGAGCCGGTGCTCGCCGGTCGGGGCACAGAGATCCTTCACCTGCGATCGCGACTCGGTCTTTCCCGCGCCCGTAACGTCGCCCTCGAGCACGTGGCCGCCGACGTCGTCGCGTTCCCCGACGACGACTGCGTCTACCCACCCGACCTTCTCGCCCGAGTCGGCGCCCGCCTCGCGCACGAGACGAGCCTGGACGGAGTCTCGGGGAAAGTCGCCGATATCGACGGGCGCTCGTCGGCGTCGTGGAAGATCGATGTGGCGCTCCTCACCGACGACAACCTCTGGAACCGAGTCAACTCAGGCGCCGTGTTCCTTCGCCGCGAGCTGGTTGAGAGTGTCGGCGCCTTCGACGAGCGGCTCGGGCTCGGCTCCGCCGAGTCGTGGTCCTCGGGAGAGGAGATCGACTACCTCATCCGCGCAGTCCGAGCCGGCGCACGGATCGAGTACGACCCTTCGCTGGTCGTTCGGCATGCCGTCCGGATCGACGACTCGCACATCGGCCTCCGGGACGGGGCGAGCGTGGGCTACCTGCTCCGCAAGCACGGGTACCCGGCGCGGACGGTCGCGCGAATGCTCATGCGACCGGTTGGCGGCGCGGCAGCCTCCCTTGCCCACCGCGATCGCTCTCGCGCCTCATACTGCGCCGCGACCGTGCGCGGGCGGATCCGCGGTTACTTCGGAGCGAGCTCTTCGAAAATCTCTTGGTGACGATCGAGCCACGGGTCGAGCGAGAAGCGCTCGACGACGCGTGCGCGCGCAGCAGCAGAATAGGCGGGGAGATCCGCGAGAACGCGCCCGACGGCCGCCGCCATCGCCTCCGGCGCCGGGGGAACGAGCCGCGCCCAACTCGCCTTGTGCGGGACGCCGACGCCGGCCACGCCGCCGACGAGCTCCACAGTGCCTCCGCTCGCCGAGTGGACGACGGGCAGGCCACAGGCCATCGCCTCGAGGACGACGCTCGGGCAAGAGTCGTTCATCTGCGTGTGCAGCAGGACATGAGCGCGGCGATAGAGCAACGGCGCCTCCGCCTGTCTGTAGCGCCCGGCGAGCTGCACCCGCCCCGCGAGGCCGAGTTCGGCGACAAGCGGAGCGGGATCACACAGGAGATTGCCGGTGACGACGAGCCGCGCTTCCGAGTGTTCCTGGAGTACGTAGACGAGCGTGCGGAGCGCCAGCTCCAGCCGGTACTCGCCCTGGGTCTGGTCCCCGCCCGCGAGCAGAATGGGGCCGTCCCCGGGCGGCTGGAGAGCGGGCGTGAACCGCTCGACGTCAACCGCATTGTAGAGGAGCTCCCAGGAGCCGCGCGGGGCACCGAGGAGCTCGTCCGCCGACCGCTTGCAGAACTCGCTCTGGTAAAGGACGTGGTCGGCCGCCGCGAGCGCCCGCCGGAGGGGCCGGTTGAGCTCGTCCGAGCGCGCGCCCGCCCAGGCCGGATAGGCGGCGCCGTTCTGGTTGAGCACGATCGGGGCGCCGCGGCGCCGCGCCAGCCACAGGAGTGGGCGGACGTCGCGGGGAAGCCAGGTCGAGCCGAGGTAGAGGAGCGTGAAGTCGCGCGGAGAGTTGGGGAACCGCTCCGCGAGCCGCTGGACCTTCGCCGTCCCCCCGACCACGGGCTCGCCCGCGGTGGGAACGCGGTCGTGCCCATAGAACACCCGCAGATCCCGATCGCGCGGGCGCTTCCCCATGAGCTGCGCCCAGCGTGCAGCCGCGCGCGCGTAGCGACCGACGCGAGCACGGTCAATCCACACGCGCGACAAACCCTTCGAGGAGCGCGCCCCAGAGGGGATCGAGACGCTCGTGGGCGTACTCCTCGGCGGTCGCACGCCCGGCGGCGCGAAACGACGCGGCAAGGCCAGCGCCCGCGCGCAACCGAGCCGCTGACGCGGCGAGCGTCTCCGCGTCCTCGACGTCGCAGAGCAGCCCGTTCTCTCCATCCATGACGATCTCCGGCGCCTGCCCGACGCGGGTCGAGACGATGGGGACGCCCGCCGCCATCGCCTCCAGCACCGCCTTCGGGCCGCCTTCCTGGCGCGATGAGACGATGTACACGTCGAGCGCGTGGTAGGCCCGCGCGAGCTCCGCACGCGTGCGCGCGCGGACGTGCCGGTACGGGATCCCGAGCCGCTCGAGCTCCCGTCGGACGAAGCCGCGTGCCGGGCCCGTGAGCAGGATGTGGAGCTCGGGCGCGTCCGCGCGCAAGAGCTCGAGCGCCGAGACCAGTACGTCCGGCCCCTTGACCAGCTTCGGCTCGAGTCCCTCGCCCCAGCCGACGCCGTCCTTTTGGAATGAACCCACGACGAACGCGGAGCGGGGCAGCCCGAGCCCAACCCGCACTCGCGCGTGGAGCTCGGCGTCGCCGAGCAGGAAGTTCTCGAGGTCGATCCCGATCGGGATTCGGAACACGCGCTCCGAGGAGATGCCGGCTGCGAGCACGAGCTCGTGCATCTCATCGTGGGTCACCTGGATGCGCGCGATCCGATCGCGGCGGCGACGGAGGGTCTCGAAGCATTCGTCGAACTCCGGGACGCCGGGCGTTCCCGGCCGTCCGTGAAGGTACGCGGTCGCCAGGCGATGTGAGGAGTCGAGCCAGCGCGCGCTCAGCGCCTCGAAATGACTCGTGAGAAACACGGACTGTCGCTCGGCGAACGGAGCCCAGCGCGCCGGCCCGACGTCGAAGCCCAGACGGCGAGCCGCGGCTGCCAGATGCGCGGCGTCCTCCTCCACCGACCACCCGCCGCGATCGCCGAGGGTGAAGAGTCGGCTGTGCTCGGGCCACATCGCAGTTCGTGCCCGAACCAGGCCTCGAGCGGCGAACCTCGCAGGGGGCAAGACGACGCCACGTACGGCGGCCCGAGCGTTCATCCGCGCAGAACCTCCAGATACCGGGTCGCGACGTCGGTGAGAGACGGGACGCGTATCGCAGCACGACGCGCCTCGATCTCCTCCACGAGCCGCACGAGAACGTCGGGAAGCTCCTCCTCCTCTGTGAACGGAAGCCCAGCGTCGCCGACGAGCTCGGGGTGCCCGCCGCTGTCGAGATATGCGGCCGGAAGGCCGCACGCCAGCGCCTCGAGAAGCGCATTGGAGCACGGGTCGTTCCGGCTCGCGGCAACGTAGAGATCATTGCGACGAAGCTCGTTCGCTACAGCGTCAGACGGAACCGGCGCAAGCACGCGTGCCCGGTCGAACGTGCCGGGAAAGCGCCCGAGGAGCGAGAGCTCGAAGCGGCTCCAATCGAGGTTCTGGTCGAGCCACTCGAGAGTCTCGCCGCCCTTGTTCGGATTGTCCGACCAGCTCGTTGCGATGAGTCGCACCTTGCGCCCCGAGAGCGGCTCCCGGGCCTGCGGGGGGTGGAACATCTCCGGATCGACGGTGTTGTGAACGACGACGGGACTGCGAAGCTCGATCCCGATGCTCCGATGCGCCTCGAGACTGAAGTGCGACTGGACGATGGTCGCATCGGCGAGCTCGGCATTGATCGCTGCGATCCGGGCATCTGTTCCGTCATCGAACCCGCGGTAGACGCCGATCGGCCCGTCGACCCGGTGAACGATCCGGCAGCTCGGACGGTCGAAGCGCCGGAGCCGCCGAAAATCGAAGTTGAAGGAGTTGACGAGGCACGCCGGCGTTGCCCCGGATACCCGGTTCACCTCGACCTCGAGCCCTCGGCGCTCGAACTCCCCTTTGAGGGCGAGCAGAAACTGGTTGCCACCTCCGTACGGCGGTGGGGCGAACTCGTGGAAGAACGCGAGATCGGCGCGAGCGCGCCTGTACCGGATGCGAGGGACCTCGGTGGCTGCGGCTCTGCCGGCCGCACGTCCGGCTCGACGGATGCGGAAGACGGCCGCGCGCCCTGCATCGCGGAGCGTCACGGGGAGACCCTAGATCCGGCGGCGGCCGAGAGCAGGTTCGACATCGCGTCTGTGTAGCGCGCCCAGGTCAGGCTACGCTCGACGGTCTCGCGAGCGCGTGCCCCGACGGCCGCGGCGTGGGAATCGTCTGCGAGGAGCTCGCGGACGGCCGCGTCCAGCTCGTCGAGGCTCCCCGGCGACACGAGCCGGCAGTTGACGCCGTCCTCGAGGTGATACCCACTCGCGATCGCCGCGGTACGACTGACGACGACCGGCTTCCCCGTTGCCATCGCCTGCAGGAGCACTGTGGTCGCGCCCGAGTAGCTGTTGTCCCGCACGGGCAGCACGACGGCGCGCGCGCTCGCGAGGCGGTTGCGGACACCGTCGAGCGGAAGGTCCGCCTCCACGGTGACATTCCCCGGAACGGCTCCAAGCGAGCGGGCCGCGTCCGTAGTCAAGACGAGCCGAAACGACCACTCCGGATGAGCTCGCGCAAGTGCGAGAGAGAGCTCGTGGTCTCGTCGCGGGTCAGCCCCGATCGAGACGATGTCCGTGTCGGCAGTCGTGCCCGCTCGCGGGGCGAAGTAGGTCGTGTCGACTCCGAAGGGCACGAACAGGACCTGCGGGCCGCCGTCTCCGAGCCATTCGCGAAGCGCGTCGACCTCGCCCCACCCGTACGCGACGATCGTGTGGAGACGCCGGTAGGCATCCAGGAACATTTGACGCGCGCGTGTCGTGCGGAGCTGTGCCAACCGCTCTGGAAGACCGATCGCGGCGTACACGATCGGCGTTCGAACGACCCCTCGGCGAGCGAGAAGCGTCAATGGGATCCCTACGGTGTCCACCGTCGAGAAGACGACATCTGCGTCGTTCAGGTGCCGACGGCATGCGAGCACGGTGGCGAAATCCCCCGAGTAGCCACCGGCTGCACGAACGGCCCGGTCGAGAACGCCGCCACCCATGCGCGCCGCTGCTCCAGGCCGCACATCTGGCTCGAGGCTGTGCCCGACCGGAAAGCCTGCGGCGGCCAGCTCGTCGAGCCCGTACAGGCTGTAGCGGGCTCCCGCGCCGGCGGAGGCCCTGAGAGCGTCATGACGGAGCTGCGACTGGCGATAGAGGACGAACACCTCGGGCTTCGTGGTCGGGACGGCCGCGTTCACGTGGGGTAGCGTAGGGATGCGGTGCACCGAACGAAGACACGATTCGCAGCGCGGATCAACCACGTCGCGACGGCACTCGAGCGACGCGGAGTCCGGGCGACGTACACGATGCACGACCGCGTCCTCTCGAACCGGCGGAGTCGCCGCCGCTTCACCGGCGCGCAGCCTGAGCTCGACGCCGTCCAGCAGCGAATAGTCTCCGAGCTCGACGCCGATGGCTACTCGCTGCTGACCTTCGAGGAGCTGTTCTCCGAGGGCGATGCCTGGCGTGAAATCGAGGCCCAGGGCGGCCGGTTCGCAGCCCACACGGAAGCCGCACTCGCCGGCGACCGCGAAGGGCTGCGTGTCCGGGCGGGCAAGGAGTTCGTGGTTCGCCTGCACAGCTACGGCGTGGAGCTCGGGTTGGATGATCCCTGGTTCCGAGCATGCGCCTCCCGGCGGATGCTCGACCTCGCCAATACCTATCTGGAGCTTTGGTCGAAGCTCGAGTACGTGGACATGTGGTACTCCGTGCCGCAGCCCGAGGAAGCGGCCCGGATCGCATCGCAGCGCTGGCACCGCGACTTCAACGACAAGCACCTGTTGAAGGCATTCCTCTACCTCGTGGACGTCGACGAAGGCACCGGGCCGTTTCAGTACGTGCCGGGAAGCGCTCCGGGAGGCCGCTACGGCGATGCCTGGCCGTGGCGACCGCTCGGCGAGAACTACCCGCCCGAGGAGGAGCTCGAGAGCCGGATACCCGCCGACGTCGTGCAGACCTTCACGGGCGCCAAGGGGACCCTCCTCTTCTGCAACACGGCGGGCTTCCACCGTGGCGGATTCGCGACGACGGCACCCCGTGTGCTCGCAACGGCGACGTACTCGTCACCGGCGTCGCTCGCTGCGCTCTCGGAGAGAAGCTACAGCTTCACGGGCTCGCTCGACGAGCTCGACGCACCGACTCGGTTCGCGCTCACGTGACATCGGTCGCAGCGAGAGTCGGACCGACACGGCGCGCACAGCGGAAGGCGGCTGAGGAGGGCCACCGTCAGCCGAGTAGTGGGCATACCTACGCTCAACCCCGGGACGCATCGGGGTTCGCCCCCTGCCGGCCCCGGGCACGGGTCGCAAGCCTCGTTACCTTCCTGTAGACACGCGTGGTAAAGCGCTGCTCGACCGCCCGTAACCGCTGTTCGACAAGTTCTAGCCGCCGCTGCACGCGGACGAGGTCGGCTTCGGTGAGCACCGCGGCTTCCACGGCATACGCTGCAGCGTCTGCGAGGTCAGGCTCGGGGAATGAAAGCATTCGCTCGCCGGATGGAAGAGCGAACCCTGCGGGGGACCGCCTACCCGACGCGGCGCGGAGCGCCTCGAGCGCGTCGCGCAGCCGCGTATCACGTACCAGGGAGCGGTCTCGAAGGCCGCGGTCGAGGGTCTCACCCTCGACAACGAGCGCACCGTAGTACTCCTGACCCTTTCCCTCCTGTCCCGCGACGAACGCCTTCTCGTGGTATGCGTTGCCGTGCCCGCGGGTGCTTCGGGAAAACGCGGACCACTGGAGCGCCGCCTTATGACGAATTTGCTCGACGCTCCGGATCGGGAAGTGCAGAACCTCCACTGGGTACCAACCGGTGAGCAGAACGAGCGTGCTCTCGAGGAGAGAGTGGTTACCTCGCGAGACCACGACATCTGGGTCCGCGCGATGGACGACTTTCCGATACGGCTGGTACGGGCTCGCCGGGTCCATGAGCGGCGCATCAGGACTCAGGCGAACCGTCATACGATCCGCAAAGAAGCCGCCCCCGTCGTGCCCGGGCGGAAAGTGACGCACGAATGCGTGCACGGCGCCGTATCGGGGGGGGATCGTTTCTAGGGCCTGCTTGAGCGAGCCTGCACGGGGCCACCAGAACTCGTCGGCATCGGCGTTGATGATCCAGTCGGCATCGAAGTCGGTCGTCGCGAGACGCGCCATCCGCGTCACCCACTCTCCCTGGCGAAGATCCTCACCAGGCTCGCGGATGAGATGGAGGACGCCTGCTCGTGCGTACGACTCGAGGACGTCGGTCGTTCCGTCTTCCGATCGGTTGTCGGTCGCGATCACGAAGTCGACGCCGGCGTTTAGATGGAATGCGAGGTGCGCATCGATAATGTCGGCCTCGTCCCGCACCAGGACGGTCATCACGAGTTTCATCGCCTGCGAGCGTAGCGCTGCATCGCGACGCGACAAAGCACATACCGGTGCTCGGCGTCAGGGGAGCCGCGCAATCTCCTCGCCGCCCGCGCGGATGTCCTGCCACAGCATCGACCGCAGACGATGACCCCTCCTCTCCATACCGAGCAGCGCGAGCTGGCTGGCGTATTCCCGAACGGCTCGCCACTTGGCGATCCAATCCGAAACCGAGGCCGTAACCCGATTCCATTCCGGTTCCGTTCCAACGGCATCGATCAACCACGGCACGGGCGCCGGAGAAGGGTCGAGCCCGGCGGCAACGCGAAAGGCGTAGGGCTGCTCGGCGTAAAGGACTACCCGCTGCACGGGCAGTCGGGGCGTCAGAAGCACGCGGGTTAACCAGGCGTGGTCTCCGTGGGAAAGCGGGTAGCCGGGCAGTAGCGCAACGTCGGCCCCTCTCACGACCCCGTGAACCGCTTCTTTGACCTCGCGCTGGTCGCCGGCACGTTCGTACTGCTCGTCGCCGTACGGCAGCCAAACTGGGGTCGCACCCAGGACAGCACACGCGAGGCGATCCTCCTCTCGCCGGAACGACGCGGCGGCACCCTGCGTTTCGAAGCCGGCGCGACGATCCCATCCACCGGACGGCGCGCGAGAGGACGGGTCACCGGCGAAGACTGTGAGGAGGCGCACGTTCGTCCCCCTCCGCGACGCGCCGGCGATCGTCGCGCCGAGCGAGAGCACCGCGTCGTCGAGGTGCGGTGAGATCACGACCACCCTGCCGTAGAGCAGCTCGGGCGTGAGAGATTCGATCTCGCCCGGCGTCATGACAGAAGTGTCCCGCCCGGGGCAGCGCGGAAACCCTGGACTATGATCGCCGGGCTGTGGAGGGTGAAGAAGGGCTCGGCGGAGCGGGTTGGAGGCGGGTCGTCCCCGATTCCGTGAGACGACGCCTTCGCCCGGGCGTCGAGGCGTGGCGGAAGAGACGGCTCAGCCGACAGCCGAGGCTCGGCGACCTGCGGCGGCTGACCCCTATCGATCCGAACTGGGGCTTCGAGCGAGGCCGACCGCTCGACCGCGTCTACATCGAGCGCTTTCTCGAGCAGCATCATGCTGACATCCGCGGCAGGGTGCTCGAGGTTGCCAGCGCGAAATACACGCACCGCTTCGGGGCCGGCGTCGAGCGGGCCGATGTCCTCGACGTCGTCGCCAGCAACCCAGAGGCGACGATCGTGGGCGACCTCACGAACGCGCCTCAGATCCCAGACGCCTCCTTTGACTGCGTGATCCTGACGCAGGTGCTGCAGTTCGTCTACGACGTCCGAGCCGCGCTCACTACCGTCGCTAGGATCCTCGCGCCGGGCGGCGTCCTCCTCGCGACCGTTCCGGGTATCTCGAAGATCTCCGCGCGGGAGGACGAGGCATTCGGGGACTGGTGGCGCTTCACGGCGAGGTCCGTTCGCCGACTGGCCGAGGAGGCGTTCGCGGGCGGCCACATCGACGTCTGCTCCTACGGCAACGTGCTCACGGCCGGCGCCTTTCTCTACGGGCTGGCCGAGTCGGATCTTCGGCCAGCCGAGATCTCGGCGCACGATCCGAGCTTCGAGGTCGTGGTCGCCCTGCGGGCGGTCAGCGCCTAGGGGAGCCACATCCTCGAACGCATAGGGGCCCAACTCGCGCATCGGACCGGCTACGACTGCGGGCTCCGCAAGAGGGCCGACCGTGTGCGCACCGCCGCCCGCGTCGCTCCTCGCCACACAGGCTCGACAGCGAGCTGGGCAACGATCGCGGAGCGCTGCATTGCGATTTGCGTGCTCCGCGTCCAGCTGTGGCCGATGCCGACCTGAACTTCGTCGGCCGCATCGAGGAGCGCATCCCGCCACCTGGCGACAACGCTCTGTAGCGAGAACTCCTCGGCCCGGATCCTGCAGCGTTCTTCGATGGCCGTGATCGTACGAGGGTCTGCATTCAGTCTGTCGATCAGCTCGAGGCAGGCCCACGGCGAGTCGATGAAGAGCGCGTCCTCGCTCTGCGAGGCCAGTTCGAGATACGCCGGTTCCGGTCCGGCAAATGGGATCGAGCCGGCGACCCATGCGTTGATGAGACGCGTGGGCGGCTTGGCTGCACCGAACCGCTCGATCTGCTCCGGCGTTCGCACGCAGAGCACCGCGTCCACCTCGGCGAAATCGTGCCATGCCTGGTCCGAGCCGTCCGTGTGCCCAGGCGCGTCCAGCCACCAGCGCACGCCTCGCGCCTCGAGAGCCTCCAGCCAGCGCGGTGAGAGGAGATCCGGGTGCACCCCGGGCGGGTTCCCCTTCCAGGCCAGGCTCCGGATTCGCCCGTACCGCTCCGGCCGTCGGGGAATGAGACCGCGCTGCGGAAGCGGAGGGAGCCAGCGCTGCCAAGGGTGCTGGATCATGGAGGCTGTCGGGACGAACTCGGCCACCGGTCGTGCGGGGAACTCCCATTCGGGAGGTGCGTCACTGCGGATGAGGACAAAGCGGCCGCCGACCCTCTGGACAGCACGGAGGGCATCGCGAAGCGGTCGCCGTCGGGTAGGACGCTTCTCGAACGCGGACTTCAGGAACACCACGAGGAGCCGGACGCCCGAGGGTACGTCACTCCCCACCGAGACGTCGACGCCCTCGGCCTCGAGGCGCTTGTATAGCTCGAGCAGGTTGTGCCCCACTCCGCTGGCGTAGCGCTGCGGCTCGCTATCCGGACACCAGTCGGTCAGCTCCTCCAGCGGCGGCGGATTGTGGAGCCAGAAGTGGATCACTGCGACTCAGACGTCGCGCCTGCGGCGCCCATGCCGGCGGGTATCGCATCCTCCCTTCGGGCCTGCAATCCGTCGCGACTACTCACGCTGGAGCGTCCAGTCGAGCAGCGGCCGGACAACGCCTTGGAGCTGGCCAGTGAAGCGCCCCTTGGCCGAGTCCCCCTCCCCGGCGTCCTGCACGTGAAACGTCAGCAGGCGGGACAGGTTCACATGGTGATGGAATTTTGGCGCATCGATCGACGCGAGCGCAACGTCGACGGACATCTGCCCCTCGTTGAGGAGATTTCCAGGGATCCACGCCGTCGCGACGTAGTCGCTTGGCTCAGTTGGCTCGTGCCAGCGAGGATGGGTGTCGAGGGCGTTGAAGGCGACCGCACCGCGCTCGTCCGTCACCTTGATCTTGGGGAAGAATGGCTTCCCGCTACGGAGCACCGTGAAAGCGAGCTCGATGCCAACCGGCTGCCTCACGTCGATGGCGTCCACGGCCGCGCCAGATGTATCGACGACACGCGCGGAGCGAAGCCTCACGAGCTCGCTCCCGGGTGCGGTCTCGATGTCCGACCACGCAGCCTCGGCTCCTGCGCCCGACATCATCTGGAGGTACTTCGCCACGATCTCCTCACTGGGACCTTCGAGAATGATCCGGCCTCCGTCGAGGCAGTAGCTACGGTCGCACAGCCTCGCCACGGCCGCCATGTCGTGCGAGACGAAGAGCACCGTCCGTCCCGACCGGCCGATCTCCTCGATCCTTCCCATACAGCGCTGCTGGAACTCGTGGTCGCCGACCGCCAGCACCTCGTCGATGATCAGCACCTCGGGATCAAGGTGTGCCGCGACCGCGAACGCAAGCCGCACGTACATGCCACTCGAGTAGCGCTTCACAGGCGTGTCGATGAACTTCTCGACTCCGCTGAACTCCACGATCGCAGGCAGCCTCGCCCGCACCTCGCGGCGAGTCATTCCGAGCATCGAGCCGTTGAGGAACACATTCTCCCTGCCCGTGAGCTCGGGATGGAACCCCGTACCGACCTCGAGGATGCTCCCGACTCGCCCTCGGATCTCCGCCGTCCCCCTCGTGGGCGCCGTGATCCGCGTGAGAACCTTGAGCAGTGTGGACTTCCCGGCGCCGTTGCGTCCGATGAAGCCGACGATCTCGCCCTCCGCGACCTCGAACGACACGTCGTCGATCGCCCAGATCTCCTGGTGCGGCGCGCGATGCTCGCGCCGCAGGACAAGACGAATGCCACGCGTCAGGCTCTCGCGCAGCGTCTCGTAGCCGGCGTGGTACTCGCCGATGACGTAACGCTTCGAGAGACCTTCCGCGCGAATCGCGACCATCAGATCGTGTCCGCGAAGCGGGCCTCGAATCGCCGGTAGACCAGCAGGCCGCTAACGAGGAGCACGACCAGGGTCGTGAGACCCAAACCGAGCTCTTGTGCGGACGGTGCTGGCGTCCCCGTGAGAGCCCACCGGAAGCCTGTGATGCTGAAGGTGGCGGGGTTGAGCGAGAAGACCCACTGCCACTTCTCAGGGAGAGATGCGGTCGCGTAGATCACCGGTGAGAGGTAGAGCCACGTCTGGATGAGGAAGGGAATCGCGTACGGCACATCGCGATAGCGGACATTCAGCGTGGCCAGGGTGCAGCCGGTCCCGAAGGCGGTGACGGCAAGCGTGAAGAGGAACACGAGCGCTAACGGTGCGGTGGGCTGAACCGCGACGCCGAACCAGGCCACGATCCCGAAGAAGACGCCGAAGGCGAAGACGAAGTCGACAGCCGGAACGAGCACGCCGGCGAGCGGTAAGGCCAGGCGGGGGAAGTAGACCTTCCCGACGAGACTTCTGTTCGAGACGACGCTCATCGCCGACATACTCAGAGCCGAGGCGAAAAACGTCCACGGGACCAAACCGGAGTAGACGAAGACCTGATACGGCAGCCCCTGCGACGGGAAGTTCGCGAACTTCCCGAAGATGATCGTGAACACGACCATCGTTAGGAACGGCTGCAAGACCGCCCAGACGATCCCGATGAACGTCTGCTTGTAGCGGACCTTGATGTCGCGCCAAGCCAGGGTCAGCACGATCTCGCGCGCCCGCCAGAGCTCCCGGAACGTCGAGCGCGTGCTCTTCGACTCAGCACCGATATGTGTCACCCAGGGCTCTACGGCCGCACCGTCACCCGCACGTGGAGCGATCACAGGGAGGGTGTGCTCAGTGGACACGCTGCTCGTGGGACTACCGGGACTCTCCATCAGGAGGCAGGATGGCAGTCGGTCGAGACGACCATCCTACCGGACGCCGGAAGCCGTACGATCCGCGGTCCGTCGCCGCCCCGAGCCAAAGGAAGCGACATCACGAAGAAGATCGAGGACCAATGCGGGATAGACGCGGGACGCTCTGAAGAGCTCGGCCTTCTGTCGCCCACGCACGCGAACGCGGCGGTAGACGTCCGGCACATCGAAGATAAGGCGCAACGCCTGTAGGAGACGCTCTGGGCTCTCGACCTCCACGAAGTCGATACCCGGCTCGAGACCGTGAGTTGGGCTCAGCGGCTCGCTGAGGAGAAGATGCCCGGCCGCGAGATGAAAGCATGCCCGGTTCTCGAAGTTCGGGTACGGCTCGTTGTGGACGTTGATGCCCGCATCGAATTCGTCGGCGAGCCGCTCGAGGTCGTCCGGGCCAAGGCCGTGCGCAATGTGGACGATGTCGTAGCGATGCTTGGGCCTGAGCAGGAACGACTCTCGGTGCGGGGTCGAGCGGCCAAGAAAGAGAACGCGTGGTCGGCCCCGGACCTGACGGACGTCTCGGTAGTACCGGTCCGAGACGGGGAGAGGCACGGAACGCCACACTGGAACGATGGTCTCGACCGTTGAAACCATGAGTGGGTCGAATGAGATCACGCGGTCGAAGTTCGCGGGATCGAGCATCCGAAGATCGCTCAGGCGACGATCGAGGTCGGGGTGTGAGCAGCCGTCCTCCCTCGGCACTGGCTCGGTCAGGTAACCGACAGTGATTGCCGACACCTCTGCGAGGGCGCTCGGCGGCACGAGCTCGGGCTTAAAGACTATGACGACGTCCGGATCTCGGTCGAGCATCTGCTCGACCATTCGGGCTGGATCGTCGCCTCCACGGAAGTCGACAAACGAGGTCTCTATCCAGTCGCATTCGTCGCTGAGAGCGCAGGAGGCGAAGTACGTCGCCTGCCCCACGAACATCAGCCGGGCCGGGCGCCGGGTCAGCCCGACCACGGGGGCCGAACGCAATCGCGTGGTGCCCGGCGTGGTGCGCCCGGACGTCATAATGCTTCATCCGTGACGTTCATCGAGCGGATCACTGAGGCGACGAATCCCTTCATCAAGCTCGAACACGAGCTTCGCTATGGCGCGGCGGTTCCGATCCTAATCGAGTCACCCGCGTGGTGTGATCTGGGTGCAGGCGAGGGAGTCGCGGCCGCAACCGTCCTTCCCCTCGACTTCAGCGGACGGGTTCTGCTTGTCGACCGGTCGGAGGATGCGCTGCGGGAAGCCCAGCGAAGGCTCGAGTACCTCTCACCCGACACCCTCGTCGTAGACCTCTCCACACCCGGGTCGCTCACCGTGCTTCGTGACCGGTTGGCTGGCGCAGAGTGGGATGGAGCGACCATTACGTGCTTCGAGGTCTTCGAGCACCTCGACGACTTCGAACCACTGCTCGAGCTTCTCCGTATCCTCGCCGACGAGCGCGGGTGCACTGTCGTGATGAGCGTCCCCAACGATGCGTTCACTGGGGTCGAGAATCCGCACCACTTGACGGTATGGGGCGAGGCAGCAGTCGAGGAGCTTCGCCGGACCCTCGACGGCTCGGTTGTGATCGCACACCAGCTGCCGCTGCAGGGCTCGCAGATCCTCCGCACCGATGAGCCCCGGATAGTCTCCGTCGAGGCTCGGGTTGTTCCCGACATTGAGCCGAGCCACTTCATTTTGTCATTCGGTCCCCGCGCTCCACTGCTCGGCGAGGGCGGAGGGCTCGTGCAGACAGACATCGCGGCCCAACGGGCATGGGAGCGGCAGCGCGAAGCCGCACTCGAGTACTACCAGGGGCTCGCCCAGCGAGGGGGTAAATGAGGATCGCGTTTCTTCTTCCGAAGATCCAGCTCGCAGGGGGCGTCTACGTCGTTCTTGAGCACGCGAAGAGACTTGTCGACCGCCACGGGTTCGACGTCGCGATCATCGTCACACGCGATCGAGACGTCCAGCATAGGCATGGGAACTTGGACGGCATCAGATGCATCGGGATCGACGACACAGCGTCGATGTCCTTTGATATCGCTATCGCGACGTGGTGGGAGACAGTTTACTCACTGCCCCGCGTCGAGACCGGACGGCACGTCCAATTCATCCAAAGCATGGAGGACCGCTTTTATCCGCCCGAGGAGCTCGTCTCCCGCAGGCGCGCAGGTGCCGCCCAGAGCTTCCCGATCTCATCTATCACCGAGGCCCGGTGGATTGCCGACCAGTTGCACACCCTGCAGCCGCACACCCCGTTGTTCTACGTCCGAAACGGGGTTGACAAAGAAGTCTTCTCGCTCCATGCGCCCGCCCCGACGAGCTCCCGTGAGCCACTGCGTATCGTCATCGAGGGCGCACCTGACGTCTGGTTCAAAGGAGTCCCCGACGCTCTTGCCGCAACGAACCAAATGCGTGAGCGACGCCACGTAACTGTCGTTACCGGTGTGTCGCTACCCTCCGACCACCTGCAGACCCTGGCCGACCGGGTCGAGAGCAGGCTGACACAGCACGAAATGGCCCAGCTCCTACGCGAGTCACACGTGTTGCTAAAGCTCTCCCGAGTCGAGGGAATGGCAGGCCCGCCCCTGGAAGCGTTCCACATGGGCGCGACCGCCGTCCTCACCCCAGTCACCGGCCACGACGAGTACGCGGTCCACGGTTGGAACTGCCAACTCGTGGGCTTCGACGACATTCCCGGAACAGCACGCACGCTCGACCTCCTCGCCCGCGACAGGCGCCTCCTCCACTACCTCCGCTTCAACGCGGTGGCGACCGCCCGCGCGTGGCCCAGTTGGGCGCAGTCAACGAGCATGTTCGCCGCGGCGCTCCAAAAAATCGCCAGCGCACCACCGCCGGCGCATGCGGAGAGCATCCGCCAGCTCATCCTCGACACGCACGCGATGCTAAGCGCTCCGCGAGAACGAAGCCTCTCGCCCGGCGAGGAACAGTCGCTGCAGATCGGACAGAAGATCCGGTCTATATCTCGCCACCCGCTCATGGCGCCGTTACGGCCGGCGGCGCGGCTGATCGCGCGGCGCCTCCTCCGGTAGCCCCAGCGGCCTCACCGCCAGGCGCATGTCACACGGGATGGAACAGACACGCCTCCAGCACGGTTAGTACCCGGCCTGGCTCGTCCACTTCGTGGCGGGCGATCTCGAACCGATCGAAGCCGGCCCGGCGGACGGTGTCGTTGAGCGTCTGCTCCGTGAATAAGCTGGCATGGCTCTCGCAGAAGACGTCTCCTGTCGCAGGGATCGCGGCGTCCTGGAGGAACATGTCGAGAGCGGGTACCTCGAGGTAGATCAGAGCCGGTGAGGCACACCAAGCCGACCGCACGTGCCGCAACGTCGCGACAGGGTCCGGCATGTGCTCAAGGATGTGTGTCATCCAGACGAGGTCGTACCGACGCCGCGGCGTGAACGCCATGATGTCGGTTATCACTACCGGCAGTTGGAGGACCTCGGCTCCGAACGCGGCCGTCGCGGGGCAGCGCTCGACACCCAGCACGGTCTTGCCCTTGCGGGCGAACGTCTTGAGCACGAATCCGTTAGTGCACCCGAGTTCCGCCACGGCGTGCACGGGGCCCTCGGCTCGAGCGAGGACGGCGTCGACCCACGGTTCGATGGCCGCCAGCTCCTGCTCAATCCGCGCCTGCTGGCCAAGGTAGTACTCGTTCCGCGACTCCAGTGCGATGTCGTCATCCGGGCTGACCGGCGTCTTGCGCCAGACGAATCCGCACGCGTCGCACTGTAGGTATCCCAGATAGGCAGGCGCTCGGGATAGCGTCGTCGCGCGGTCGCCGTCGCACAGGGGGCATCGAGGGCGAGGCGACACCGCGACGTGCCCAGCCTTTGCGCCCGACTCTGCACCCCACGTCACGCCGATCATCTTCGCCTACGCCGGGGACCCCACACAAGGTGGGGAGCGGACCGGGTAGTCGCGACGGCGAGGGAGCACCATCGCGTGCCAACCATCCCGACCATCGCGTCGACGCGGCGCTCGGCGGCACGACCGTCCGTCCCCCTGAAACCTCGCGCAACGCAATGCCGCTCTTCCGCGAGCTCGTCGGGGATGGGCGAGCGGGACAGGGTACCGAGGCTTGCCGCTCCATACCAGCGGCAGACGTGCGGCGCGAACTCCGAGTCATTCTTGCATACCTCGAGCACGTCTCACAGCCGCGAGGCCGAGGCGCGGCTTCGTCCGAGCAGTGCCCCCGCGGCGAGCAGCACGAACGCAGGGGCGGCGGGGACCGTGTAATGCGGCACGGACGCGATCGCGAGGGCGCTCAGGAAAACGATGACGAGGGATGCGACGGCCGGTGTCCCCATGGCGAGAGCGTTCGACGGTCGCCTGACCGCGAGACCGACGAGACCGAGCGCGAGCCAGAGGACGGGGGGTGGAAACCAGCGGGAAGACTGGTTCAGGCGCAGCGCGAGGGTCGCGGTCCCGGCGCGGTCGGGCAGATTGCCGGAGAGCTCCGCGATCCGCCGGTGGAGCGCCTCGTAGCGCTCCTCGTCGCCCTCGTGCACGAAGACGAGGTGATGCTCGGTCGCAGACGTCCAGACCGTGTAGATGCTTCGGTCGGGTGTCGTCGGGCCTCCCTCGTGGGGGGCCGGGATGCGCTCGCCTTCGCTCGGCTTCGGAAGCCTGCGCCCTTCGACGACGATCGTTTCCGTTACCGCGGACGCGGCCTGACCGGCGCCGCCCGGCGCACCCTCCTCCTCGCCCCCAGAGCTCAGCGACCGGAAGACGGGCTGGCGCAGCAAATCCCACACCGTGGTTGTGACTCCGAGGACGTACGGCCCCGGATGCGCGCGCACGGCCTCGATCCCGACGTCCCGCAGCAGCCGCTCGTCGCTCTGCCATCCGTCGAGACGGTTGGCGAGAACGCCGAGATCGTCCTTCATGCGAGGGCTCGGATCGTCGAAGAAGTCGTCGAGGCCGATGCCGTACGAGCGGTACGGCTCCTCCGGAAGAAGATCGCGCTCGACGGCCAGCGCCAGCCTGCGCGACGCAGGCCCGTTTTCCGGGCTGACGATCCGCTCGGTGAGGAAGGCGCGCTCGAGCGGGAGCCTCGAGTTGCCGCCGCGAGCGAGCGTGTAGTCGCCGAAGCGGAGCCCATTGTGCGCCGTCCAGGCTCCGAGAATGACGAGCGTGGCCGCAGCGAACGCCGCGGAGGACGCGACACGAGCCCGCCAGGGCAAACGCAACGCCAGCGGGAGCAGAGCGAGCACGAGCAGCGCCTGGTTGCCGGGACGCACGAGCACGAGTAGCGCCACGCCTGCCCCGACCAGGGCGAATCGCGCCATGGACGGTGCCAGCAGAACGCGAATCGTGAGCAGCGACCAGCCTGCGAACGCGACCGCGAAGACGCTGTCCGAGGAGATCTCGTGGAACAGGATCCCGTAGCTCGGGTAGAGGAGGAGAACGACGGTCGCGAGCAGCGCAGCTCGTCCACCGAACGTGCGCGCGGCGAGGAACCAGGCGATGATCGACCCGGCGTAGAGCAGCGATACAGCCGGCTCAGCGAGAGCCCCGCCGGCAAAGTCGAGCAGGCCCCCCACAACGAGAGGTGCGACCGGCGTGCGCCCTAGGACGTATCCGAGGTCGATCGGGTCGGACTGGAAGAGCTCGACCCACGCTCCGAGATAGGTACCGAAGTCGCGACCGCCGGCAAGCGGCATCGCGAGAGCCTGGAGCCACCAGACCCCGACCGCGACGACGAAGACGGCGATCGGTGCCCAACGCGTCTCCGCAGCAGCGGCGGCGCGGTCGGCCTGCCGCGATGCCTCGGCGAGCCAGCGCACAGCTCGACAGGCTAGCCTCCTGCGGGCATCTATGGCGGACACGAGAGGGAACCCGCTCGCGCGCCTACTCGGGTGGCTCGAGGGGCTCGCCTCGCGACCACTCGGAGCCGTTCTCCTCTTCGGCATGGGTCTCGGGGTCTTCGCCGTGCGTGCGATCGCCTGGCCGCTGAAGACGGGTCGCGACCTCGACGAGTACCTCTACGCCTACGTTCAGCTCTTCGACCAAGACGTGCTGCTGCCATGGTCCATGCTCTTTCGGACGCCGATTACGCCGGTCGTGGCAGGGCTGTCATTGGACGTCGCCGGAGGTACGCTGGCGGAGCCGATCGCCGCGGTCCTATTCGCCGCCTCGGTCGTCGCGTGGAGCGCTGCCGGGCTTGTCTTCGGGCCCCGTGTCGCGCTTGCAACGGCCGCCGCTCTCGTCGTGTACCCGGGCTACGGCCTCATGTTCCACGAGCTGGCGAGCGAGACGGTGTTCGCGGCCACCTTCGCGGGGTGGGCGCTGCTCGTGACCCGAGCCGCCACGCGGCCGTCGATCGCCCGTTTCGCGCTCGTCGGCCTTGGCGTGGCCGCACTGGCGCTCGTTCGACCGGGTAATGCCGTGCTCCTCGCGTTCGCGGCTTTTCCGCTCTTTCTAGCGGGATCATGGAGGCATCGCCTGCGCTGGGCAGGTGCGGTTGCGCTCGCCGCCGTCCTCCCTCTGGCCGGCTGGACGGTGCACAACGGGCTGCGGTTCGACACGTGGGGGCTCGCCCGCGGTGGGAATGCGATCGTGCCCTTCTACCGCGCGTTCATCACCGATCGGATCGTCTCGCCTGAGAATGGAGAGGCGTCACGACGCCTCGCCGGTGCGATGCAGAGGCACCTGCTCACGCGCGAGCCGTATCGCTCGTACGGCGTCACGCTGGAGCAGCTCTTCGGCAAGGGCAGCTTCCGCGTGCACGAGGACCTCTACATCCTCTCCGACCAGGTCTTTGGCTGGGACTCGGACTACTCTGTGCTCCGCGATGCGGGCGTCGAGGCCGTGCGCGCGCACCCGGGTGCGTATGCCTCGGGGGTCCTCGGGACGACGTGGGATCAGCTCACCAAGGCGTACTTCCGGTCCGTGCCCTCCGGTAACGCGACCGCGGCAAGTCGGCGCGATCCCGCTCAGGCGGTCGAGGAGCTGCCTCAGCCGAGCGAGGGCGAGCCGATACCGGCGGGGCAGGTCGTCTGGATCTCACGACCCGACCAGAGCATCCGTCAGGTGTGGACCTCCGCGACCGAGTGGCACTTCGAGTTCGACGCTCCAGGCGATCGCAGTCGCTTCCGGGAGATCGAGCGCGAGACCGCTGCGCTCTTCGATGGCCTCCCTGATCGGGCGGGAAACGCTGAGCTCGGTCTCCGTCTCAACCAGCTCTCACGGTGGTTCCCGCGGCCGTGGATGTGGATCGTCGTGGGCCTGGTCGGGATCGCGTTCAGACGACCGCGTGGGTGGGGAACGCTCGTCGCGCTCTCCCTTGCCGCTTTCGGGGTCGTTGTCCTGAATGCGCTAGGACTCTTCGCCGACCTCCACTTCGTGCTCCCCGTGGCGCCGGCATTCGTCCTCTTCGGCGCCGGCGGCCTGCTGGGCTCTCGCCGAGCGCCTCCGTCAGCCGCCTGAACCGGGGCGGGCGACGACCTCGACGATCGCGTCCACCACCCGCTCCGCCGCCCGGCCGTCCACCTCGCCGACCACGGCGCGTGCGACGCGGCGTCGCTCGTCCGCGAGCTCGTCCGGGCTCGCAAGCGCGCGCTCGATCCCGGCGACGACCTCCTCGAACGTGCTTGCGCGCTGGAAGGCGCCGGAGCGAATCAGCTCGTCGTAGTGCTGTCCGGTCACGTTCAGCTCTGCATGACGCTCGCCCGGAGGCGCACCCTCGTCGTACAGGACACAAACTGCCGGCCGATCGTTGACGAGGCTGTCGAGGAGGATCGTCCCCGCGTTAGCGACGACGCAGTCGACGTGCTGCAGCAGCGTCGCGAGCGTCTCGAGGTCGGTGTACGACGGGGATTGGAGAACAGCGCCGGAGACGCCCCGTGCAGCCTGGAATCGATCCTGCCAGTCGCGATCGCGTGGATGCGGCCGAAACACGAGCTGGAAGCGGGCGTCGGCTTCGGTCTCGCGCCACCACCCGACGAGCCGCTCGACGAAGCGGCCTTCGTACGGGGCGTTCGTCGGCGTGTTCCCGGCCACGAGCACGACCGGCCGCGTCCGGTCGAGCCCGAGCTCCGCCAGGATCGTCTCGAACGAGGCACGTCCCCGCGGTGCGGAGAAGAAGTCGGTCTGCGGCCATCCCGTGATCACGACGCGTTCGCGTACGACCCCGTGGTAGCGGACGAGATCGTCGCGCATCACGTCGTTCTGGACGACGTAGCGCGCCACATGTGGCGAGACGATTCCCTTCCCGACCGTGTGGTCCCAGCTGGCGACATAGCCGACGACGGGGATCTCGAGCCTGCGCGCCGCGAGCAGGAACGGGACGGCCTGGAGGCTCTGCACGTTGGCGACCACGAGCCCCGAGCACGACTCCCGCATGCGCGCCAGGAGCGTCCGCGAGACGTACCGGCGCGTCGAGAAGAGCCACCTCCGCACGAGCCGGTCGAGAGTCTCCGAATCGGGGAGCCGGCCGGTGAGCGACGAGTCGAGGAAGAGGTTGGGATGACCCGGCCGCATCCGCTCTCGGTTGAAGCCGTTGCGCAGGCTCTGTCGCACCGAGAGCGGGTAGTACCCCGCGTTGCGGTCGAGGGTGAGGTCGACTCTCCGTCTGAGTCGCTCGCCGATGCCGACCTCACGAGGGAAGAGCTCGCCGCCGAACATCCACGGCACGTCGTCGAGCCTCGAGCCCCATTCCTGCGCCTCCTCCTCGGGCAGCGCGAGCACGGCATCCACCCGGCCCGGGAGCCGCTTCGCGAGCCCCGCGACGATCCCGCAGTCCACGAACACACGGGTGGGGAACGGATCGGGGAGGACGAGCCAGATCCGCGCGGCCATCAGCCGACCGCGCCGCCGAGCTCCGCCAGCATTCGCTCTGTCAACGAAGCACCGTCCAGCCGATGCGCCCGCAGCGCCTCCGCCGGAGTCCCGCACGCGGGCCAGCCCTCCACCCCGAAGACCGTCACCGAGCGGCCTCCGAGCTCGCGCCGGAGCGCATCGCCGAGCCCGCCGATCGGAGAGTGATCCTCGAGGACGAAGGCTCGCTCGTACTGGTCGAGGACCCGTGTCAGCCAGCGCTGATCAAAACGGTTGAGCCATGGCATGTCGACGACCGCGAGGCCGAGTCCCTGCTGCTCGAGGAGCTCCGATGCCGTCAGCGCCTCGTGCAGCATCACGGGCCCATACGCGAGGAGGATCGCGTCGTCTCCCGGTCGCAAGATCGCGCCGCGCCCCGGCGAGACCTCCTCGGGCAGCTCGATCCGCCGCGGAGAGGGCCCGATCGCGAGCCGGATCGCGACGTTCTCGGCCGCTTCCTCGACCGCCCAGCGCAACAGGGCGCGCGCCTGCTCGGAACTGGCGGGCTGTACGACTGCGACATTCGGCAACGCACCGAGCAGCGAGATGTCGCGAATCGACTGGTGTGACTTCCCTGGGCCTGCCGGGACGAGCCCAGCGTAGTGAAGCACGTAGATCACCCTCGCGCCCTCGCTCGCCTGGTTGTAGATCTGCTCGTTCGCGCGCGAGGCGAGGAACGAAGCGAAGGAGTTGACGACGGGCAAGAGCCCTTGCCGTGCCAGCCCCGCGGCGGTCGAGACCATGTCCTGCTCCGCGATGCCGCATTCGAGGAAGCGCTCCGGGTACGCGAGCTCGAACGCCCGCACCCGGCAGTCCGAGGCAAGATCGGCGTCGAGGACGACGAGGTGCTCGTGCGCGGCGGCGAGCTTCACGAGCTCGTCCCCGTAGGCGTCGACGACGTACTCATCGGTCACCTGGGACCTGCGTGCGCCTGCACCCGACTCCGGCTCGCCCACAAGTGATCCGGTCGGGACATCGAGTGCGAGCGCCTCGACCTCCTCCAGCTCGAGCGGGCCCAGCTCGAGCGCTTCGAGCTGCTCCTCGATGCGGGTGCGAAGCTCCCCGAAGGCGAGCGCGAACGTCTCGTCGTCGGGTGCCCCTGCGTGCCAGCGGTACGTGCCGCCGCCTTCCACGAGTGCACGTGGGTGCTCCATGAACGAGACGCCCTTCCCCTTGATCGTGCGCGCAATGAGCGCCTGCGGGCGATCCTCGAGAGCCCTGACATCCCGAAAAGCAGCCCGGAGCGCCGCCACGTCGTGACCGTCGCAAACCTCCACGTGCCAGCCGAACGCGCGAAACCGCTCCTCGAGGTCGCCGAGCGAGACGATCTCGTCGGTCGGCTTGTCGGATTGGAGCTCGTTGCGATCGACGACGACCGTCAGGCCGTCGAGCCGCTCCTGAGCTGCGGCCTGCAGCCCCTCGTAGTTCTGCCCCTCCTGCAGCTCGCCGTCGCCGGTCATGACGACGACCCGACCGCCTCGCCCGAGGTGGCGCTTCGCCCACGCGATTCCTCGGCCTTTGGAGATCCCCATGCCGAGCGAGCCGGAGTTGGCCTCGATTCCGGGCACACCGACGTCGGGGTGGCCGTCGAGGCCGCCCAGCCGCCGCAGGCGGAGGAAGCTCTCGCGGGGGATAACGCCGAGCGCGAAGAGCGCGGCGTAGAGCCCAGGCACGTCATGCCCCTTGGACGAGAAGTAGACGTCACGGTCGGGATGGTCGAAGCCGAGCCTGGCGGTGTTCAGCTCCTCGAAGAGGAGGAACGCGACGACATCCATCGCGCTGAAGCTCGATCCGAGGTGCCCCGAGCCCGCACGCTTGACCGCGACGAGCGCGTTCAGCCGGCACATGTCTGCGAGGAGTGCGAGGCGGTCGTCCGCAGGCACGTGGGCCTGCCGGACACGGTCGATCTCGGCTTTCGGAACTAGGCGCAGGTCGGGCATGCGTCCCTGACGCTACCGCGGCCGATGCGGGGTGACGACGTCCGCGAGGTCAGCGCCCTCGCGGAGGTCATCCGTCTTCTCGCAGAGGAAGAGCGCTTCGCTCGAGCCAGGGCGGTATTCGGTGAAGCGCCGAACCTTCCGCCACCCCGTCCACGCGAGCTCGAGCCGGACTGCCTGGATCGACGGGACACCCTTCGCTTTGCCGGTGTCGGGATGCCAGCGCAGCCGCACGAGAGCATCGGGGCGGGGATCGACGGTCGTCTCGAAGAGCATCGTCCCTCCGGGCTTCGTCACGCGATTGAGCATCCCGAGCAGCGGGAGGTGGTGGATCGAGTGGTAGAGGACACCGAGGAAGAAGACGAGATCGAACGGCTCGAGCTCACGGAGCTCTGTCGCCTCGCGCAGGTCGCCGTACACAAAGCGGTGCGGACTGCCGAGCGAGTCGACCCACTTCGCGTGGAGATGCCGGTCCGAGCCGAAGTCCGAGAACACGAGCTCGGAGGGTGCGAGCTCGCGATCGATCCAGTGCGCGTGGACGCCGTACTTCGGCCCTACTTCCAAGACTCGTAGCCCACGGAACCTGTCGATCTCGAGCACCTCTCCGAGCGCGTCGGGCAGCAACGTGAGGTCGGGAAGATCGTCCGTCGCCGTCGTCGCTCGATCGTCGCTCACCGGCCGCGGATCCTCGACGTACTCGGTGAACTCTTCGAGTCGGGGGAGGTTTTCCGGGCTCGGCTCGTACACCTGGAGCCCAAGGCGGACCGCCGCGGACCACACCGCACGCCGCGCCAGCCTCTTCACCGAACCGGGCCTCTCGTCATGATCGTGAAACGTAACGGGAATAGCGGAGGAGCAGTCCGCTCCGTCAGCTAGAACAGGGACTTCCCGTCAGCGTCTGGGGTGAAAAAGTGACCACGTCCGCACTACCCCAACCGAGTCTTCGTGCGCGGCCCGGAACCTTTGCCGGGCTTTTCTTCATCACCCTCTCGACGCTGATGTACGAGATCGCACTCACGCGCGTCTTCAGCGTGACCATGTGGTACCACTTTGCGTTCGTCGCGATCTCGCTCGCACTGTTCGGGCTGACGGTCGGCGCGCTGCTCGTCTATCTCCTGCCGAACCACTTCCGCGACGTGGATGTAAGGGCCAGGCTGTGGCTCTACTCGCTGCTCTTCAGCGTCTCGCTGGCCGTGTGCTTCGTCACGCAGCTCGCAATCCCGTTCGTTCCGGAGCCGACGCTCGCGGGCGCGTGGTCGGTGGCCCTCACCTGCATCGTCATCTCGATCCCGTTCGTGCTCAGTGGTGTGGTCGTGTGCCTTGCCCTCACCCGCTTCCCGGCGCAGGTGAACCGCCTGTATGCGACCGACCTCGTGGGCGCCGCGATCGGTTGCGTGCTCCTGGTGGTGATCTTCATGGCCCTCGACGGTCCGAGCCTCGTGATCGCGATCGGTGCGCTCGCGGCCGTCGGAGCCGTGATCTTCGCAGTCGACGCAGGGAGCCGGCGCGGCGCGATCTGGGCTCTGGCCTCTGTGGTCGCGCTCGGTGGCTTCGCAGCGGTCAACGGCCACCTCCATGCTCGGGGGCACCCCCTTCTTCGGATCATCTGGGCGAAGTCGGAGGCAGACCCCGCACACCGTTACGAGAAGTGGAACGCGTACTCGCGGATCACGGTCGACGACGTCTCCGGCGGACCCACTTCGCCGTTGGGAGTAGGCCTCAGTCCCAGGCTGCCGGACGACGTGCGCGTCGAGGAGCGCCTGCTCGTGATCGACAGTGCCGCGAGCTCGGTCCTCACGCGCTACGAGGGCGACCCGGAAGCCACCGACTTCCTCCGCTATGACGTGTCCAACCTCGCGCATTACGCCCGCGATGACGCTGACGTGCTCGTCATCGGCGTGGGCGGCGGGCGCGACATCCTTTCCGCGTTCGAGTTCGATCAGCGGTCGGTCACGGGCGTCGAGATCAACCGCAACATCCTCGGCGCGACGAACGACGACTTCGGTGACTTCACGGGCCACCTGGACCGAGATCCGCGCGCCCGGTTCGTCAACGACGAGGCGCGCAGCTACCTCTCCCGGACGGATACCGACTACGACATCATCCAGATCTCGCTCATCGACACCTGGGCTGCGTCATCGGCGGGGGCGTACGCCTTGAGCGAGAACTCGCTCTACACAACCGAGGCGTGGAATGTCTTCTTCGAACGGTTGAAGCCGGGGGGGATCCTGTCGGTCTCACGCTGGTACGACGTGCCCGGGCGCGAGAAGCCGCTCGAGGCGTACCGCACGACCGCGCTCGCCGCGCAGGTACTGAAAGATCGGGGAGTCGCCCGTCCGCGCGAGCACCTGCTCCTGTACAAGGCACCGCAAAACACGGCCGGAGCGAGCGCCGTCACGCTTCTTGTCAGCCCGGAGCCGTTCTCCGCGTCGACCGTCGCAACGCTGGAACGAGAGACAGCGCGCCTCGGCTTCGCTCCCGTTCTGACCGCCAGCGAGGCTGCCGATGCGCACTTCGTTGCCCTGGCTTCACCCGACGGCCCGGCAGCTGCGGTCTCGGACTTCGAGGAAGACGTTTCGCCACCGACGGACGACCGCCCGTTCTTCTTTCAGATGGCGAATCTGGGGACGCTGATCAGCAGTGCAGGGCTATCGAGCGACGACTCGACCCGACCCGTCCTCGTCCTTGGTCTGCTCGCAACGACGGTCCTCGGACTGGCGTTCGCCTTCATCCTCCTCCCGTTGCTGCTGAAGACCGACCGGGACGCGCACCGCGGCATGTTCCCGTTCTACACCTACTTCGTGGGAATCGGGCTCGGCTTTCTGCTCGTGGAGATCTCCCAACTGCAGCGCTTGACCGTCTTCCTGGGGCACCCGACGTACGCACTCACGGTGGTGCTGTTCTCGCTCCTCGTGTTCAGCGGGATCGGCAGCATGGCGAGCGAGCGCCTAGCTGACCCGAGCCGACCGCGACTGACGCTTCTGCCGCTCGCCGTGCTGATGCTCACGGTCGCGACGCTCGGGTTCCTCACGCCCGAGATCATCGAGCGGGCCGGAGGAGCGACAACTTCCGTCCGGATCGCGGTCGCGGTCGCCATCATGGCGCCGCTCGGGCTCGTGCTGGGAACGCCGTTCGCTATCGGTATGCGAACAGCGTCGACCCGACCCGGTGCACCAACCGCGTTTTTGTGGGGGATCAACGGAGCGAGCTCGGTTTGCGCCTCGGTGCTCGCAGTGACAATCGCCGTCTTTTACGGCATCTCGGCCTCGTACTGGACTGGATTCGCCGCCTACCTCTTAGCCGGCGCGTCCCTGCTCGCGATTGTCCGTCTTCGCACCACACGTTCGGAGGAGACCGAGACGATCGAGGTCGAGCTGGCCGACGAAGTCGCAGCGCGGGCCTAGCTCGAGCCTGGCCACGGGTGGGCGCGCAGGACGTCCTCGTCGAGCTCGACCCCCCAGCCTGGCCCGCTCGGGATGCGCAGCTCACCCGCGGAGATCTCCGGCGTCGCCGTTACGAGCTCGTCGCGCCAGGGAACGTCGTCGACGTCGTACTCGAGGATCCGCGCATTCGGGATCGCGGCGCACCACTGCGCTGCGATAAACGTCGCGAGGTGGCTGTAGTAGTTGTGCGGCGCGCAGTTCACCTCGAAGGTCTCGGCGAGATCCGCGATCTTCTTCGCCTGATGAAAGCCGTTCCAGATGACATCGACAGAAGCGACATCCATCCCGCCGGCCTCGAGGTACGGCCGGAAGGCGCGGCTTCCGTACAGGTTCTCTCCCGAGCAGACAGGCATCGGGGCGACATGCCGCACGTGCGCGAGCGCACCGGGATCGAAGAGGTCGACCTCGAGCCAGAGGAGGTCGAAAGGCTCCAGTGCGCGCGCGACGCGAACGCACCCTTCGGGCTCGAGGTTGAAGTTCAGATCCACGATCGGGAGTGCGGCGCCCCCGGTACCGGCGGCGAACGCCTCGAGAAGGCGAACGAGTGCTTCGGAGATCTCGGTCGCCTGGAGCGTCCCGCCTCCTTCGTTGAAGCCCGGCATGAGCACCTTCGGCTCCTCGCCGGGAACGACGACGTTGGTCTTAAACGCTGCGAACCCCTGCTCGACCACCTCGCGGCCGAGCGCGGCGACGTCGTCATAGGAGCCGAGCTTCGGCGTCCCCGTCACCTCCCAGGCTCGGGCGCGCGTCGTCCCGCAGTGCGACCAGTACATCGGGATGCTCTCCCTTGTAGGCCCGCCGAAGAGCTCGTAGACGGGCACGCCGAGCGCCTTGGCCTTGAGGTCGAGAAGTGCGTTCTCGATGCCCGCGAGCGCCTTCGCGATTACCGAGCCCGGGCTTTGACGAGTGGCGCGATACAGATCCCAGTAGATCGCCTCGACGGGCCTCGGATCTCGGCCGACGACGAGCGGCGCGAGATCTTCCACGATTCCGGCGAGCCCGTGGGGAGATCCGTGTGAGTCCGTGATCTCGGCCCACCCGACGGACCCGTCGTCGGCCGTGGCCTTGAGGAAGATCCACGGTCGCCAGCCGGCGTCACAGAAGAGTGTCTCGAGGCTGGCGACCTTCACGAGGTCGGAGCATACGGGGGACGGCCGACCGCGGGCAGCGCCGCTCGACCGCCCGCGACGAGACCTTCGGCACGCTCCCAGTCGTCCTCGTCATCAACGTTGAAACCCTCGTATCCCTCCGTGAAGAAGGGAGCAACGACCCGGCCCTCGCGCGTTCCCGTCTCCGTCACGACGCGTGTCCATGCGATCTCGAGCGCGCTGTTCTGGATGTAGACGGGCGGAAGGGCCTGGTACTGACCAGCGTGCCACGTGACCTCGAGATGAGACTGGTCGAGGAGCGGACGCATGAGCCGCCCGCCTTCCTCGAGCACCCAGGTCTTTCCTGGGTGCTGCTTCACGAGCTCGACGGCTCGGAGCGAGTCGGCCTCGGGTGTCGCGACGAGTTGAGCAAGACCTCGACGAACCGCATCCGGTCCTCGAAACGGGTTCGTGCACCGGATCAGCGCGAAGAGGTCGTACCGCTCGGGCAGGCGCTCCAGCGTGAAGGAGAGCCACTCGATGTCGGGGGACGTGGAGGTCGCGTACTCGGCAGGCCGGAGGAAGGGCACGTCGGCGCCGTACCAGCGGGCGACGTCCGCGATCCCCTCGGAGTCCGTGGATACCACTACCCGCGCGAAGACACCGCTCTGCAGTGAGGTCTCGATCGCGTATCCGAGAAGCGGGTGGCCGGCGAGCGTGCGCACGTTCTTCTGCGGCACGCGCTCGGAGCCCGAGCGAGCCGGGACGAACGCCACCGCCGAAGGGGCACTCACCGGAGCCCGGCCGCTGCCGCGAGCTCCGTCAGCGTCGGACAAGGCACGTCGAGCCTGTCCGCCGCGCGGAGCACGGCGCCCAAGATCGCGTCGAGCTCGGACAGACGGCCTGCAGCGACGTCACGGGCGGCCGATGTCGTGGTCTCGTCGGCCATCTCGTCGATGATCGCCCACTGCGCGGACGCACGCAGACCGACCCCATCGGCCTGAGCGATCGCGCACGCCTCGGCGATGCCGTGCTCGAGACGCGGCCGCCAGGCCGGATCGTCGCGCAACTCACCGACGGTACGCCCGGACGCGGCCGTGGCTGCCGCGAGCGGAGCGATCCTCGCCAGCTTGTGCCAGAGCACGCGCTTCTCGTTCTGTCCGACACGCACGTCGAGCTTGGCCTGGCGGAGCAGCTCGGCGGCGCTCTCGAGCTCGGCGCGCGGAAGGCTCTCCGAGGCAATCGTGATGACTGGGGACGGCGTGGCCTCGATGATCTGAACGCGCCCCGCTCGGTAGGCCTGAAAGTGCGAGATGGTGCCGGCGGCGACTCGGCCGTCGAATCGCGCTCGAAGCGGCGCCATGTGCTCGAGGCCGTTGAGAAGAGGCACGACGACGCCTTCCGAGACCGCTGCCGGATCGATCCGCTCGATCGCCTCCTCCAGCATCGGCGCCTTCACCGTCACGAGGAGCAGACCCACCGGCTTCACGAGCTGCTCGGAGACCTCGACGCGGGCTGTGAGGGTTCCGTCGCGGGACTCGACCACGAGCCCCGCGAGCGCGATGAGGCCAGCAGCCTCCTCGTGCGCGACGCAGATGGTGTGAATCCCGGCTAGGGAGAGCCGCGCGGCCAGAGAGCCTCCGACGGCGCCTGGGCCGAGGACGGCGACGGTGCGGTTCATGTCTTCATGGGATCGGTGACCAGATTCACGACCTTCAGATCGGAATACACGTCAAGCGCCTCGACCCCTGCCTCGCGCCAGCCGGTTCCCGAGTCCTTGACGCCACCGAAGCCCATGTGTGGCTCCGATCCGTGCGTCCCTGCATTCACCACCACGACGCCCGCCTGGACACGCTCGGCGAAGCGCATCGCCCGGTGGACGCTTGCGGTGTGGATCGCTGCTGTCAGTCCATACGACGAGTCGTTGACGAGTTCGATCGCCTGCTCGAGGTCTCCGACCCGGTAGAGGACCGTCACCGGCCCGAACAGCTCGCTGCGTGAGATCTCAGCGTCGGAAGCCGCGTTCTCGACCACGGCAGGAGCGAGGTACCACCCAGGACGATCGAGGCGTTCCCCTCCGCAGAGCACTGTCGCCCCTGTATCGGCCGCCTGGCGAACTGCATTGGAGATCCGCTCCATGCTCTCCCGGCTGATCACGGGCTCGGGGTCGAGCTCTCGCATGCCGGCAAGCAGGCGCTCCCGGAAGGCGTCGTAGACGTCGTCGAACACGACGAGCCGGCTTGCCGAGGCACAGCGCTGCCCTGCGTTCGAGAACGCAGACGCCAGCGCCCAGCGCACCGCGGCGTCGAGGTCGGTGTCATCGCACACGGCGAGGGCGTTTTTGCCGCCGAGCTCGAGGCATACCTTCGCCAGCCGCCGGCCTGCGGTCTCGTTGATCCAGCGCCCGGTCGCAGTGGACCCGGTGAAGCTCACGAGATCGACGTCTGGGTGCTCGACGAGCGGGGCGCCGGCCTCCGGTCCGTACCCGTGGACGATGTTCAGGACACCGTCGGGAACGCCCGCTTCCAGAGCGACCTCGCCGAACAGCCAGGCCGATGCGGGTGTGTGCTCCGACGGTTTCAAGACGGCCGCGTTCCCGCAGAAGATTGCTGGAAACGCCTTCCACGCGACGTTCGGGAGCGGCGTGTTGAAGCTCGTGATCAGCGCGGCGACACCAAGAGGCTGACGCGTCGTCAGCACGGTTCGATGAGGCATGCTCGCCGTCGTCGTGCGCCCGTAGGAGCGGCGCCCTTCTCCAGCCACGAAAAGCCCCATCTCGATCGCCGCGTCGGTCTCGCCTTGCGCTAGCTCCAGCGGCTTTCCCGTCTCCTCCGCGACGATCGCGGACGCCTCCTCGCGCCGCTCGCGAAGAAGGAGTGCGAGTTCCCGAACGATGTCGCCGCGTTCGACCGCCGTGCGGTCTGCCCACGCCGGTTGAGCAGCGCGCGCGGCAGAGACGGCTGCCGCGACGTCATCGGCCCCTGATCGCGCGACGTGGCAGAGAAGCGTCTCGTCCGCCGGGCGATGTTTCTCGATCCACTGTCCAGTCACAGCCGGAGCGGCTTTCCCACCGACGAAGTTCGGGATCTCGTCAGGGACTACCAAGCAGACCAGCCGCCGTCGACGACGACGTTCGAGCCGGTGACGTACGACGATGCGTCCGACGCGAGGAAGACAAGCGCGCCGAGCGCCTCCCCTTCTTCGAGCA
>JBCKBY010000011.1:0-40172 GCA_038910715.1 Gaiellaceae bacterium
CGAACTGAGAGAGACGAGCGTCCGCGCGCTGCGACGGGCCCATGCGGCTCCGTCACCGGCACCGTACGCTTGCACCCGTCGTGATCTGCCCCAGCTGCGGACAGGAGAGCCCCGAGAGCTTCCGCTTCTGCCCTTCCTGCGCCGCGCCGCTCGATCAGCCTGCCGTTCCCGCGCGGGAGGAGCGCAAGGTCGTCACCGTCCTGTTCGCCGACCTCGTCGGCTTCACGAGCCGCTCCGAGCAACTCGATCCCGAGGACGTCCGCGCGGTGCTCGCTCCCTACCACGCGCGCTTGCGGGAGGAGCTCGAACGGCACGGAGGAACCGTCGAGAAGTTCATCGGCGACGCCGTGATGGCCGCGTTCGGGGCGCCTGTTGCGCACGAGGACGACCCGGAGCGGGCGGTGCGCGCCGCGCTGGCGATTCGCTCCTGGGTCGTTGACGAGCAGGCGGAGCTACAGCTGCGAATCGGGGTCAACACCGGCGAGACGATCGTGAACCTCACTGCCAGACCGGCCGAGGGAGAAGGGATGGTCGCCGGCGACGTCGTCAACACGGCAGCGCGCTTGCAGACGGCGGCCCCGGTCAACGGCATCCTCGTCGGCGCCCAGACGTACGAGGCCACGAAGAGCGCGATCGACTACGGGGAAGCGACACCGGTGCCCGCGAAGGGCAAGTCCGAGCCCGTTCCCGCCTGGCCCGTGCTCCAGGCTCGCTCACGCTTCGGCGTCGACGTGGCACAAGCCACACGCACCCCTCTCGTCGGCCGCGACGGCGACCTGCGGCTCCTCGTGGAGACGCTCACTCGAGTGCGTCGGGAGCGCTCCCCGCAGCTCGTGACACTCGCCGGCGTTCCCGGCATGGGCAAGAGCCGACTCGTGGACGAGCTCTTCGAGGAAGCGGAGCGCGACACGGAGCTGATCACCTGGCGCCAGGGGCGCTGCCTGCCGTACGGGGAGGGCGTCAGCTACTGGGCGCTCGGCGAGGTGGTCAAGGCACAGGCTGGGATCCTCGAGACGGACACCTCCGAGCAGGCGCGCGAGAAGCTCCAGGGTGCGGTCGCTGCGGTGGGCGGAGACCACCCGGACTGGGTCGAGTCGCATCTCAGCCCTCTCGTCGGCCTTGCTCCGGACCGGGAGCTCGCGGACGACCGTCGCGCCGAGGCGTTCGCCGCCTGGCGGGAGTTCCTCGAGGCGCTTGCCGAGCAGCGGCCGCTCGTGCTCGTGTTCGAGGACCTGCAGTGGGCCGACGACGGCTTGCTCGACTTCATCGACCACCTCGTCGACTGGGCGGGCGGCGTCGCGCTGCTCGTCGTAGCTACCGCTCGGCCCGAGCTACTCGCACGACGGCCCGGGTGGGGAGGAGGGAAGGCGAACGCCGTCACGATCTCGCTCCCGTCGCTCACCGACGAGGAGACGGCCCGGCTGGTGCACGCGCTCCTCGAGCGTTCCGTGCTGCCCGCGGAGGCGCAGGCCACGGTGCTTGCCCGCGCAGGTGGAAACCCGCTCTACGCCGAGGAGTTCGCCCGTCTCTTCCGCGAGCGCGGGACGATCGACGACGCTGCGCTGCCCGAGAGCGTCCAGGGCATCATCGCTGCGCGGCTCGACCTGCTCGCTGCCGAGACGAAGGCACTCGTCCAAGCGGCCGCCGTGCTCGGGAAGGTCTTCTGGCTCGGGGCCGTCGCCGCGGTCTCGGGGCGCGAGCGCTGGAGCGTCGAGCAGGAGTTGCACGACCTCGAGCGCCGGGAGCTCATCCGGCGGGAGCGGCGGGGCTCCGTGGAAGGCGAGACCGAGTACGCCTTCCGCCATCTCCTCGTCCGTGACGTCGCGTACGGCCAGATCCCTCGCGGCGAGCGGGCCAAGAAGCATCGAGCCGCCGCGCTCTGGATCGAATCCCTCGGGCGGCCCGAGGACAACGCCGAGATGCTGGCCCATCACTACGTGAACGCGCTCGAGCTGTCGCGCGCTGCGGGGCTCGAGGACGCCGATCTCGCCGAGGCGGCGCGTGCCGCGCTGCGAACTGCGGGGGACCGTGCGCTGGCGCTCAACGCGTGGGCGGCAGCCGCCGATCTCTTCGGCCATGCGGTCGCCCTGTGGCCGGATGACCACCGGGACCGGCCCGAGCTCCTGCTCTCGTACGGGTCGGCGCTGCAGCAGCTCGGCGACGACCGCGGCGGCGACATTCTCTCCGAAGCACGCGAGGGCCTCGTCGCGCTCGGCGAGCTCGAGCGGGCGGCCCGCGCCGACTCATTGCTTTCGTCGTTCTGGTGGGACCGAGGCCAGCGGGACCGTGCTTCCGAGCATCTCGATCGCGCGCTCGCGCTCGTCGCCGAGCGTCCGCCGTCCCCGGACAAGGTGGAGGTGCTGACCCGGATGGCGAACTCGCTTGCGATCCGTGCAGAGATCGACGCCGCGATTCGCTTCGGGGAGGAGGCGCTCGCCATGGCCGAACTGCTCGGGCTCGACGAGTATCGCGTCAGTGCGCTGGCTGGTCTGGGCACGGCGCGCTCGCGGACCGGCGACCCCCAGGGTGTCGCCGACCTGGAGCGCGCGCTGGAGCTTGCGATCTCGCTCAACTCCCCGGAGGCGGCGCGGCTGTACAACAACCTCGGCTTCAACGCCATTATCGAGGGCGACGTCCGTCGCGACGCCGAGCTGCGAGCCGAGGCGTTGCGCACGGCCAGGAGATTCGGTGACGAGCGCATGGTGCGCTTCGCGCGCGGAGTGCGAGTCGTGGTCGAATACTTCACCGGGCGCTGGGACGACTGCGTGCATCATGCGGACGAGTTCGTCACCGAGTGCGAGGCCGGGTCGCCGCACTACCTCGAGTCGGACGTGCGCCAGCAGCGTGCGATCGTCCGCTTCGCCCGCGGTGACACCGCTGGAGCGGAGATCGACGCGACCAGGGCGCTCGAGCTCGTGCGGGAGGTGAAGGACTCGCAGGTCTTCCACCCCGTGCTCTCGTCCAACATCCGCCTCAACGTGGAGCTAGGTCGCCTCGACGCCGCGCGCGCTCTCGCCGACGAGCTCTTCCCGACCATCGGGGTTGGCGCGAACCTCGGCGGGCTGATCGGCTTCGCGTGGGTCGCCGACCGGATCGGCCTGGCAGGTCCGCTCCGCGAGCGCCTCGCTGAGCTTAAGCCCGCGACGAGCCTCTGGCTGAAGGCCGGGCGCGAGATCCTCGACGGGCAGTTCGAGCAGGCGGCCGCAACGTTCGACGAGATCGGCTCGGTGCCGGACGAGGCCGAAGCCCGGCTTCGTGCCGGACAGGCACTGCTCGCCGAGGGACGCCGCGCCGAGGCAGGCGAGCAGTTCGAGCGGGCGCTCGGCTTCTACCGCGCGGTCGGAGCGACGCGCTACGCCAGCCGGTGCGAGCAGACCTTCGCCGACACGGCGTAGGCCGGCACGCGAGACCCGCGAATGCTCGAGCGGCTCGGCCTGTAGCGATGCGCCTTCTACACTGAGGCGATGGCGAAGGCACCTGCACTCGTCGGCGGGTTCGAGCTTCCCGCCGGACCCAGGCTCCCGCGCATCGGCTCGGTCGACGCCGTCGCACTCGAGGAGCGCGCGGCTACGCTCGCGAAGCGCTCCATCAAGCGCGAGTCCAAGGTGCAGGCCCTGCAGCTCGCGATCCGGATGATGGACTTGACGACTCTGGAGGGGCAGGACACACCCGGCAAGGTCGCGGCGCTCTGCTCGAAGGCGATGCGCCCCGACCCGCTCGACTTGTCCGTGCCCTCGGTGGCCGCGATCTGCGTCTATCCGAATCTCGTCGCCACGGCGAAGGCGCGCCTCGCCGGAAGCGGAGTTAAGGTTGCGTCCGTCGCGACCGCGTTCCCATCAGGCCAGTCCCCGACCGAGATCAAGGTCGCGGAGACCAGAGCCGTGGTCGAGCTCGGCGCCGACGAGGTCGACATGGTCATCGACCGCGGCGCCTTCCTCTCGGGCCGCTACGCGAAGGTGTACGACGAGATCGTCCGCGTGAAGGAGGCGTGCGGCGAGGCGCACCTCAAGGTGATCCTCGAGACGGGTGAGCTCGGCACGTACGACAACGTCCGCCGCGCGTCGCTCCTCGCGATCGCCGCCGGCGCGGATTTCATCAAGACGTCGACGGGGAAGATCAGCCCCGCGGCGACGCTTCCGGTGACGCTTTGCATGATGGAGGTCGTCCGCGACGTTTACTCCGAGACCGGCCATGTCGTCGGTATCAAGCCCGCAGGCGGGATCCGCGCCTCCAAGCAGGCGGTGCAGTATCTCGTCGTGCTCTACGAGACCCTGGGCCGCGAGTGGATGACGCCGGACCTCTTCCGCTTCGGCGCCTCGTCTCTCCTGAACGACGTCCTCATGCAGCTCCGCAAGGAGAAGACGGGGCGGTATCAGTCCGGCGATTACTTCACCATCGACTGATGGCCCAGGTCGAAAAGCGCTCGTCCTCCGTACCCGCTCCCTTCGAGTGGGAGTACGCTCCCGCGCCGGAAGCGCGCGACATCGTCCAGATCCGCGAACGCTACGGGCTGTTCGTCGGCGGCGAGGAGCTCGAGCCGCGCACGGGCGAGTGGTTCCCGTCGATCTCGCCGTCCACCGAGGAGCAGCTCTTCGAGGTGGCGCTCGCGGGGGAGGCTGACGTGGATCTGGCCGTTGGTGCGGCTCGGGACGCTTTCGAGAACGGCTGGTCCGAGCTCGCGCCCTCAGAGCGGGCGAAGTACCTGTACCGAATCGCGCGCATCCTTCAGGAGCGGGCAAGAGAGCTCGCAGTCGCTGAGTCTCTCGACGGCGGGAAGCCGATTCGCGAGTCGCGCGATGTCGACATCCCGCTCGCCGCCGCGCACTTCTTCTACTACGCGGGTTGGGCCGACAAGCTCGAGTACGCCTTCCCGAATCGGACTCCGAGGCCGCTCGGGGTTGCCGCGCAGATCATCCCCTGGAACTTCCCGCTGCTCATGCTCGCGTGGAAGATCGCGCCTGCGTTGGCGTGCGGGAACACCGTGGTGCTCAAGCCGGCCGAGACGACGCCGCTCACGGCGATGATCTTCGCGGACGTCTGTCGGCAGGCGGAGCTCCCGCCGGGTGTCGTCAACCTCGTGACCGGGGATGGCACGACGGGGGCGCATCTCGTCCGCCACGACGGAATCGACAAGCTCGCATTCACGGGCTCGACCGAGGTCGGAAAGCTGATCATGCGCGAGCTTGCGGGCCGTGAGGTTCGGCTCACCCTCGAGCTCGGCGGCAAGGCGGCGAACATCGTGTTCGACGATGCGGCGCTCGACCAGGCGGTCGAAGGGATCGTCAACGGGATCTACTTCAACCAGGGGCATGTGTGCTGTGCGGGTTCCAGGCTCCTCGTGCAGGAGTCGATCTACGAGCCGCTGCTCGAGAAGCTCAAGCGACGCATGTCGACGCTGCGAGTGGGTGACCCGCTCGACAAGAACACCGACGTCGGAGCGATCAACTCCAAGGAGCAGCTCGAGAGGATCCGCGCGCTCGTCGCGAGCGGGGAGGAGGAGGGCGCCGAGATCTACCAGCCCGTGTGCCAGTTGCCCGAGCGTGGCTACTGGTTCGTGCCGACGCTCTTCACCAACGTCGCGCAGAGCTACCGGATCGCGCAGGAGGAGATCTTCGGACCCGTTTTGTCGGTCCTGACGTTCCGCACCCCGGAGGAGGCGATCGAGAAGGCGAACAACACGCCCTACGGGTTGTCGGCCGGGGTCTGGACCGAGAAGGGCTCGCGCATCCTGTGGATGGTCGAGCGGCTGCGCGCGGGTGTCGTGTGGGCCAACACCTTTAACCGCTTCGATCCGACGTCTCCGTTCGGCGGCTACCGCGAGTCCGGCTTCGGCCGCGAGGGCGGACGCCACGGCCTGGAGCCGTACCTGAGGCTCGAATGACGGTGCTAAGGACGGCGCGCCCACGCCCATTCTCCATATCCCCACCCTGGGTGGGGAAGTTGGCCACCCGCCACCCACTGCCGATCCTATCGGCGGAGATGGCACGAAGCTGTGCCACGCCTGTGCCAATGCAGAACCAATCGATGCACAGGGCCGCTTGCCCAGAGGCACTCGTGTGACCCGGCTCGCGGTCAAGAAGACGTACAAGCTTTACATCGGGGGTGCCTTCCCGCGCTCGGAGTCCGGTCGCACGTTCGAGGCTGAGGGCCAGAACATGGCTCGCGCCTCCCGCAAGGATGCCCGCGACGCCGTACGCGCAGCTCGTTCCGCATTCCCCACGTGGGCCGGAATGACCGCGTACAACCGCGGTCAGATTCTCTACCGGCTCGCCGAGATGATGGAAGCTCGGTCGACCGATCTCGAGCGTGCCTGCTCCGGTCGCGAGGAAGTCGAGGCCGCGATCGACCGGATCGTCTGGTACGCGGGGTGGGCGGACAAGCTCGCGCAAGTGCTCGGAAGCTCGAACCCCGTCGCCGGCCCCTACTTCGACTTCACCGTTCCCGAGCCCACGGGGGTCGTCGCCATTCTCGCGCCGAGCGAGCCGGCTCTCGCGGGCCTCGTCTCGCGGATCGCCCCCGCGATCGTGGGGGGCAATGCGATCATCGTCGTTGGCTCGGAAGCGCATCCCGTCGCAGCGATCGAATTCGCCGAAGCGCTCGCCACATCCGACCTCCCGGGTGGCACCGTGAACATCCTCACGGGGTTTCGAGACGAGCTCGCGCCCTGGCTGGCCGGCCACATGGATGTGAACGCGATCGACCTGACGGGTGCTGATGGCTCCACGGCAGAACTCGAGCGCATGGCGAGCGAGAACGTCAAACGGGTCGTTCGTTCGAGTGCCGACGCTCAGAGCCCGTGGGAGATCGAGGCTTTCCTCGAGCTCAAGACCGTCTGGCACCCCATCGGACTCTGAGGCCGCACGCCGCCGGTCAACCGCGCGTCGCGTACACGGCCTGGCGGAGCTTCGAACCGACGGGCTGCGACGCGAGAACCCACACGACGAGCGGCCGCCCGCCCGCGTAATGGACGGAGATGTAGTCGCCGAGCATTCGGCCGGACGTCGTATCGGGCATCCAGGTGAGGGGCATGGTCTGTACGGACAGACGCTTCGGTGAGCCCCAGCCCGTCCCGCCCCGCGACTCGACGAGCTCCACGTCCACACCCGCGACGCGGTTGCGCAGATATGCGATTGCGATCCGTCCCGTGCTCGGATCGATCCCGATCGCCGGGAGGACACCGTCTCGACCCGCGGTGACAGGTGTCGCGGCGCCCCAGGAGGAGCCGTCTGCGGAGCTCGCAGCGAAGACGTCATTCGTGCGCACTCCGGATCGACGGCAGTCGTGCCATGTCGCCCACACGCGTCCGCTCGCATCGGCGTCGGCCGAAGGTAGCGGGAACGCGCGCAGGTCTCGGGTCGAGCACGACTGCGTGTCGAGATCGGCTATTCGAATCGGCGCGGCGAACGAAGCGCCGCCGTCCGTCGAGCGGGAGGACGCGACCGCGAACGGCCTCGTCTCCCACAGATATACGACTACGAGCTCACCGGTCGGCCGCACGACGGGGAACACGCCCACAGCCGGCCTCACTCCGATGTCGGTCGGGGAAGACCACGTGAGCCCGCCGTCGGTCGTGTATGTGACGGCGAGCATGCCCTCATCAAAAGAGTGCGTGTATGTCAGGTAGCAGCGCCCGTAGTACGGCGACGTCGGAGTGTTGTCGCAGGTGACCCAGTTCTTGTCGAAGGCAATGCCCTGCGCAGTCACCTCTTCAGCGGCGACGAAAGCGCTGTCCCAGCGTGTTCCGTCGGCAGAGCGGTTGATCGTCAGCCGCGTCGTCCGCCCTTCGAGCGCCAGGGTGGAGATGAGCCAAACGCTGTTCGCGGCGTCATAGGCGACGACCGGGTCACTCGCCCTCGCGTGGGGGCCGGCCGGGCGGCTATGGACAGTGAGTCCGGGCAGGAAGCCGTTCGTCCAGCTCTGCCCGTCGTCCTTGGTGACCGCATAGCCGATGTTCGAGGAGGCCCCGTCGAATCGCCTCCCGACCTGGAACGTCGCCACAGTAGTGCGCCCAAAGGTGAAGCTGTCGGGCTCGACCTCGGACTCGTGCTGGGAGTCGAGATTCGTGTAGGGATCGCGCGATAGCCGGCGCCCGACGAGCTCACAGTCGCGGGCGACAGCATCGAGAAGGTCGGCGTTGACGACGTCCGCTCCGGGGCCACAGCGCACCGTGTCCCGGGCACCGTCGTACTCGACCGCGATTCGATCGGCTCCCTCTCCGCCGTCGACGAGGTCGCGACCGGCACCTCCCTCGAGGAAGTCCGCGCCTCCTCCGCCGGTAAGTCGATCGTTCCCGGCGAGTCCGCGCATCGTGTCTGCCCGGGGTGTACCGACGAGCCTGTCGTTTCCTGCGGTGCCCGTGATCGGGCGGGCGCCGGCCGTGCCCACTCCGAGAAGCAGCGAGCAGACGAGAGAGACGATTGCGAGACGCATGTCAGAGGTACGACGCCGGCTGGCTCCCCGAGTTTGCACCGAGGTGATTACGATCCGGTTTCGTGAGCAAGCTCAGCCAGGCGATCGCAGAGGGCGACGGGATCTCGATCCTCGTCGAGGTGGCGGACGCCGCGAGCGCGGCCAGAGCCGAGAAGCAAGGTGCCGACGGCCTCGCCGCTCGAACCGGGGCGAATGCAGTGCGCGCGTCCTCCCAGCTCCCGCTCCTTCACTTCGGCTCCATGTTCGACGCGCGTGGGGTGGCGGCGGACGCGGTCGTCATTCGCCCCGATCTCGCGATGTGGGACGAGGCGAACGCGCACGGCCTGGAGCCGGTGGTGCGGGTATCCGAGTCGGAGGACCTCGAGCGTGCGCTCGACCAGTTCGACCCGGGCGTATTCCTTCTTACAGTGAAGCCGGGTTCCGACGACGATCCTCTCGCGGTCCTGCTCGGACTCCTGCACGACGTGCCGGCGGGCAAGCTCGCGATCGCCGAGCTCCACGATGCGACGGCCGATGATGTCGCCGAGCTCGAGCGCTCGGGCGTCGATGCTGTGCTCGTCGCGCCTGGCGACGTCGCGGCGCTCATCTCGATCGATCCGCCGGACGTCTAGCCCCTAGCTCCTCGTTCAAAGAACTGCTTCGAGGAATCTGCTCGTCTCCGCGCGCTGCGGGTTCGAGATCAGCTCCGAGGGCGGGCCCTGCTCGATGATCTGGCCTTCGTGCATGAATGCCATGCGTGATGCAACCTCGCGGGCAAAGCCCATCTCGTGCGTGACCACGATCATCGTCATGTGCATTTCCGTGGCGAGGCGCTTCATCACGGCGAGCACTTCGCCGATGAGCTCCGGGTCGAGCGCCGAGGTGGGCTCGTCAAAGAGCATCACCTTCGGATTCATTGCGAGAGCGCGAGCAATCGCGACCCGCTGCTGCTGACCGCCCGAGAGCTGGATCGGGAAGGCGTCTGCCTTGTCGTCCAGCCCCACGACGTGGAGCAACTCGCGCCCTGCCGCCTCCGCTTCCATCCGAGATTTCCCGAGCACCGTTATCGGCCCTTCCACCACGTTGTCGAGCGCCGAGCGGTGGGGGAAGAGGTTGAAGTCCTGGAACACCATTCCGGTTCGGATCCGGATCTGGCGTATCCGCTCGCGCTTCGTGCGCGTGCGGTGGCCGCCCCCTGTGACGCTGATGCCGGCGACCTCGATCGTGCCTTGACTCGGCTCCTCGAGGAAGTTGATGCAGCGAAGGAGCGTGCTCTTCCCGGAACCGGAGCGGCCGAAGACGACGACGACCTCGCCGTAAGCGACCTCGAGGTCGATGCCCTTTACGACCTCGAGCCCGCCGAACGACTTCGAGAGGCCTTCGACCCGAAGGGCGGCGGCTCCGTTCGTGCCGGTGCTCATCGGCCCCTCGAGTCCAACCGGCTCTGACCCTGCACCGCCGTACCGGCGGTTCCGCGCACGTAACCCTTGCTCAGCCGTCGCTCGAGTCGGAGCTGGAAGTACTGGAAGATCGTCGTCAGACCCCAGTACATGAGGGCGGCGACGAGGAGCGCCTCGAGGTTTCGGAAGTCGGCCCTGCCCACGAGCTGCGCGCGGCGAAAGATCTCCATCTGGTCGATGCTCGCTCCCAGGAAGCTCACGAGCGCCGTGTCCTTCATCATCGCGATGAACTCGTTGCCGGTCGGCGGGATGATGACTCGACCCGCTTGCGGAAGGACGACGCGTCGCATCTTCTGCACGTATGTCATGCCCAGGGCCTCGGCCGCTTCCGCCTGGCCGTGCCCGACCGACTGAATCCCTGCCCGGAAGATCTCGGTCATGTAGGCGCCGTAGTTGAGGCCGAGGGCGATTACTCCGGCGGTGAGAACGTCGAGCGTGAGGAGGTCAGCCCAGGGATCGCCGAGCGCGATCCCGATTTGCGGCAGCGCGAGGTAGATCAGGAAGAGCTGGACGATGAGCGGGGTTCCTCGAAAGAATGAAACGTAGAAGCCGCTCACGCCGACCGCGATGGCACTGCGGCTGAGGCGTCCGAGCGCTCCGAGCAGCGCGAGTACGCAGGCGAGGAGGATCGAGAGGACCGCGATCACGATCGTCCAAGTGATGCCTTTGGCGATGAACGCCGCGTGCTCGCGCATCCAGGCGACGTCGAAGTCCGCCGCAGCGAAGAGCACGACGAGCAGGGCGAGGATCGTCGCCCAGACCGCGACGAGCTTCAGCCTGAAGGGAACGCGTGCAGAGAAGAGCTCGAGACTCTCACGCCGGCTCCGATGGGGGGCCGGCGGCGGCGGCGCGTGCGCGCCGCCGCCTTCGGTCGACGTCATACGGAGTTCACTCGGCTTAGCTCTCCGGGCCGCCTGTGATGTCGACGCCGTACCACTTCTCCGACAGTTCAGTCAGCGTCCCGTCTGCGTGCATCTCGTCGACGATCTCGGAGATCTTCTCGACCAGTGAGGTCGGATCGAGCTGCGAGCTTCGGTCGATCGCCACGGACAGCGGCTCGAAGAAGACGCTGAGGCCCAGGACCTTTGGACCTGCGCCGAGGATCTTGATCGGCGAGTCGGCATCGATCGCCGCCTTGAGCGTCGGCCACGCCGAGATCACCGCGTCGAGCCGCCTTCCGTCGCCAAGCTCGAGGTCCTGAATCGCGGTCGAGTCCGTGTCGTATGTCTTGACCGTCGGATCGGTGATCTCCGACTCAATCGCCACCGCATCACCGGACGCGTCCTGCGCGATCTCGAGCTTGTTCTGCAGGTAGAGGTCATACGTGCAAGCTGCGCAGACTCCGATCGTCTTGCCGTCGAGATCGCTCGCCTCGTTGATCGTCGTGTTGTCCTCATGAACGGCGATCGACGCCGGCGTGTAGTAGTACGGCGGCGTGAAGTACAGCACCTCGGCGCGCTCGGGCAGAACCGTCATCGAGCCCACGGAGATGTCCCAGCGCCCGTTCCAGCTCCCCGAGATGATCGTCTCCCAGGCTGGCGCTTCCCACGCGATATCGACGCCGAGTCGCTCCGCGATCTCAGTCGCGACGTCGATGTCGAAGCCCTCGTACTGGTTCGTGTCCGGGTTCAGCTCCGACTGCGGTGGATAGGCAGGGTCGGTCGAGACCGTTAGTACCCCTTTGTCCTCGATGGACGCCAGCAGGTCGCTCGCGCTCTCGTCGCTTCCGCCGCAGGCGGACGCGACGAGCGCCAGTGCGAGCACCAGCACCGCGAGCACTGCAGAAAGTCGTTTCGACATCGTTCCTCCTTGTCTCTGAGCAGAGACCGGATGAGCACCTGGTACCCGGTACACGAAGGGTTCGCGCGACGGAGAGCGTAGCGCGCTGGCCGCGGCGATATCGCCTTTGCTGGCTAGCCGACGACTTGGCCGGCGTCGATCCAGCTCGTTGGGACAGGCCTCCGCGTGGCGACTGCAGCTGCGAGCGGCACGTCGGTGATCTCGTTGCCTTGTACGGCCGCCATTCTGCCCCATGCGCCGTCTGCGGCCAGTTCGGCAGCCTTGAGCCCCAGACGCGTTGCCAGGAAACGGTCCCGTGCAGTCGGCGTTCCACCCCGCTGCGTGTGTCCGAGCACCGTCACGCGCGTCTCGAAGCCCGTGAGGCGAGTGATCTCGCCGGCGACGACGCGGCCGATTCCGCCGAGACGTGCATAGCCGTACTCATCCGTGTCCTGGATGACCGGGTCCTCCTGATCTCCCGAACGGCGAGTCAGCTGGTACCCCTCGGCGACGACGACGATCGAGAAGTCCTTCCCTTGCTGGTGGCGCTCTCGGATGTGGTCGGAGACATCTTCGATCGACGTCGGCAGCTCCGGGACGAGGATGACGTCGGCGCCCCCGGCGATGCCGCTCGCCGCGGCGATCCAGCCCGTGTTTCGGCCCATCACCTCGACGACCATCACGCGGTTGTGCGACTCCGCAGTCGAGTGCAGCCTGTCGATCGCCTCGGTGCAGACGTGTACGGCGGTGTCGAAGCCAATGGTCACGTCGGATCCGGCGATGTCGTTGTCGATCGTCTTCGGGACGCCGATGACGGGATAGCCGGTATCGAGGTGAAGGCGATGCGCGATCCCGAGCGTGCCTTCGCCCCCGATCGCGATGACGCCCTCGAGTCCGAGCGCACGCGTCCCCTCGGTCACGAGCGCGACGCCGTTCTCTTCCCGAAAGCAGTCGTAGCTCGACGTGCCGAGGATCGTCCCACCCCGGGGGAGGATCCCGGCGACGGCCCGTCGGTCGAGCGGCATCGTCTCGGCGTCGACGATTCCGCGCCAGCCGGCACGGATGCCGACGATCTCGTTCCCGCGGGCGATCGAACCGCGCACGATCGCGCGAATGGCAGCGTTGAGGCCGGGGCAGTCGCCACCGCCGGTGAGGACCCCGAAGATGCTCATAGGCCAGTTCCTGGACTATGAGCGTGTGGAAGGGGCGCGGGGGAACCGGGAGGTTCCCCCGCGCTCTCATCGGAGAAGCGGGCACCGAGGGGAAACATTGTTTCCGCCATGTTTTTTCCGGCGACCGCGAGCCGTAGGCGAGTGGTGCTCAATAGAGGAACATCGGTTTGACGAGGACGTGGCGGACCTTCGGGCGATACTCCACGGTGTCGTAGAGTTCGTCCACGTCGACCCGCTTGACGCCTTCGCGGGTCGCCGAGATGGGAACCGTCGTGTAGGTGCCGTTGCGCAGCGAGACCATGCGCCCCGTGTCCCGCTCGAGCGCCAGGTCTGCCGCCATGACCGCGTAGTTTGTCGCCACCATCAGGTCGAGGGAGTCCGGGCTGCCGGAGCGCATCAGGTAGGCGAGCTGCTGGTAGATGATCTCCTCACCCGTCCGCTCCCGGAGCGCCTCGCCCAGGAGCTGCCCGATCCCGCCGAGCTTGCGATGGCCGTACGCGTCGGCCTCTCCCGAGAGGATGAGCTCTCCGCTCGCGGCCGTTGCGCCCTCGGAGATCGTGACCATCGCATAGCGGGACGGATTCGAGCGCTTGTCGGAGACGAGCAGCGGGCCGAGGCGGTCGGGATCGAACGGCACCTCCGAGATGACTGCGCGGTCGACGCCTGCGAGGTACGCGGTGATGAGCGACGTCTCGCCGGAGTAGCGCCCGAACAGCTCGACGACCGCCAGGCGCTCGTGGCTGCCTGCGCTCGTGCGCAGGTTGTGGATGAACTGGACGCCGCGCGTGACCGCGGTCGAGAAGCCGATGCAGTAGTCGGTCCCGTGGACGTCGTTGTCCATCGTCTTCGGGATCGCGATCACCGGAACACCCTCGTCGTGGAGGCGCAGTGCGTAGGAAAGCGTGTCGTCTCCGCCGATCGGCACGAGCGCATCGATCCCGAGCTGCTCGATCGTACGCAGCACGCGATCGGTGAAGTCGAACGGGCCGTCGCCGCTTGTCCGATCCTCGAGGAAACCCGGTACGTCGGCCGCTCGCACCGCGCCAGGGTTCGTGCGCGAGGTGTGCAAGACGGTTCCGCCGGTTCGGTCGATCGTGCGGATGGACGCCGGGTCGAGTCTCACAACGTGGTCGGTGGCTTCGGGATCGTCGGCGTCGTAGTTCAGGAGCCCGCCCCAGCCCCGGCGGATGCCGAGGACCTCGTGGCCGGCTGCGTCGACCCGGTTGACGAACGCCTTGATACACGGGTTCAGGCCCGGGACGTCGCCGCCACCTGTGAGGACCCCAAGTCGCACGCCGCCAGTCTCGCACGACGCGGCGCGAAGCCTCGATATGCCGGAGGTGGGGGTCGAACCCACACGTCCCGAGGGACACGGGATTTTGAGTCCCGCGCGTCTGCCAGTTCCGCCACTCCGGCGAGCAGAGCGATCGTATCCGGGGTTCTGGTTGCGCTGAGAGGCGGAAGGATGGATACTTGCTGCCACGCCGGTGTGGGCCGGCACGGAAGACATTGGGTTATCGGACGTGAGGAGGACAGCTTGAGTAGGAAGAGAAGTGTTCCCGTCGCTCTCGGCATGCTCGTGGCCGTGCTCGCAATCGTTGCGGCCGGCTGCGGCGGCGACGACGACGGCGGCAAGACCCTGAAGATCGTCTCCGACCTGCCACTTCAGGGCTCGAACCTCGTGCAGTCCGCGCAGATGGTCGAGGCGATGGAGTACGTCCTCGAGCTCGCCGACAACACAGCCGGCGACTACACGGTCGAGTACGAGTCGTTCGACGACGCGATCGCGTCGACCGGCAACTGGGACGAGGCCACGTGCGCGTCGAACGCACGCACGTACGCCGACGACGAGTCGATCGTCGCGAACATCGGCACCTACAACTCGGGGTGCGCAGCGATCGAGATCCCGATCCTCAACGAGGCGGGTCTCGCGATGGTGAGCCCGGCGAACACATACGCGGGTTTGACGCACTCCGCCCCGGGTACCGAGGACGGTGAGCCGGACAAGTACTTCCCGAGCGGCTCGAGGAACTACCTCCGGGTCGTCGCCTCCGACGACTACCAGGGCAAGGTCGGCGCCGACTTCTTGAAGAACGACCTCGGCGTCAAGAGCGTCTTCATCCTCGACGACAAGGAGCTCTACGGGAAGGGCGTCGCCGATGCGTTCGAGGACGCGGCGAAGACGATCGGACTGACCGTCGCCGGTCACGAGGGCTGGGACAAGGACGCACCGAACTACACCGCCCTGATGACGAAGATAAAGGCGACCGGAGCCGACGCGATCTACATCGGCGGCGTCTCGCCGAACAACGGCGGACAGCTCGTCAAGGACAAGGTCTCCGTCCTCGGCGACAACGAGCAGGTGAAGCTGCTCGTGACGGACGGCTTCGTGCTCGACTCGCTGTTCACCGATGCGGGCGCCGACAACGTCAACGGCGCCTACGGCACCGCTCCGACGCTGCCGGCAAGCCAGATCGCCGGGGCAGGGGCGGAGTTCATCGACGGGTTCCAGGAGAAGATCGGAGCCGACGCGAACATCCAGGTGTACACCCTGTATGCCGCTACGGCCATGCAGGTCGTGCTCGACGCGATCGCTCGCTTCGACGGGACGCGGGCAGACCTCATCGCGAAGCTGTTCGAGACCGACCTGACCGACACCGCTACCGGGCCGATGTCGTTCAACGCGGACGGAGATCCGGCCAGCGGGACGGAGCAGCTGTTCAAGGCAGACGGTGCACAGAAGAAGTGGGTCTGGGACAAGTCCCTGGCCGTCTCCTAACGACGACAGCCAGAAGTGGGGGGGCGGCGTAGCTCGCCCCCCCACCGGTTTCCCTTGGTGGCAGAGATCCCGGTCCCCTCACCCGTCGCAGTCCGCCGACGCCCGGCGCCCTCGGATCTCCTGCGCTGGATCTTCGGCGCGCTCATCCTGCTCGGCCTCGGCTACTGGCTGATCTCCTCGGCCGTCGACGAGCCCGAGCGCTTCGCCCAGGTCACGGTCATCGGCCTCTCGAACGGGATGATCTTCGCGCTCGTGGCGCTCGGCTACACGCTCGTCTACGGGATCATCGAGCTGATCAACTTCGCTCACGGCGACAACTTCATGCTCGGGACCCTCCAGACCCACTCGATCTTCGCGGACGGGTCGTTCCAGGTCCCGCTCCTCTTCTCCACGATCTCGATCCCGCTCGGTACAGCGGCGACCGTCGACTCGTCGGGGGTGGAGAAAGCCTACGCGATCGCGATGGCCCTCGTCCTCTCGATGGTGTTCTGCATGGCGATCAACGTGACAATCGAGCGGATCGGCTACAAGCCGCTGCGGGGCCAGCCGCGGCTCGCGCCGCTGATCACCGCCATCGGCTTCTCCTTTATCCTCCAGGGGATCGGTCTCTCGTGGAAGGGCGAAGGGCGTATCGCCGTCCCGCAGATCATCCCGGACACCGTGCTCATCGGGGAGGACGGCACGTTGCTCGACTTCGGCGGCGTCCCCTACTACACGGTGCGAGACCTGATGGTCCTGCTGATCACGGTTCCCGTGCTCCTTGCACTCACGTGGCTTGTCAGCTCGACGAAACCCGGCAAGGCGATGCGCGCCACGGCGCAGGACCGGGATGCGGCGGCGATGATGGGGATCAGCGTCAACCGAACGATCTCGTTCACCTTCGCGCTCGGCGGTGCGATCGCCGGTGCCGGCGGCGTCGTCTACGCGCTGTACGTGGGAACGACGCACTTCCAGCTCGGATTCCGGCTCGGCTTGATCGCGTTCACCGCTGCCGTCCTCGGCGGTATCGGCAACCTCACAGGGGCCGTCCTCGGCGGCGTCCTCATCGGGCTCATCGCCGCCTACAACGACGGCTTCGGCGACGCCCGCTGGACGTACACCGTCATCTTCGTGATCCTGATCCTCATCCTCGTCTTCCGTCCGTCGGGCCTCCTCGGCGAGCGCACCCCGGAGGGCCAGTGACGCGCGCGGAGGCCACCGGGGTCCGCGCGCGGGCAAGAGGCGTTCTCGCTGGCTACGAGCGCTGGCTTCCATGGGCGCTCCTCGCCGTTGCCTTGACCTACCCGTTCTGGTACGACGTCTGGCCGTTCAGCTACGTGACGGTCGACGCGCTCGGGCTCAAGCTCGACGTGGTCATCTTCATGATCGTCTACGTGATGCTCGCCCTCGGGCTGAACGTCGTCGTCGGGTTCGCGGGTTTGCTCGATCTCGGATACGTCGCCTTCTTCGCACTCGGTGCGTACTCGGTCGGGTGGTTCGCGTCCGACAAGTTCTCGGGCACCGAGTACCACTTCCTCTCGAACGCGACCGAGGGCGCCGCCGGGATCCACCTCAACCTGTGGCTCGTCCTGCTCCTCGGAGGCGTGATCACGGCAATCGCCGGCGTAATCATCGGCTGGCCGACGCTTCGCCTCCGGGGGGACTACCTGGCGATCGTGACGCTCGGCTTCGGCGAGATCATCCCGGATGTCTTCCGGAACGCAGACCAGTTGCCGGTTCCGGGCGGCGTCCAGGGCTTGCCTCCGTTCATTGACTTCACGAACGTCAATCTCACGAACGGCGTACGGGGAGTCCGCAGCCTCGACAGGCCGGGCTTCGGCGACAGGCTCGACTCGCTCACTGGGGGCGCCCTCCCCGAGCGCTTCTCGGGCATCGAGCTCAAGCCGTGGTACTTCACGATCGTGTTCATGGTGCTGATCGCCGTGTTCGTGATCCGTCGCCTCGAGCGGTCGAAGATGGGAAGGGCGTGGGTCGCCGTGCGAGAGGACGAGATCGCGGCGTCGGCGATGGGGGTCCCGCTCATGCGGACGAAGCTCTGGGCCTACGGCATCGGGGCGATCTTTGGCGGGATCGTCGGCGCGTACTACGGCTCGTTCATCGGCTCCGTCTTCCCGACGAGCTTCTCGTTCGCCATCTCGATCCTCGTCCTCGTCATGGTCGTCGTGGGTGGAATGGGGAACATCTACGGCGTCATGCTCGGTGCGCTCGTGCTCGAGTACCTCAACTTCAAGGGCCTCCAGAAGATCGGCGATGGCATCAACAAGAGTATCGACGCCATCGGAATCGACCTGACGGTCGACATCCCCAGGTATAAGACCCTCATCTTTGGGTTGCTGCTCGTGACCATGATGCTGCTGCGCCCCGAGGGTCTCATCCCGAGCGCGCGTCGCAAGGCGGAGCTGCACGAGGCCGAAGGCCTGCCGGAGCGGGACACCTACGACGACCTCTACGACGTGCGACGTGAGGGCGATTCGTGACCGACGAGAAGTTCCTCCTCGGAGCGCAGACCGTGCGCAAGGAGTTCGGCGGCCTCGTCGCCGTGAACGACGTCGACTTCACGGTTCCCACCGGGAGGATTGTCAGCTTGATCGGCCCCAACGGCGCGGGCAAGACGACGTTCTTCAACATCCTCACGGGCGTCTACAAGCCGACCTCCGGCGAGATCTCGTTCCACGGAATCCCCATCACGGGGCTCCCCCCGCACAAGGTGACGAAGCTCGGGATGGCCCGGACGTTCCAGAACATCCGGCTCTTCCACAACATGAGCGCCGTCGAGAACGTTCAGGTCGCCATGCACTGCCGCCTGAAGGGCGGTGTCTTGGCGTCGATCATCCGCACGCCCCGCTTGAAGCGTGAAGAGGAGGCGGCCGCGGCGCGCGCCCGCGAATTGCTCGCATTCTGCGGTCTCGAGGCACGCCAGTTCGACGAGTACGGGAAGAACCTGCCCTACGGCGACCAGCGCCGCCTCGAGGTCGCGCGAGCGCTTGCGAGCGAGCCCGTGCTCCTGCTCCTCGACGAGCCTACGGCCGGGATGAACCCGCAGGAGACAGCCGACTTCATCGAGTTCGTCCGAAAGCTGCGCGACGAGCGCGACCTCACCGTTCTGCTCATCGAGCACGACATGAAGGTCGTCATGGGCGTGTCCGATCGTGTGAGCGTCCTCGACTACGGTCAGAAGATCAGCGAAGGCACGCCTGCAGAAGTGCAGGGCGATCCGCGCGTGATCGAGGCGTACCTCGGGAAGGCGGCTACGGCGTGAGCGAGGAGGGCGGCAACGGTGGCTCGAAGCTGCTCCTCGAGCTCGACGACGTCCACACCTACTACGGATCGATCCACGCGCTCAAAGGCATCTCGCTGACCGTCGGAGAGGGGGAGATCGTCACCCTGATCGGCGCCAACGGCGCCGGGAAGTCCACGACGCTCCGCTCTATCAACGGGCTCAACCACCCACGCCAGGGAACGATCAGGTTCCGCGGCGAGGACATCACCCAGCGACCTGCACACGAGATCGTGAAGATGGGCCTCTCGCAGTCGCCGGAGGGGAGGCACATCTTCCCCCGCATGTCGGTCCTCGAGAACCTGGAGATGGGCGCGTACCAGCGGCAGAAAGGCACGCCCGAGTACAAGGAGGACCTAGAGCGGGTCTTCACCCTCTTCCCGCGGCTCAAGGAGCGTGAAGATCAGAAGGGGGGCACGCTCTCGGGCGGAGAGCAGCAGATGCTCGCCATGGGCCGCGCGCTCATGGCGCGCCCCAAGCTGCTGCTCCTCGACGAGCCCTCGATGGGGCTCGCGCCGATCTTCGTCGAGCGAATCTTCGAGACGGTCATCGAGGTCAACAGGCAAGGCACGCCGGTCCTCCTCGTCGAGCAGAACGCGCTCATGGCGCTCGACGTCGCAACACGTGGCTACGTGATGGAGACCGGCCGGATTGCGCTCGAGGGCCCCGCGAGCGAGCTCAAGACGAACGAGCAAGTTCGCAAGACCTACCTCGGCGAAGACTGACTCGTCTGGCCGCACAGCCCTCCCGGCGGGCAGAGCCCGCCTGCGGACTGCGCTGAGGCCGCTGGCCGCAGGAAGCGTCGGCCTCGGGCCTTGGTCGTACCAGAGGCTTGGTGTACTGCTCTGCGGCCCTCGGCCTCGCCTCCTTTGCCAGCGACGCCCCAGACGGCCAGCCTCACGTCTGCGCTATCCGACAAGGAGCGGAGCGTACGGCGGGGCGAGCAGGATCCCGACCCGAGCTTTGCCTCCCGCGACTCCGTGCGCCATCTCGAGCGCGCTCGCGATCGAGTGGCTCGGGACGAACCCGAGGGTCCGAGCGGCGATGGCGTCGCGAGAGCCGGCAACGATCACCCGGCCGACGCGCGATTCACCCACGGGACCCAGGCGCCGTACGTCGCGATGTTCAACGCACTTCGAACCGCGCTGGACACTGCTGAACTCGCCACAGCGGAGATTGGTGCGGGCGCGGACGCGAAGGCGCTCTCCGCCTACCGAGCCGGCAAGGCGTGCCACCCGCTCCTCCCCTACGCCGACTGGGCCGGCTGTGCTCCCGTGCTAAAAGCACGCGTAAGCGGATGGCAGAGGATCACGGTCCCGTCGGGTCGCACGGGAAGCTCACCCCGATGCAGGCGTACAGCCAGCCCGAGCGCGACCGCCGCGGTGGTGATCGGATTGACCGGCTCGCGCGGGAAGTGCGGCCCGATCCAGGGTGCACCGACGATCAGCACGTCGAGTGGCTCGTCGATTCTCGCGCCGCGCAGCTCGACACCTCGAACGAGGGCCTCGCTGTGAGCGATCGACGGAAGCCCGCCGAACGCGGCGGTAGCGGTGAGGCCCTGACCTCGGCTCGCAAGGACCTCGCGTCGGATGAAAGCAGGCAGCCGCGAGAACGCCCCTCGCAGCGGGGAGTGCGCCACCCGATCCCCGGCGAACACCTCGTGCGGGTAACCGCTCAGCGCCCCGGTGAGCCGCGGAAGATCGAGCACGAGCGAGACCCCGATCAGCGCAGTCCGCTCCGCAAGAGCGCTCTCGATCTCGAGGGCGCGACTCCAGCCTTCGCTTCCCGCCACCTCGAGGAGTGAGGTGCCGGCCGTCGCGGCGCGAGCGGTGGCAGCGTCGCAGCACCCGACGAGCGCACCCGGGCCGCCGTGCAGAACTGTCTCGGCCGCACTGACAACCACGACGAGATCGGTCTCGACGAGCGCGGGGTGAATGCGGGCGGCATCGGAGATCGGGACGAGCCCGTCGTGAGTCACGTCGTGCACAAGGACGCTCCCACGAAACGCGCGCGCTTCGGATGGCGGTAGCAGTCGTTCCAGGTCACGCTGGCCCAACCGTTGGCCCAGGCCGCCGGCGACGAGGATCGTCTGCCGCTCGTTCCGGGTGCCGCAAAGCTCGAGCGCCCGCATCGTTGCCGCGAGCGCTTCCTGGCGAGGATCTCGCTGCGCGCCGGGCAGGGGCAAGGCCGGCGGCTCGACGACGATCGTCGCCCGACCGCCGCGTTCTGCAATCGACTCGAGAGGAGGGCCGGAAAGAGGGAACCGCAGGGCGTCGCGAACCGCAGCGCCCGTATCGACGATCCGCGCCGGCGGAGGCGGCGGACGAATGATCACGTCTTCGTCGTCGACGGGAACGACGACGATGCGCGAGCCCGAGAGAAGCGGTACGCGACGCATAGGCGTACTCTTGCGCAAGACCGGAATCCGTATGCACGGATCCCGGTCGCGCGAACATCCCTGAAGGCGTCCGCTATGCGGCCGCGATGCTTGCTCTGCGTCAAGCCTCCGCCCCGTACAGTTGCGGGGTGAGTCCCAAGACCTTGACGGGAGAGGAGCTCGAGCTCGACGACTCGCCGGTGAAGGACGCCGAGCTCTTCCTCGTGGACGGCAACAACCTCGCCTACCGGGCGTTCTTCGCGCTCCCCGAGGAGCTGCAGACGACGGACGGGCAGCCGACGAACGCGCTGCTCGGGTTCACGAACATGCTGTTCAAGCTCCTTTCCGACTACCAGCCACGCGGTGTCGCGGTCGCCTGGGACACGAAGCCCGTACACCGCAAGGAGATCGATGCCGAGTACAAGGCCGACCGCCGGCCAATGCCCGACCTCTTGCGCGAGCAGTTCCCGCACTTCCGGCCGATCGTCGAGGCGTTCGGGTACCGCAACCTCGAGTTCGAGGGCTGGGAGGCTGACGACGTCATCGCAACGCTGGCGACGAGGGCAGACGAGGCCGCGATCAAGACGTGCGTCGTCTCGACCGATCGCGACGCGTTCCAGCTCGTGTCCGAGAACGTCTGTCTGATGATGACTCCGCGCGGCGTTGCGGACGTTCAGGTGTACACGCCCGAGCGCGTCGAGCTCCGCTACGGGGTCCGCCCCGACCAGGTTCCCGATTTCATCGGACTGAAGGGCGATACGAGCGACAACATCCCGGGCATTCCTGGAATTGGAGACAAGACAGCGGGACAGCTGATCGCGCAGTACGGCTCGCTCGAAGGGGTGCTCGAACACGCGTCGGAGCTCTCTCCTGCGCGCTCGAAGGCGGTCGCCGAGAACGCCGACCAGGCACGGGACTCGAAGCTCCTCGCGACGATGAGGCGCGACCTCTCACTCGGCGTCGACGCAGGCGACCTCGTGTCGCAACCGCCCGACCGCTCGCGCCTCAAGGAGATCTTCCGGCGGTTCGAGTTTCGCGCGCTGCTCGGCAGGGTCGACACACTCGACGAGGCACTCCCCGCTGCGGAGCAACCAAGGGCGGAGTCGCAGGCCGTGCCGTGGCGCGAAGGTGAGCTCACGGGACTTCGCGGGCGCGTAGGAATCGCCGCGGACGCCGACCGCATTGCCGTCGCCACCGAGAGCGGCGAGGTGATCGTCGCCGTACCGCCAAGTGACAAGTTGTCACAAGGCGGCGACTCCGCACGAAATGGGGCTTTGCGCTCAAGTTACAAGTTGTTACAAGCTCCTGAGCTCGCGGTGGTCGCCCACGATGCGAAGCCGTTGAGGCTCGGCGTGCCCGCCGCCGACGACACGATGATCGCGGCGTACCTGATCGACCCTGGGCGGGCCGAGTACTCGCTTGACGACCTCATGGCGGAGTACGGGATCGAGCTCGAGCCCGATCCGCCCGCAGAGGAGGAGACTGCGTCTCTCGTTCGTCATGCCGAGGCGGCCCGCCGACTTGCCGAGCCGCTCGCCACCAAGGTCGCCGAGCGAGGCTCCGAGCGCCTGTATCGGGAGATCGAGCTGCCGCTGACGGTCGTATTGGGCGCGATGGAGGACGCGGGAGTCCGCATCGACACCTACCGGATGGGCGAGATCACCGCCCGACTGAACGACCGGATCGAGGAGCTCGAAGCCCGCGCGTACGACCTCGCGGGTGAGGAATTCGTGCTCGGCTCGCCGCAGCAGCTCGGGCGGATCCTGTTCGAGAAGCTTGAGCTGACGCCCGGACGCAAGGGGAAGACCGGGTACTCGACCGACAGCAAGGTGCTGCGGACGATCCGCGCCGACCACGAGATCGTTCCGGTGGTCGAGGAGTGGCGCGAGCTGACGAAGCTCGTCAACACGTACCTGGGACCTCTCCCGACGCTGATCGGCGAGGACCTGCGCCTCCACACGACTATCAACCAGACCGTGGCGGCGACCGGCCGCCTTTCGACCTCGAATCCGAACCTGCAGGCGATCCCGATTCGGACGGAGCTCGGTCGCGAGATCCGCTCGGCCTTCGTCGCCGAGCCTGGGCACCGTCTGCTCTCCGCCGACTACTCGCAGATCGAGCTGAGGATTCTGGCGCACGTCTCCGGCGAGCCGAGGCTGCGGGAAGCGTTCCAGCGCGGCGAGGACATTCATACGGCGACCGCAGCCGAAGTGCTCGGCAAGGATCCGGCGACCCTCACGAAGGACGAGCGCAACGTCGCCAAGATGATCAACTTCGGGATCGTCTACGGGATCTCGGCCTTCGGTCTCTCGGAGAACCTCGACATCCCGAAGGAGCAGGCCCAGACGTACATCGACACGTATCTCGCTCGCTTCCCGCTCGTCCAGGCGTTCATCGCGCGCACGATCGCGCAGGCGGGCGAGGACGGATACGCGACGAGCCTGCTCGGGCGGCGCCGCCCCGTTCCTGAGCTGCGCGCCTCGAACCGCCAAACGCGCGGATTCGGGGAACGCGTGGCCGTCAACTTCGTCATGCAAGGCTCGAACGCGGACGTCATCAAGGTCGCGATGGTTGCGATTCACAGACGACTTCGGGAGGAGGGGAGAGGAGCCCGTCTCGTCCTCCAGGTACACGACGAGCTCCTGCTGGAAGTGCCCGAGACAGAGGTCTCGGCGATCCGCGACCTCGTGCGCGAGGAGATGATCGGTGCGTATCCGCTCGACCCGGCGCTCGCGGTCGACATCGGCGTCGGCGACGACTGGGCCGAGGCCAAGCGCTAGCGCCTCGTCCTCGGGCCGGGCACGGCTGAAGAGGCTGGAATTCACAGGAACCTGGCTATACTCCGCGCTCCGATGGCCAACGACGTCGCCGAGAAGCCCGTAGTAACCGAAGACGGAGTCTGGATTACAGGCCCCGACGGGGAGCTCATCCCCGACTACGAATCCTCGTTCCCCGAGATCAACGAGGGCGAGGTCGTCCACGGCACGGTCGTTCGGGTCGACAAGGACGAGGTGCTCGTCGACATCGGCTACAAGTCCGAAGGGGTCATCCCGGTTGCCGAGCTGACGATTCGCCGCTCGGTCAACCCTGCTGACGAGGTTTCCGTCGGCGAGGAGATCGACGCGCTTGTCCTGACCAAGGAAGACGCAGACGGGCGGCTCATCCTCTCGAAGAAGCGCGCCCGCTTCGAGCTGGCATGGAAGCGCATCGAGGCCGCCGCCGAGTCGGGCGAGCCGGTCATCGGCAAGACGATCGAGGTCGTCAAGGGCGGGCTCATCCTCGACCTCGGGGTGCGCGGCTTCCTGCCGGCCTCGCTCGTGGATATCCGCCGCGTCCAAGATCTCGACGAGTTCCTCGGCAAGGAGCTTCGCTGCAAAGTCATCGAGCTCAATCGCTCGCGAAACAACGTCGTCCTCTCACGCCGCGCTGTACTCGAGGACGAACGCAAGGAGATGCGTCAGGCCATTCTCGACCGACTCAATCCGGGCGACGTGATCGAGGGGCAGATCTCCAACATCGTCGACTTCGGCGCGTTCGTCGACCTCGACGGCATGGACGGGTTGATCCACATCTCCGAGCTCTCGTGGAGCCATGTGAACCATCCCTCCGAGGTGCTAGACATCGGGCAGACCGTCAGGGTGAAGGTGCTCGACATCGACCGTGACCGCCAGCGGATCTCACTCGGCTTGAAGCAGACTCAGACTGATCCCTGGCAGCAGGTGCTCGACTCGTACCGCGAGGACGATGTCGTCGAGGGCCGCGTGGCGAAGGTCGTCACGTTCGGTGCCTTCGTCGAGATCCTGCCCGGCGTCGAAGGTCTCGTGCACATCTCCGAGCTCGCAGCGCACCACGTCGAGAATCCGCGCGAGGTCGTGGCGCAGGGCCAGGCGGTCAACGTTCGGGTCCTCGAGATCGACGGGGAGCGAAGGCGGCTCTCCCTCTCGCTGAAACGCGTCGAGGAGGGCGAGCAGCCCGTCCCGCGCGCGGATGGGGCGGAGTCGGTGCACATCACCCCCAACCTGATCCTGTCCGAGGAGGCGTTCCCGGCGGGCGGCGCTTCTCCCGAGTTTGCCGACGACTTCGTCGCCGAGATCGAGATGGGCGACGCGGAGGACGCCGAGCCCACGCTTGAGGGCGAGCTGACGGCCGAAGCGGAGGTCGAGCTCGTGTCCGAGGCGGAAGCCGAGGTCGAGCTGATGGGTGAGGCCGAGGCGGAGACCGAGCTGATGCCGGAGGCCGAGGTCGAGCTAGTGGCCAAAGCGGACGCCGAGGCTGAGCCCGAGGCTGACGAAGCAGAGCTGTCCGAGGAGCCGGCCCTCGAGGTCGTCTCCGACCAAGTCGATACGAACTGAGAATGGGGTCAGACCCCCCGGGGTCTGACCCCACCTCCCGCCCTCTCGCGGTTGCGATCACCGGTGGGATCGGCGCCGGGAAGTCGACGGCACTCGAGTGCTTTCGTCGTCACGGCGCGGCGACCGTGTCGAGCGACGAGATCGTCCACCACCTGCTCGCGACGGATCCGGATGTGAAGCGCGCGCTCGTCGAGCGGCTGGGCGAGGAGATCCTCGGCGCAGACGATGCGCCAGACCGCGAGCAAATCGCAGTACGCGTCTTCAAAGACCCAGAGGCGCTCGACTTCCTCGAGAAGCTTCTGCACCCGCTCGCGTCGCGTGAATACATGGCGTGGCGCGAGCAGCTCGGCGCTCTTGCTGATCCACCCGCCGTCTGCGTCACGGAAGTCCCACTGCTTTTCGAGGTGGGCGCGGAAGCGCGCTTCGACAAGGTCGTCGTCATCACTGCGCCGCCGAAGCTGCGGGAGGCACGGCGTGGGGGCCGCACCGACGACCGCGAGGATAGGCTGATCCCCGATCGCGAGAAGGTGAAGCGAGCCGACTTCTCGTACGTCAACACGGGGACGCCCGACGAGCTGGACGCGTGGGTGGTGGGGGTCATGGCTACCCTGGCCGGCGCAGCACCAACTCCCTAGCCTTCTGATCGCCAAGTGACACTTTGTCACTAGGCCGCCTGTCGAGCTCGAGACACGTACTTGAAGTTCCTCGTCGTCGCCTCCGTCGCCATCCTGGCACTGGCCGGGGCGGCCGCATGGCTGGTCGAGTCCGAGCCCGACTGGTATCTACGGACGCGTTATCCGCTCGAGTACGCCCACATCGTCCGCGGTCACGCGAAGAACCACGATCTCGATCCCGCACTCCTCGCCGCGGTGATCTACGCGGAGAGTCGGTTCGATCCGAACGCGCGCTCCCAGGCCGGCGCCGTCGGCCTGATGCAGCTACTTCCGGAGACGGCGAGGGGCATCGCGCTACGAACTGGAGGCCACCGCTTCGTCGTGGCCGATCTCCGCGATCCTGAGATCAACGTCCGCTACGGGTCGTGGTACCTCGACCACTTGCTCGACCGCTACTCCGATGCGGAGCTGGCGCTTGCCGCGTACCACGCCGGCCAGGGCAATGTCGATCGCTGGCGGCGCGAGGGCCTCGGCATCGCGTTTCCCGAGACGCAGGCGTACGTCGACGAGGTCGAACGCGTCAGGCGCGTCTACGCGAAGGCGTACCCGGCCGAGCTCGGCCTCCGATAGCGTCATCCAGCATCTGCCCCGCGTCCTCCACGATCATGAGGCCGCCGAGGACGAGCCCGCGACCGCGCTTCAGGTCGCACAACCGGAGATTCTACGGTAGAAAGGTAGAAAAAGGACTACTCTTCTACCTATGGCTCTCAACATCAAGGATCCGTTTGCGGAGGAACTCGCCGCCGAGGTCGCGGCGCTGACGGGGGAGACGAAGACGGGAGCGATTCGCACCGCCCTTGCAGAGCGGCGCGAGCGTCTGCTCGCCGCCCGGGCCGGAGAAGACCGCGCGACCCGGTTGCGCCGCGTGCTCGAGGACGAGATCTGGCCGCTGATCCCTCCCACGCTCCTCGATCGGCCGCCCCTTACCAAGGCCGAGCGGGAGGAGATCCTCGGCTACGGCCCGGAGGGCGTGTGATCGCCGACAGCTCCGCGCTTCTCGCCGTCCTGCTTCGCGAGCAGGGCTTCGAGTCGCTCGAAGAGACTCTCGGGAAGGCGCCGTCCGTGGGAGTGGGCGCGCCGACGCTCGCCGAGACCGCGATCGTGCTGCACGCCCGCGTGGGCGCGCTGTCGCGGACACTGCTCCGACGGCTGCTCGACGACGTCGACGCTACTCCGATCGCCTTCGGCGATCGACACTGGCCCGTCGCGCTCGGGGCGTTCGCGCGCTACGGAAAGGGGAGACATCCTGCCGGGCTCAACTTCGGCGACTGCCTCACGTACGCCGTGGCCAAGGTTGCGAACGAGCCGCTCCTCTGCCTCGGTGAAGACTTCGAGCAGACGGATCTCGCGCTCGCGTAGAACCTGCGGGCGAAGGTGATGACGGCCGTGATCTCGGTCAACACGCTGCCGCACCGCTCGGCTTCCTTCTCGCCGGCCAGGTGCTCGAGCACTGGGGCGTGGTGCCGCTCTTCACGGCCGTCGTCCTGGGAATCACCTGGATGGCGATCGTGTTCGCCGCGATCGTCCTTCGCCACCGCGACGCGGGCGTGACGGCCGCCGAGCCAGCCGCTTCCTGACCCGTTCAGCTGGCGAAAGTGCCATCCTTGTCCGCCGTTACACTCGGCGCATCGACTGGTTGGCTGAATACGGGATCGACACGGACGAGCGCCCCTGGCAGCTCGGGGAGCCGGCCACGCTCACCGTGATTTTGCGCGACCTCGACAACGACAGTCGCTCGTGCGCGTTCATCCCCATTGAGCCGACTCCACCGGGCGAGGCGCAGAAGGACGCAATCCTGGGTGCCATGGCGGGCCGATTTCCTGACGCCCGCTGGAAGACCTACAACGCCGAGAAGCAGGTCGCGAGCTTCGTCGGTCGCCAGCACCTCTACGTCGTGATCTACGAGGAGCACGACGCCGAGCCCAAGCCCGCTGCTGAGCGCCCCACGTTGTTTGCCGTGTGAGCAGCGCCGGTCTTCCCGCTGGCGTCGGCTCCGCGTCGGCCCGGTGGCTCTTCTCCGCACACTTCCTATCCGAGCGGCTTCGCGAGTGGCCTGAGTTCGCCGGGCTCGACACGACTGCGCTGCATGGTGAGCTACGCGAGCTCTGGGAGCGCGAAGGCCCGACGCTGCGTGCGGGCGCGAACGAGGGCCTGACCAACGTGCACGCCGGCGATGCGAAGACGACGAGCGCTGGTCGCCCGCGCTCGACGACAGGCAAATCGACGAGCGTGTCGACATCAGGGCCGCTCTCGACGTCCCTGACTCCGGTCGGATTCAGGCGGACGAGCAGCCCGCCGACCTGGCGCATGACGGCGATGAGGGCGGTTGCCTGCACGACCGCCGCCGCCAAGAGCACGACGACGAGGACTTGCCAGAGCGCGTCACTCATGCCGACGACCTGATTTCACTCGCGCCGCGCAGCGTCTGACGAGGCAGCCGCGCCAACTCGGCGACGACGACGACGACGTGGATGCCGACCAGTAGCAGCAGGAGGACCTCGACCACCCGGAAAGCCGGGACGCCCTCGCGCAACGCGGCCACTGCAGCAGCCGCGGCGGCGGCGGCCAGGAGCAGGTTGCGGAACCCGAGTGTCCGGCCTACGCGAGACGGCATGAGCGCGCCGAAGCAGCCGCACTCGGTACCCCTCTGCTCGGGCGTAAGCCAGAACACGCCGACTGCAAAGACGAGAAGAAGCAGGGCCGCGAGCGTCAACCCGAACGCCGGCTTGAAGAGGATCGCAAGCGCCGCGGCGAGCTCTACGGCCGGAATCAAAACGCGGACGACGCGACCCAGCCGGAGCCGGTTCGGGAAGAGCGCCGTCGTCGTCAAGGCCCACCGCGCCCGACCGTTCAGCTTGCTCAGAGCGGCGGCGAGGAGCATCGCCGCAAGACTGGCCGCGACGAGCTGCACGACCGGCTGCATCTTCTAAGAGCCCTCGGACTCGATCTCGTCGCCGCCTTCGGGGGTATCCGCCTTCAGAGTCAGCCGGCTGAGCTGAGCTTCCGCTTCGCGCAGTAGCGCCGGCCCGGGATCCGGAACGCCGAAGTAAACCTCGCCCGTGATGTACTGGTCCTTTGCATGCGCCGCCAACCGGTACACGGGCTAGGAACGGGGTCAGGTCTTCCTCGTTCATGACCGCCGCGATCCCAGCCTCGAGTTCGCTCGCGCTACGACGCGTCCGCGAGCGCCGCGTGGTTGGAACTCACGGGTGGAACGCGGAAGACCTGACCCCGTTCCTGACCCCGTTCCTACATCATGATGCGACGCCTGATCGAGCTCGAGCGCGGTCGCGGGATCTCCATCGAGTGCTGATCAGGTTCGCTCGGCTTTCGTCCTCATCCAAGAGCCTGAGGGATTCGAGCGTGCCTTCGAACGCCATCGCGCGCAGGCCGACACTGAACCCGGTACTCGAAGTCGAGGCGAGACCAACTTGACGTGCGCGGCCGGTGCAGGGGCGTCAGTAGCCACGCCCACAGCCACCAGCACGGCGCTGATCTGACAGCTTGGCGTGAAGGGGAGGTGCAGCCGATCGACGGTCAGAGCCCGGTAGGAGCGGGGCATTCCCCCCGCTCCCAACCGGATCTCCTGTCTAGCACACGCGACGCTGGGAGTTCGATGCGTGCCAGACCTCAAGACATCAACACGAGCCAGGCGGGTACAGGTTCTGTTCGTGACTTCTGTCGTACGACTCGAGCGACCGAAAGTACGTCAGCCCATAGTCATAGACGTTCGCCATCGTCGGGTTACTCGAATTGAGACTAAAGTGGCCAGAATGAGCGAGACTCAACACATGGCCGAACTCGTGTCCGGCGACGCTCCAAAGATCGAGCGAGCTCCCGCCGGGATTAGCGTTGACGTTCGCGTGCCACGTTTCCGCGCCGTCGAATGCCATGCCGGCGTGATTCGTCCAGACGAGCGCAAAGGTCCCGAATTTGCCGTCGTAGTTGTCGACTTTATAGAGAAGAGTGTGCTCGTTCGTAGAGGTCACCTGTTGAAAATCGTGACATTGATTAAGCACGTTGTCCCATATCGTTGCACCGTTGCTCAGAGCCGGATCCCATGCTGACGAAATGCTCGGTGCCATCCGCCACGTGCGGAAGTTCGTGCGTCCATCCTGCCCGTTCCCATGTGATCCGAACGCAAGTGGTGCAGTACTGAGAAACGCCGCGAGAACTGCCGCTGTCGAGGAGAACAGAACGACGGCAAACTGCTTCATTGCGGATTCCTCCTCAACTCAGAGGCGAGCTCATTGATTGAGAGTGACTCAGCAGTGCGATCGTTTCTCGCGTTATCGCCGATCGCTCGAAACGACCCCTGGTAGTAGCCGGTCGGGCTTTGGCCTGAGACTCGGCCGTCGCCAAACGCTCGATTTTCTGAGAACACGAGATATCTCTCTCCAATTTCGAACCCGTCCAACTCGGAGATGTCCGGGACGATCACATCAAGCTCTCTAACGTCCTCTCCACGAAGCGTTCGCTCCACCGAGAAGCGAACTCGATGAACGGTCAGCTCGCCTCCCGACTCGGGGGGTCCTGCCACACCAATTCCCTCTGAACCGCCTTCTGCGACGACCGTCCCGACAAAGACGACGCGAGACCGTGCCTTCAACTCACCGAGAGACACGCTCTCGATCGTCGCTTCAACGGCCTGCATCTTCGGCGGACCGGGTGGAAGGGGTGCGAGAGACCCGTGATCTCCGCCGTCCTGTTGCGGTACGAAGACGGAGAGGGAGACTGCACCGATCGCCACGAGTAACCCTGCTAGAGCTGCGACGATGCGCGGACGTGTCACGCTACGCATTCACGAACCCTTCTTCTGGATCTGACAGCGGCGCGAGACTAGCACGGCCGGAGCCTGTCAAGTCGAATGAGACAGCTCGGTCGTGAATTTAGTGTGCAACCCCCTCGCTGTCGGGCTTGTTGATCCAGGCGCCGGTCGGTAGCGCCGGCGGCCGTGGCGGCCGGCGGACGAACCGCTCGGGCGTGGCCGCGTAGGCCGCCTCGAGGACGGCTCGCCTGGCGGCGTGGGTCAGCTCGGCTTGGCCGTGGTGGACGGTCGCCGGGGTCATCAGGCCGATCCCGCAGTGGCGGTGCTGGTGGTTGTACCAGCCGAAGAACTCGCGGCAGAAGGCGCGCGCGTGCTCGATCGAGTCGAAGCGGGCGGGGAAGCCGGGCCGGTACTCGAGCGTCTTGAAGTGCGCCTCCGAGTAGGGGTTGTCGGTCGAGGGGTACGGCCCGCGAGTGCGTCTTCAGGACGCCGAGGTCGGCGAGCAGGAACGCGACCGGCTTCGAGGTCATCGAGCTGCCGCGGTCGGCGTGGATCGTCAGCTGATCGCGAGCGATCTGCTGCTTGGCGAGCGTCTGGGAGATCAGCCGCTCGGCGAGGGTCGCGGTCTCGCGGTGCTGGACGGTCCAGCCGACCGCGTAGCGGCTGAACACGTCCAGGATCACGTACAGGTAGAAGCAGGTCCACTTGGCCGGGCCCTTGAGCTTCGAGATGTCCCAGCTCCACACCTCGTTCGCTCGCTCGGCGAGCAGCTCCGGGTGCGCGTAGGGCGGGTGGGTGAGCTGGTCGCGGCGCTCGCGCAGCTCCCCGTTCGCCGCCAGCAGGCGGTACATCGTGCGCTCCGAGGCCAGGTAGCGGCCCTCGTCCAAAAGCGTCGCGTAGACCTGCGCCGGCGAGGCATCGACGAACCGCTCGCTGTGCAGCTCGCCGAGCACGGCCTCGCGCTCGCTCGGCGAGAGCGCCCTGGCCGGCGCCGGACGTCGCCGCTGCTCACGCGCCACTACCGCCGGTGTGCGACGCCGGTACACAGACGCGCGCGAGGCACCCAGCGCCCGGCACGCCGGCGCCATCCCCACCAGCGGCTCGACCTCTGCGACGGCCTGGTCGATCATCGCTGCCGCTGCCCGTCGTCGGTCTCGCTCGCGCCCTTGGCCAGCAGCTCCTCCAAGAGCGCGGAGACGTTTCCCTGCACCTCGATCACCCGGCGCGCCGTCTCCAGATCGGCCTGCGTGCGCTCCAGCCGGCGGCGCAACACGCCGAGCTCGACCTGCTCCGGGCTCGGCCCGCGCGGCCCGCGCCGCTTCGGCCCAAGCGCCACCAGCGCACCCGAGTCGCGCGCACGCGGCCACTCCGTCAGAAGCGACGAGTACAGCCCCTCACGGTGCAACAGCGCACCGATCTCACCCGGCCTGCTGCACGCATCGGCCTCGCGCACGATCCGCAGCTTGTACTCCGCCGTGAACCGCCGCCGCCGCGGCCGCTCAACCAGCTCGGGATCAGGCGCCACCCCCACCGACCCGACGCGCCCGCCGGCCGGTCTACTCCGGTCGCCTACGGCTCCCTGCGCTCCTCGGCCGGCCGCATCTCGCACCGCCTCCAACCTCGTCGACTCCAACATGACTGCGACTCCAATCCCGCCCTCGGGCTCAGTAATCCAACGAAGAGAACTGTCTCACCCGAGCTTGGCAGAGAGGGCGGTCCGCGACTCTGCGAACGCCTGCGAGTCGCTGTTGACTCCCGTGGAGGCGTGTACCTCGACAATGTCGACGTCAATGGGATTCTCTTGCGCGACGCTGGACTCAGTGCCGAGGTTCTCGCGTTGCTCCTGAACAGCCGTCTTCTCGACTGGATCTTCCGTCGCCGCAGCGTGCCGTTCCAGAATGACTACTGGTCGGCCAACAAGCAGTTCATCGCTGGGCTCCCGATCCGGATCCCGTCGGGGGACGACGCGGTGGAGCTGCACGCGCTCGGCCGACGCCTTCACGAGCTGGCGGCGAGCGTGGCGGAAGAACGGGGCGCGTTCCTGCGCTGGCTCGCCTCGACCGTCGGCGCCGGGCGAGTCGACCTCCTGCGGCGACGGGAGCTGGCCGGCTACGAGGTCGTCGAAGCGGAGCGGATGGTGGCGGCACTCGCCCGCATGCGCGCCCGCCTCGCCCCTGATCCACGGGAGCGCGCCGTTCGCGAGCTGATCGAGCGCGAGCATCGGCGGAGCGTCGAGCGCTTGCGCCCGGTGCTCGACGAGCTTGCGTCCGCCGAACGTGATGCTGACGAGCACGTCTACGAGCTCTACGAGCTTCCGCGGCACATGCGCGCCCAGGTGGATGCGGAGTATGAGCCCTGATCGGTAGAGGGACGTCCGGGCTAGGCTAGCCGGGTGCGGCATTTTCGCTCTTCCGACCAATACGCGCCCATGGGCGACCAGCCGCGCGCGATCGGGGAGATCGCCGCCTCGGTCGCCGAGGGCAACCGCTTCCAGACGATCCTGGGCGCGACCGGCACCGGGAAGACCGCGACGATGGCGTGGACGATCGAGAAGCTCCAGCGGCCGGCTCTCGTCATCGCGCACAACAAGACGCTCGCGGCGCAGCTGTGCAACGAGTTCCGCGAGTTCTTCCCCGAGAACGCGGTCGAGTACTTCGTCTCGTACTACGACTACTTCCAGCCCGAGGCTTACATCCCGCAGGCGGACCTCTACATCGAGAAGGACTCGTCTCGGAACGACGACATCGCCCGGCTGCGGCTGTCCGCGACGTCGTCACTCCTGACTCGCCGCGACGTCGTGGTCGTGGCCTCGGTCTCGTGCATCTACGGCCTCGGCTCGCCCGAGGAGTGGCGGGAGCGCGTTCTCATGCTCGAAGTGGGGGAGGAGCACGACCGCGACGCCGTGCTCAGCAGCCTCATCGAGAGCCAGTACGTCCGCAACGACACCGTCCTCGGGCGAGGGCGGTTCCGGGTCAAGGGCGACCTCGTCGAGATCCAGCCCGCGAACGTCGAGACGGCGTACCGGGTCTCGTTCTTCGGCGACGATGTGGAGCAGATCACGCACTTCGACCCGCTGACGGGTGAGGTCTACGCGCGGCTCGACAACCTCGTCATCTGGCCGGCGACCGAGTACGTCACCTCGAAGCCCACGATCGAGCGCGCCGTCGACGAGCTCCGTGCGGAGCTCGAGCAGCAAGTCGCGAGGTTCGAGACGGAAGGTCGGATGCTCGAAGCCCACCGGATCCGTCAGCGCACCGAGTACGACCTCGAGATGATGAAGGAGCTCGGCTTCTGCTCGGGCATCGAGAACTACTCGCGCGCGCTCGAGGGGCGCCCGGTCGGCTCTCACCCCTTCACGCTCATCGACTACTTCCCCGACGACTTCGTGTGCTTCGTCGACGAGTCGCACCAGACCGTTCCCCAGCTCGGCGGCATGTACGAGGGCGATCGCTCGCGCAAGCAGACGCTCATCGACTTCGGCTTTCGCCTCCCCTCGGCGCTCGACAACCGGCCGCTCCGCTTCGACGAGTTCCTCGGGAAGGTGGAGCAGCTCGTCTTCGTCTCGGCCACGCCCGGTGCGTTCGAGCTCACGCGCTCGAAGGTCATCGCGGAGCAGCTGATCCGTCCAACCGGTGTTGTGGATCCCGAGATGGAGCTGCGCCCGACGAAGAACCAGATCGACGACCTTCTGAACGAGATCCGCCGGCGCGAGGAGGTGGGCGAGCGCACACTCATCACGACGCTGACGAAGAAGATGGCCGAGGACCTGACCGACTACCTGCTCGAGGCGGGCGTTCGCGCGCGTTACCTGCACTCCGAGATCGACACCCTCGACCGGATCGCGATCATCCGCGAGCTCCGGCTCGGGGAGTACGACGTCCTCGTCGGAGTCAACCTCCTGCGCGAGGGCCTCGACCTCCCGGAAGTGTCTCTCGTCGCCGTGCTCGATGCCGACAAGGAGGGCTTCTTGCGCGGCAAGACTGCGCTCATCCAGACGACCGGTCGTGCGGCCAGGAACACCGCGGGCAAGGTGATCCTTTATGCCGACAAGCGCACCGAGGCGATCATCGGGGCGATGGAGGAGACGAACCGGCGGCGTGCCTACCAGGTCGCGTACAACGAGGAGCACGGGATCACGCCCCAGACGATCGTCAAGGGCGTCTCGGACATCTCGGATCTCCTCTCGCTCGAGTCCCCGCACGTCCCCTCCTCGCGCCGTCGGCGGCGCGGAACGGCCGAGGTCGAGGGGCTGTCCCGCGACGAGCTCGAGAAGCTCGTCATCACGCTCGAGGAGGAGATGGTCATCGCGGCCGAGGAGCTCCGCTTCGAGTACGCCGCCAAGCTCCGCGACGAGATCAAGGAGCTGCGGCGCGAGTTGATGGCGCTTGCCGAGGTGTGACTCGCACCGAGACGTTGTAGAGAGCGAACTTCCCTTCGCTCGCGGTCTTGACCGCAGGGGGGCATCGCGCTATCCTCGTGTCTCTCGCAACGAAGGAGCGCCATGCCGTCGGTTCTCTTTTCGAGCAGGAGGGGGAGATGATTCGAAAACTTAGTGCGGTCGTCGTTGCTTCGTTGGCGACGCTCGTGGTGGCCGCGATCGCAGCCCCAAGCGCAACTGCCTGCAGCGGCTCAGCTCACTGCTGGGGGATCGCGGTTTGGTATCCGTCAACGAGCTACACGGGCGGGCTTGCATGGCTGAAAGCGACCAGACTATCGGTCTCAGCCCCGGCGGCATCGATGATCACGAACGAGCTTTGGGTCGTCACGGGTGACTCGTCTGCCAACCAATGGGTGGAGGCTGGTTTGTACCACGGTAGTCTCATCGATGGCAGTGGCAACAGAAGAGCGTTCTTCTGGGCAGAGCGAAACAGTTCGGGACTCTACGCCGAGCATTTCGTCCAGAACATCTCCCTCGACACGACGTACTACGCGAAGATCTCCCATAGTGGTTCCGGAACGTGGGGGATCTACTTGAACGGCAATTCGGTGGGAGGCTCGACCTATGGACACAACACGTGGACTCGCAATCTGCAGACTGGAGGCGAAACGACCACGGATAACGCGCAGCTCACCGGCACATCAATAAATCTGCAGAAGCGCTCGATCGATGGCCAGACGTGGACATATGATTGGGGTGGTTTCATCCAGGTAAATGGCGGTATGCAGGCCGGTTGGGGAACCTATGCCAAGAGCATGTGGAGCAGGTTCAATTGATGCAAACAGCGGATGAGACGAGGTGATAGTGCAAAAGAGCCTCCAGAAACTGAAATGGTTCCCTCTCATCTTGATGACCGCGATCGGCTTCGTGGCAGTCCTAGGCATCACCCGAAGCGCGGTAAGTCAGACCTCGCCATCGATAGGCCCGCCAGATCCGACGACTCTTTCGAAACTGCACGAAGTGGCTTCTAAGATCGCTGAGACATACGGTGACAAACAACCTTCGAACGGGCGTGCCCTCGGAACCACGAGGCGGGCCCTTGCGGGGGTCGTTGGATCCGACTTGCCCATTGATGACGCCGTGTTCGTGGTTGTGATGCACGGTAAGTTCACGAGTTCCGGTCCCAGGCCGTACGGAACAGAGGCACCCACCGGAACAGTCCTCACCGTGGCGTTCGACCCCTCCACGCTGGAAGTCACGGATCTGATGCTGACTCCGAGTGAACCGGACCTTGCGCAGCTCGGCACGCTCGTTCCGCTGGGCCCATAGAACTTGGATCGAGCGGTCGCTCGGGGGCCCCGAAACCGGTCGCCGAGCAGCTCATCCGCCCGACAGGGATCGTCGATCCCGAGGTCGAGCTCCGCCCGACCAAGAACCAGATCGATGACCTCCTGAACGAGATTCGCCGGCGCGAGGAGGTCGGCGAGCGAACGCTCGTCACGACGCTGACGAAGAAGACTGGGAGGCGCATCACTCAGCCGCCTCACGGGGCTCGTTCATCTTTGTCTCCTCATCTGACTACGGGACGCGCCGCCCGCAACACCGCCGGCAAGGTCCTCCTGTACGGCGACAAGCGCACGGAGGCGATCGTAGGGGCGATGGAGGAGACGAACCGTCGCCGCGCCTACCAGGTCGCCTACAACGAGGAGCACGGGATCACGCCCGAGACGATCGTGAAGGGCGTCTCCGACATCTCCGACCTCCTCTCGCTCGAATCCCCGCACGTCCCCTCGTCGCGCCGCCGCCGCGGGAAGGCCGAGGTCGAGGGGATGTCGCGCGACGAGCTCGAGAAGCTCGTCATCACGCTCGAGGAGGAGATGTACCTGGCCGCGGAGGAGCTTCGCTTCGAGTACGCGGCGAAGCTGCGCGACGAGATCAAGGAGCTCAGGCGGGAGCTGATGGCGCTGGCTGAGATCTGAGGTTCCACGAAAATCGCGCAAAGACGATGTTTCGCGTCGTGGCTCGAGGTTGACGGCAAGGGGGCATCGAGTTAGCGTGCGCGAATCGGCCGGGGCTGCCACCTCCGGTCAGGAGAAGAGACCGTCAGATAGGAGAACCTATGAACAAGCCCTTCGGGCCGTCCTGGTTGGTACGCCTTCCGATATCAGCCGCGCTCATCCTCGCGACGTTCCTCCTGCTCGCGCCGGGTGCGACAGGTCACCATGGGCCGGACAGCATGTACAAGACCGTCAACCTCGCGCAGAACTGCAGTACGTCGATCTATTGCCATACGGACAATGCCTCGTTCACCTACTTTCGCGAATCGTCGCTGAACTCAACGGCCAAAGGAAACATCGCAACCATTCTGTCCGAGAAGTACAACCCCACCGACCTCAACGTGATTCACGAAAGCCCACCGGCCTACACCGGCGGAGCCGAAACTGACGTCATCTATCAGGTGAACTCGTCTGCCGTTCCCTGGTACGCCCAAGCGACAACCTGGTGCGACGATCCGATTGACTCGGTGAAGTGCGATCAGCACTACGTTGCCTTCAAGTCGAACGACGTCGCGATCAACAACGCCATCGCGTGCCATGAAACAGGTCATACAGTTGGTCTGACTCACGGCGAAGACGCGTATCCACCGATGTCGTCGACGGACTCGAATCTCGGGTGCTTGGCAGTCCCATCGCCCTACTCGCTGCCCGTGCACCAGACGAGTCAGATAAACGCGATCTACTAACCGGAGGCTGTTGAGATGAAGCGTTCGAAACTCCTGCAGGTCATCATAGTCTCCGCAGCGATTTCGATGTTGCTTGCGGCCACCATCTTTGGGCTCCGGACGGACGATCATACGTCCCAAGCGGCACCGCTAAGCGCATCGAACTACCCGCGGTGGCCCGCTGAGACACTTGCGGACTGGGTCGGGTTCTCCGACCAGGTGTCCGTGCTGGTCGTGACCGACGAGAGCAAGCTGGAACCGGAGCCACAGATCGCTGAAACCGGAGAGGGGCTACTGGGTAGGCGGATAACAGCTCAAGTGCAATCTACGATCTGGGACAGACCGGGCGCGCCTCGCACCTCTGGGCCGCTCGAGCTCGGAGTCGATGGCTGGGTCGTTCACGGTGACTCTCTGATTCCGGTCGTTCCCGCGGGTAGTTACCGCGTCGAGGTCGGCGATCGAGTCATTGCGGCTTTGGTCCGGACACCTGAGGGCTCGTGGTCGTTCCTCTCGGCGGGAGCCGTGATTCCACTCGGGCTGGCGAGCGGCCCGGCCGCTGACCGCGCCACGAATCTGGCGCCACCGATGTTCCGGGGTAAAAGCGTGCCGGAGATCCGCGACCTCATCCGAAGCAGCCGCGCCACCCCGCTTGCCGCGAAGTACCAGCATCTGGATCCGGATGCACGCGCGCGTGCGGTTTGGGAGGAGATGCTCTCGTCCGGTTCTGGATGAGGAGTCGGTGATGGCGGTGCGTAGCGACATGTTTGCGTTCATACGCACCGCCGCCCGACCGGCATCGTCGACCCCGAGGTCGAGCTGCGCCCGACGCGCAACCAGATCGACGACCTTCTGAACGAGATCCGCCGGCGCGAGGAGGTGGGCGAGCGCACACTCATCACGACGCTGACGAAGAAGATGGCCGAGGACCTGACCGACTACCTGCTCGAGGCGGGCGTTCGCGCGCGTTACCTGCACTCCGAGATCGACACCCTCGACCGGATCGCGATCATCCGCGAGCTCCGGCTCGGGGAGTACGACGTCCTCGTCGGAGTCAACCTCCTGCGCGAGGGCCTCGACCTCCCGGAAGTGTCTCTCGTCGCCGTGCTCGATGCCGACAAGGAGGGCTTCTTGCGCGGCAAGACTGCGCTCATCCAGACGACCGGTCGTGCGGCCAGGAACACCGCGGGCAAGGTGATCCTTTATGCCGACAAGCGCACCGAGGCGATCATCGGGGCGATGGAGGAGACGAACCGGCGGCGTGCCTACCAGGTCGCGTACAACGAGGAGCACGGGATCACGCCCCAGACGATCGTCAAGGGCGTCTCGGACATCTCGGATCTCCTCTCGCTCGAGTCCCCGCACGTCCCCTCCTCGCGCCGTCGGCGGCGCGGAACGGCCGAGGTCGAGGGGCTGTCCCGCGACGAGCTCGAGAAGCTCGTCATCACGCTCGAGGAGGAGATGGTCATCGCGGCCGAGGAGCTCCGCTTCGAGTACGCCGCGAAGCTGCGCGACGAGATCAAGGAGCTGCGGCGCGAGTTGATGGCGCTCGCCGAGGTCTAGTCAGCTTTCGGGCCGAAGGTCTCCTCGACCCGCCGCCTGAACGCCCGCGGGTCGATCGCCGGGAAGCGGTAGAGCTCCGGCTCGATGCGCTCGAAGTACTCGAGCGCGGTGGCGGCGTCGACCAGCTCTCGCTCGACCATCGCGGCGACGTCATCGAGATCTTGCGCATGCGCGCGCTCGAGCTTCGCCAACGCCTGCGCGACGAGCTCGAAGTGGTAGTACGTGAGCCTGCCTTCCCGTGCTGCGAACGGGCTCCGCTCCTCCCAGCCCGGCACGACGGGGATGAAGTCGGCGGGTGACACAACCTCGACGTTGACCTGCAGTTCGTCCTTCAGGCGCTGGATCGCTCGGAGGAGCGCATCACTCTCCGGCGCGAGCCGAAGGTCGATGTCGATGGTCGCACCGCGCCAGCCGAACAGGACCGCGGTTGCACCCCCGGTGAGGAAGCACGCTCCGTCGTCCTCG
>JBCKBY010000012.1:0-38690 GCA_038910715.1 Gaiellaceae bacterium
GGTCCGTACCACAGCCGACCGGGAGGGATCACATGGCACGTGCAGGCGAGGCGTTTATGCTGGCGCCAGGCGAAGGGAGGTCGATCGACCTAGGCGCGTTCGGGATGACTGTCAAGGCGACCTCGGATGAAACGGACGGAGTTTTCTCGCTGCTCGAAGCCGAGGAGCCGCCGGGGTTTGGGCCGCCGCTCCACATCCACCACGACGCGGCCGAGGCGTTCTACGTTCTCGAGGGCGAGTACGTCATGTTCTTGGACGACCGCGAGTTCCCCTGCCCGGCCGGCTCATTCGTCTTCGCCCCGGCGGGGATGCGCCACGGCTTCAGGGTCGGCGCGGCGCGGAGTCGGAAGCTCAACTTCTACTTCCAGGCGGGGATGATCGGCTACTTCGACGACCTCAGTGACGCGATCCGGCGCGATGAAGCTGGCGAGAGCCTGCTCACGGACATCGCACGTCGGCACTCGATGGAAATCGTCGGACCCGTACCGGAGAGCTACGTCTGAGCGATGCAGCCGATCTACCGAGCACCCTTGCGTGAGGAGTCCTCGGCTCTCTGATCAAGCCTCGGCGCGGGCGTTTCGCTCGAACTTGTGCCAGGCCTTGTCGCCGCGGAGGAAGCGCCACGACCCCTTGAACCGCGCCCAGGCGATGATCGGGCGGTAGAGCACCATGTCGAAAGGCGCCCAGAAGAGCAGACGCGCAAGGTCGCGTACGCGGTAGAGCCGTGACTGGAGATCGTCGAGGAGGATCGCTCCTGCCGTCAGCGCAGCGTTCACAAACGCCATGGCCGCCACGACGACAAGGAACACCTCGAGGTCGAAGATGCCAAGCACGACCGCAGCCACGAGAGAGGCGAGCGCAAGGAGCTCGATCGCGGGCGAGAGAACCTCCGTCAGCAGGTAGAAAGGCGCGCCGACCATCCCGACCGACCCGTAGCGGGGGTTGAACCACATGCGCCGGTAGTGGAAGACGGTCTCGTTGATCACCCGCTGCCACCGCTCGCGCTGCGCAACGAGTTTCGGGATGTCCTCCGGTCCCTCGGTCACCCCGACGCTGTCCGGAAGACACCGGATTTCGTAGTTGCGACCCTCACGGCGATACCGCTCGTGGATGCGGAACGTGAGCTCGATGTCCTCGCACGTGAAAGTCGTCGAGTAACCACCCATCTCCTCGAGAACGTCCCTGCGCCAGATCTGGAACCCACCGGGCGAGCAGAGCATGAAGCCGAGCCTCGACCAGGCGAGGCGGTTGTTGAGGAACGCGCGGATGAAATCGAGGTGCTGGTAGAGTCCGAGCAGGCCACCGTCGACACGTCGAGACCCAACCGGCGCGGACATGATCTTGCCGGGATCGCGTGCGGTCGTGATCTGGCTGGTCACGCCGACGATTCGCGCTGGGTCGTTGATCGCCACGCGCATGGCCATGAGGAGTGCTTTCGGGTCGAAGACGGTGTCGGCGTCGACGCCGCAGACGTAGCGGTAGCGGGCGATGTTGAGCGCGGCGTTCCAGGAGTCCGCCTTGCCGCCGTTCTCCTTGTCGACGACGACGAGGTTCGGGTGCTGTGCGCTTCGGTAGATACCCCGCACTGGCTGCGTCGTGAAAATCCGGCGGACGAACATCTCGTACGGAGCCAGGTCAAACGTCTCTGTCATGCGCTCCAACGTGCCGTCCGAGGAGCCGTCGTTGACGACCACGACCTCGAACTCCGGATAGTCGAACGCGAGCAGCGACCGGATCGTCGATTCGATGACGACCTCCTCGTCGTATGCGGCGACGATCACGCTGACCGGGATCGTGAAGCGCGAGGACTCGAGCGTCACGAAGTCGTTGCTCTCGGCGTCGTGGCGCCGCACGGCATTCTCGAAGGCTCCCACGATCAGGAACGCAACGGCGACGAGGTTCACCAGCAGGAGATAGGCGAAGCACACGACCACGACGACGGTGAGCACGGTCGTCACGCCGCACGCACCCGTTCCAAATCGACGTCCTCGGCCAGCCGGGCCTCAGCCGCCTCACGGTACCGCTCGCCTCCGGCCTCGTAGATGCGCTCCAGGAGCGGGCTGCGCGGGTTGTCCAGACCGAGGAAGTCAACGAAGCCGACGTCCTGCAGAACCTCCGCTGCGCCGTTTCGCGCAAAGAGATCGTCGTGGCCCAGCATCGAAAGAAGCGACGGAACGGCGTCCGCGCCCATCCCGCGGAGGGCGTCCTTGGCAGCGGTGCGCACCCACCAGCGCTCGTCCGCGAGGAGCCTCGTGATCGTCGGCGCCGCGTCCGCCCCGACGACGTGTCCTGCTGCCCGCGCGGCATGGACGCGAACGAACCATTCGCTGTCGTCGAGCCGCGCAACCAGAGCAGACCCGACCGCCGTCCCGCTCCGTGTTCCCAGCGTCTCGACTGCCGCCGCGCGCACGTTCGGATCGGAGTCCCACGTCAGCTCGATCAGCGTCGCCTCACCGAGCTCGGGGTACGGTCGAAGGAGGGTCGCACCCCAGAATCGGATGCTCGGATCCCAGTCGCGGAGCAACGGCAGGAGCTTGGCTCCCGCCGCGGGCGCAAGCCGCTCGAGCTCAGCCGCAATACGCGAGCGCTGTCCGTGCCCACGCCGTAGGACGTCGAGGAGCAGATCGACCGCCCACTCGTCGCCGACGTCGCCGAGCGTGCGAATCGCCGCGGCTGCGATCATCTGGTTTTCGTCGTCGAGCAACGGTCTGATCAACCTCGCGACCGCTGGGTGGTGGTCTTGCTCGAGGCGCTGAAGCGCGGTCACGCAACGCCACCTCCCCCACTCGGTTCGATGCCGCCGGCCTGCCCGCCGGACGAGGCGCTCGGTAGCGCGATCACTCAGCGGTCTCGTGATCTTGCGGCGCGCTCTGTCGTAGCGAAGTCGTCCGAGCACGATCGCGAGTGACAGCGCGACCCAAGTCGCGAATGCGACCACGAGCACGGCAAGAGCAACCTGGAAGAAGAGCGAGCCCACCCTCTCGTCGTCGTCGCCCGGCGGGCATGTGCCGTCCCTCGATCGAGGGATCCGCGGGACGACGGCACGTCGGTAGAAGCGACCGGCCGCGAAAGGGGCGCTTCAGGTGCTCTCGCGCGGACGGAATCGGCGCGAGCGGATTCCGTTCTTGCGCACAATTGAGTGCGGATGAGAGGACTTGAACCTCCACGCCCTTACGGGCACACGGACCTGAACCGTGCGCGTCTACCAATTCCGCCACATCCGCGCGGCCGAACGATTCTAGCTTCGAGTCGTCTCACTCCTCGATGACTCGCCTCGCCTCTCTCGTCGCGGTCGCGCTTGCAGTACTCGTCGTGGCTGCGGACGACCGTCCACCCGTGGGGTCTGCCGGCGCCGCAACGACCGAGGTGGTCGTGCTGCTGACCTCTCCTCCACTGGGAGAAGCCCCAAGGCTGGGGTCGGTGCTCGTCGCGGAGCAGCGAGCGTTCCGACGCGCACTCTCCATCCAGGTGCCCGACGCAGAGGTGGGCTGGCAATACCGGCTCGTCGCGAACGGCTTCTCGGTCTCGGTGCGGAACTCTCACGTAGTCCGCTTGCGAGCGCTCCCCGGTGTGCGCGAAGTGCTTCCCACTGCGACGTACGGCCCCCAGCTCGACCGCACACCGCAACAGATCGGCGCTCCCGCGCTGTGGGGGCCGACGCTGGACACCGCTGGTCAGGGCATGAAGATCGGGATCATCGACAGCGGGGTTGATGCAAGCCATCCGTTCTTCGACCCCGCGGGTTACACGATGCCGCCGGGGTTCCCGAGGGGGCAGCAACGGTTCACGTCCGCGAAGGTGATCGTCGCACGGGTCTTCGCGCCTAAGACCGCCAAAGCCCCAACCGCACGTCTCGCCTTCGACCCGGACGACTCGAGCCACGGGACGCATGTGGCAGGGATCGCAGCGGGCAACGCTCAGACGCCGGCCGGGAGCGGTCGCGTCGTCTCCGGCGTCGCCCCGCGCGCGTTCATCGGGAACTACAAGGTCTTCGTCGAGACGGACTCGGGCCTCACGCCGAACGCCAACTCGCCGGCGATCGTCGCCGCCATCGAAGCCGCTGTCGCCGACGGGATGGACGTCATCAACTTCTCGGGTGGCGAGCCCGAGATCGAGCCGAGTCGCGACATCGTCGCGCGGGCTCTCGACGCCGCCGCAGCCGCCGGCGTCGTGCCGGTCATCTCAGCCGGAAACGACTACGGCGACGTTGGCGCGGGGTCTGTCTCCTCGCCGGCCAACTCCGCACGCGCTCTTGCGGTGGGAGCCGTGGAGATCTCAGGAAGCCCGGCGAGGCGCGAGCACGCCGGCTTCTCTTCCGTCGGTCCGACGGCGATCTCACTCCAGCTCAAGCCCGACATCGCCGCCCCTGGCGTCGAGGTCCTTTCGTCCATCCCCGGCGGCTGGGCGTCGTTTTCCGGGACGAGCATGGCCGCACCACACGTCGCGGGAGCCGCAGCGCTCCTTACCCAACGGCACCCGGAGTGGACCGTCGCTCAGCTCAAGTCCGCGCTGGTTCAGACGGGGAACGATGTCGTCGACGAGAGCGGGGACGTCGTCCCACCGTCGTTCCAGGGCGGAGGTGTCATCGCCCTGGCCAGGGCGGACCGACCGTTGCTCTTCGCAGAGCCGACCGCCGTATCGCTCGGACTGCTCGCGCGACGGAGCAGCGTCATCGGGACCATCCCCCTCGGCGATGCCGGCGGCGGAGCAGGAACGTGGCAAGTCACGGATGCGCGCTCGTCGGCGTCGAGTGCCGGCGGTACGTTCATCCTGCCTTCCACGGTGGAGGTTCCCGGGACCCTGTCGTACGAGATCATCGTTCCCGCGAGCGCGAGACTCGGCGATCTCACCGGCTACATCGAGCTACGCCGTGGCTCGGATCTCCGGCGAGTCCCGTACTGGGGGCGCGTGTCGATCGCCGCTCTCCAACGTCACACCGCGCTCCAACTCGCGAAGCCAGGCGTCTATAGGAGCTCGACTACGGGACGCCCCGCGCTCGTCTCCCACTACCGCTATCCGGAGGACCCGCGCGGAATACACGTCACGACCATCCTCCGCGGGCCTGAGCGCGTGTACCGCATCCGGCTCACGAACCGTGTCGCCAACTTCGGCGTCGTCATCACCCAGCGCGGGCCCGGAAGCCGTGTCGAGCCGCGTGTCGTCGCGCAGATCGACGAGAACCGCCTGACCGGATATGCCGGCCTGCCAGTCGCACACAACCCCTACCTCGAGGACTTTCGCTCCTCGGTCCTCGCCGTAGGTGCACTGAGCCCGATTGCAGGGGAGTACGCGGTTGTCTTCGACAGCGCATCCCGCGCAGGGTCGGGGTCGTTCACGTTTCGCTACTGGGTGAACGACGTGACCCCACCGACCCTCCGGGTGCGCTCGCGGACGGTTGGCGCCCGCCGCCCCGTCGTGGTCTCTGCGGTCGATTCCGGCTCAGGCGTCTATCCCGGCTCGATCATCGCGACGATCGACGGTGACGACGTACGCGCTGCGTTCCGACGTGGCGTGATCGTGCTCTCGACTGCCGGCTTCGCGCCTGGCAAGCATCGGCTGCGTCTGCGCGTGTCGGACTACCAAGAGTCGAAGAACACGGAGAACGTCGCGCGCATCCTGCCCAACACGCGCACGCTCGCTACGACGATCACGATCCGCCGCGCCTGACGACTTGATCCGAAAGGCGCGGCCGCGAATGCGGCCGCCTTTAGGGATCTTCGCGCGGCCGGGATCCGCGCGAGCGGATTCTGGTCTTGCGCGGGCTACGTCTTCCGGTCCCGCTCCTCGATGGTCGGCAGTGCGTCGAGGTCGCGCTGGACAGAGCGGATGAACTCGTCGCTCTCGTCCTCCGGCGTGACTACGCGGAGCTGCTTCTTGCGACGCTGGCGATCTCGGCCTTTGCGCGCCGTTCTGCCGAAACGAGCCTCGAGGCGCGGGCGCTCGACCGCGACCGCAAGTGCGGCCGCGAGGATGAGCAACACGAGCCACGGCCAGCTCACGGGTCGAAGTGTATCGCCACCTGCGCGCTTTTCCGTCACTCGGCAGCGCGAAATACCTGCATCGGGAGGTTCGCAAGCGGGACGCCGCCCTCCGCCGTCACGAGCCAAGTGTCCTGCATGTACAAGCAGTCCTGGCCGTTCGCAGCGATGGCATGAGGGTGCATCGAGAACACCATGTTCTCGGCAAGCTCGGTCTCGACCCCTTCGCCAATCTTCGGGAACTCGATCATCGTCATCCCGATCGAGTGGCCCGTCACGTGCCCGAGGTGATACCCGCGCTCGCTGAACCCGGCCGACACCGCCCGGTGCACGTCGTGGCAGCTCGCACCCGGCCGCATGGCGGTTCGCGCGACCTCGAAGTACTCGAGATACGCGTCGAGCATTCGCTCGGTGTCGGCGGAGAGCATCGCATCCCGCGCGGCGATCGCGCGCGAGACCTCTACCCAGTGCATTCCCGGCCCGGCGACCTCGAGCGACGGGAGCAAGAAGTCACCGAGGACTTCTTCACGGCGCGCGATCTTGAACTCGGGGCGCGCGAACGTGTCGGTTCCCGTGAGCACCATGTTCATCGTCAGACGGCCGCACCCCTCGGAAACGAACCACTCCTCGGCGGCTGCCATTACCTCCGCCGCAGTCTTCCCGGGCGCGTAGGCCTCGAGAAACACTTCGAATCCCCGCTCGTTGATCCGTACCGAATCGCGGATCGAGTCGAGCTCGGCCTCGCTTTTCACCGCCCGTGCGATGTCGAACTCGACGTCGAAGGGGATCAACTCGAGCCCGTCGAGCGCGCGGTAGTCGCGCACGGTCATGATGTAGTCGAGCCCGTACACGCCAAGGCGCTTCCAACCGGCAGCGCGTGCGCGATCGGCGATCTCCTCACCCGGCCGCCCGTGGAAGGCCTGTTCGATCTCCGCCGAGCCGTGCTCGCCGACGTACCGAGCTTCGGTCGGGAACACGATGCACGGCTCGCCGTCGGCCGGGACGACGACGTATGCATAGCGATGGACGATCTGGAAGCCCGAGAGATAGGTGACCGCCCCCTCGAATCCCGAGTATTCGCTCCCCGACACGATGAGGGCGTCGAGGTCGTGCGTGACCATCGCGGCTCGCATGTTCGCGTACCGCCGCTCGAGCTCGGCACTCAGTGGAGTTTCCACGATTCCTCCAGTCCTTTGACGAGGGCGGTGACTGCGTCGTTCAGCGGAGTCCGAACGCCCAGCTCACGGCCGAAGCGGCCGATCCCGCCGTTGAGAAAGTCGATCTCGGTGAGCCGTCGCGCTTCGACGTCCTGCAGCATGCTCGCCTTGTGGTCGTACGCGACGTCGGGGCGCGCGGCATGGTCGATCAGCTCCTCGGGGTCGGTGTCGAGCGTGATTCCTTGTGCGGCCGCGACTGCCTTGCCCTCCGCGACGAGCGAGCTGACGACCGCCCGCAGATCCGGGCGCTCACAGACGCGTCCGTGCGTTAGGCCGGTCAGCGCTCCGACGGGGTTCGTCGCCGCATTGAAGATCACCTTGCGCCACTGCGCGGGCCGCGCATCCGCAACCGCTGTTGTCGGCATGCCCCCACGCGTGCAGGCATTCGCAAGCCCCTCGATCTCGTCGGTCGTCGCAGGGCTCGGCTCGAACGGACCGAACGTCGTGTCACCCTTCACGTCCCATTGCACGACACCCGGCTCGAGGATCTTCCCGGCTGGGAATGTGGTTCCGCGGATGACGCGGGACACATGCCGCGCGAGAACTTCCTCGTTGCCAACGCCGTTTTGCACCGAGGCGACGGCCCCAGTCGCAAATGCGTGTGCGGTCGCAGCAATCGCGCCCTCGGTGTGCATGGCCTTCGTCGCGACGATGCCGAAATCGCACGCCGGCAGCTCCGACGCATCCGTGGTTGCCCGCGGTTGCCCAACGACGTCCCCGGCTCCAACAAGTCGCAATCCGTTGGCATTGATCGCATCCACGTGTGCCCGCGAGAGGTCGTATGCCCAGACCTCCACGTCGTCGAGTTGCGCGAGGTTCGCCGCGAAGAGCGAGCCCACGGCGCCACACCCCACCACGCAGACCCTCACTTTGCCTCCGCAGTCCGCCGCCTGCGCGCAAGCCACGGCAGCGTGAACTCCCGCCCGCCCGTGAGCCCGCTGGGTCGGACGATGACCACGAGCGCCATGATCGCGCTCACGACGACGATCCGCGACCCGGACGGGATATCGATCGTCATCCCGAGCACGGTCATGCCGTCCTCCATCTCCGCGAGCACGGAGTCGAGAGCGCTGACGAAGAGCGCGCCGACGACCGCACCCCAGAGACTCGTCGCGCCGCCGATGACGAGCATGGCGAGTGTGATGAACGTCAGGTCGAGGTAGACCGAGTCGGCGTTGATCGGGATGAAGTGGATGTACAAGCCGCCCGCGAAGCCGGCGAGGAAGCCGGAGAGCGCGAATGACGCGATCCGTTGCCGATAGATCGAGATTCCGACCGCCCGCGCAGCCGCCGGGTCCTCTCGCGTCGCGCGAAGCTGACGGCCGAATCGGCTGCGCTGATACGCGAAGGCAGCGGCGATGACGAGGACGGCACCGATCGTCGCCTGCAAGAGGTCGGTCGTCTCGGGAACGGACGAGAACGTGTTCAACCCCGGACCGATTTTCTCGTAGTAGCGGAGGAGGTTGTTGGTGATCCCGAGCACGGCGAATGTCGCAATCCCCGCCGCGAGCCCCGAGAGCCGCATCAGCGGGAGCCCGACGAGGAGCGCGAAGACACCGCCGACCACGGCCGCGATCAGGAGTGACGGGACGTTCCCGACCGTCGTCGAGCTGAGGGAGTCGAAGAGGTACGGCATCGTCGCCGGCTTCTCCTGCTCCGGGATCGAGAGGACGCCGGCCGCCCATACACCGACCGCGAAGAAGCTGACATGCCCGAACGAGAGGACGCCCGAGTTGCCGACGAAGACATAGATCGCGACGACGGTCGAGACGGAGATGAGCGCGGTGACGAAGTAGATCTCGTTCGCCTGGGACACGAACGCGCCGAGCATCGCGGCTGCGACAACCAGCAGAACCGGCGCGAGCAGCTCGACGAGAGCACGGCCCACCCTCATACGCGCTCCACCAATCCGCGGTGTCGGGTGAAGAGCCCATCCGGCTTCAGGAGGAGGACGAGGATGACGAGGCCGAAGAGGAACGACGGCAGATACTGGCTCTGACTCGAGGGTAGGGCGCCGCCGAGGAGCCCCGAGACGTATCCGATCAGGAACCCTCCGAGTGTGGCTGAGAGAAGCCGCGACATCCCGCCGACGACGACTCCGGCGAGGACGAGGATCGTCTCCTGCAATGCGAACGTCGACGTCACGGTCGGGTATTGGACGGTGAGCAGAACGGCCACGAGAGCCGCAAGCGCTCCCGCGATGAGCACTGAGACGGTGCTCACCATGTTCGCCCGCACTCCGAGCATCCGCGCAGTCGAAGCGTCCATGGCCGCAGCTCGCATGTGGAGGCCGATCGACGTGCGGTTCAGCAGGAGGACGAGAAGCGCGAGGCAAATCACAGCGGTCACGATCGCGACGATGGTGATCTTCCGTATCTCGACGCTCCCGACCGATACCGGACGGTTGAGGTAGACGAGCGAGGTTGCCGTCTTCCCGAGCGGCCCGAACCAGAGGAGGGCTATCGACTGGAGGAGAAACGAGACCGCGAACGTGGCGATCAGCATCACCGCGGCCGACTGCGTACGCAGCGGGCGAAAGACGACGCGCTCCATCGCGAGCGAGAGCACGAGCACCACGGCGAAGCAAAGAGCGATCGCGACGGCCACGGGCCAGCCGCGTTGCGATGCGAAGGCAATGGCGAACGCCCCGGCCATGATCAGCTGCCCGTACGCGAAGTTGACGAGCCGCATGACACCGAACACGAGTCCGATTCCCACCGCCATGAGCGCGAAGATCGCGCCAAGGCCGATCGCGTCGACCTGCACCTGCAGATCAACCGCGTCGCCGAGGAAGTCGGCCAGGCCGCTGCCGACGAGTTCAATCACGAGAAGTAGGCCGCAACCATGCGATCGGTGTCGGCTGCGTCGTCGGGGGTCAATGTCAGACGCAGCTCGCCGTTCGCCAGGACGTGCGTTCGGTCGGCGAGCGCCACCGTCCGTTGGGCGCGTTGCTCGACGAGCAGGATCCCGAGCCCTCGGTCACTGATCGTCCGCAGCGTCGCGAAGACGAGGTCGACGATTGTCGGCGCGAGTCCGAGCGACGGCTCGTCCAGGAGCAGAATCGAGGGAGACGCGACGAGTGCGCGTGCGATCGCGAGCTGCTGCTGCTGGCCACCCGAGAGAGCGCCGGCGTGTCGATCGCGGAACTCCTCCACGATCGGGAACAGCTCTGCGACGGCCGCGAGGCTCTCCTCTGCTCCGTCGCGCCGCGCCCGTCCCGCGAGACCGAGACGGAGGTTCTCCTCGACCGTGAGCTCCGCGAACAGGCGGCGCCCCTCAGGCACCAGGGCGACACCGCGCCGAGCGATCGACTCGGGCTTGCGGCGTCGGAGCGACTCATCGTCGAGGCGGATGTCGCCGGCCCGCGCCGGAACGAGACCCATGATCGCGTGCAACGTCGTCGACTTCCCGGCGCCGTTCGGGCCGATGAGGCCCACGATCTCGCCCGGCGCGACGGTGAGCGAGAGGCCACGTACTGCCAGCACGCCGCCATAAGCGACCTCGAGGTCGGCAAGCTCGAGACCGGTCATCCCGCGGGCTCCGCGCGGACCGCGCTCTCGCCGAGGTAGGCCGCGGCTACGTCGAGGTTCTCGCGAATTTCAATCGGCGTTCCCTCTGCGAGCGTGGTCCCCTGGTCGAGCACTTGGATGCGGTCGCAGACATCCATGATCAGCGCCATGTTGTGATCGATGAGAAGCACACCCGCATCGTGCTCGTCTCGCACCGAGCGGACGACTTGCGCGAACGCCGGCACTTCGGCCTCGGGAAGTCCTGCTGCCGGCTCGTCCATCAGCACGAAGCGCGGGGACGTCGCAAGAGCTCGCGCAACTCCGAGCCGGCGCTCGTCGCCATGCGGGAGCGAACCCGCGGGTGCGTCAGCGTACGAGCCGAGCTGGAGCGACTCGAGGAGCTCGTCGGCCTGACGACGAGCCTCGCGCGGGCCGACGCCGACGCCGAGCGCGGCGACCTCGACGTTCTCTCGCACGGAGAGGCCGCGAAACGAGCGGCTGTGCTGAAAGGTTCGCGAGAGGCCTGACCGTCCCCGCCGGTGGGGCGTCCAGCGCGTTATGTCCCGCCCCTCGAGCTCGACGCTCCCCTCGTCGGGCAGGTCGAAGCCCGAGAGGACGTTCACGAGCGTGGACTTTCCGGCGCCGTTCGGGCCGATGAGGCCTACGACTTCGTGACGGTGCAATTCGAGCGTGACACCCCGGAGCGCCTGAACGCCGTCGAAGGCGCGCGAGACGCCGGCGGCCCGGAGCGAGGCTCCGGGCCGCCGTGTCTCGTCAGGCTTCGGCTCCGTCAAACCGCCTAGATCTTCGGAACGACCTTCGCCTTGATGGTCCCGACGACCTTCGGGACGTTGTCCTGTACGCGGATTACCCGGTATGTGCGACCGGACACCGTGTGCAGGCTCTTGGAGAAGGTCACGAGACCCGAGAGGGTCGGGACGTTCTTGAACTTCTCCATCTGGGCGGCCAGCGCGAGACCGTTCGTGTTTCCGCCCGTCCGCTTCAGGGCGAGCGCGATCCCGTCGATCGCCGACCAGCCCGTGACGAAGGCGCCGGTATTGCCGCCCTTAGCGATCGCCCCTTCGTAGCGATTCCGGAGAGCGTTGACGGCTGCAACCGGATCGTCACCGAAGGCTGATGCGAACGTGACGTAGTAGTAGTTCGTGACCTTCGGATCAGGCGTGTACCAGTAGTTCCCGTCGCCGGCCCACGAGTTCAGGAATGGCGTGTTGTTCCCCAGCGTCCGGAGACCGCTCAGGATGGGAACCTGCGCGCCGAACGGAGGCGCCGTCGACGTGACGATGACGTCGGCCGGTTTGGCATTGAGCCGTGTGACGGTGTTCTGCCACGAGGCCGGGTTGCCGCCGAGCGATTGATAGGTCTCCTTGGTCACAATGGTCCCGCCGAGCTGCGTGAAGCGGGCCTCGAAGGCCTGCACGACGTTACGGAAGTACACGATGACCGTGTCAGTGGCGAGCGACGCGCTCTTCCACCCACGCTTCCAGGCGTACTCCGCCATCGCCGAGCCCTCGTCCTGCGCGACGTTCCCGTACGAGAACGCGAGACGACCCTTCGCACCGAAGCGCTTCGGCCCCATCTGATCGGTGCCGATGCACGCTGCGATTGTCAGCTTCCCACGGTCGATCGCGTACTGGATCACCGGCGCGGCGAAGTCGACGTCGCACGTCGTCATGATGATGTCCGCGCCCTGGCCCACGAGCTTTGCGGCGCACGCCTTCGCGATGGCCGGCTTGTTGCCCTGCGTGTTGCACGTGATAAGGCGCATCTTCGTCGTGCTCGTCTTGTTCACCGCCTTGATGCGCTCTTTCGCCGTGGCGAGCGCAGGCCCGTCGTACGCCGCCATCGGCCCGACACCGTCGTAAGCCCACCCGATGGTGACTGTCTTCTGCGGAGCCGCCGACCCGCCGCCAACAACGGCGAACGCTGCTACCGCGGCGGCCACAAGCGCAAGCGCCGCCTTTCCTACCTTCGTCATCTCTGCCCTCCTGTTGATTCCTGCGTTACCTGCCACGATGCTTCCTTGCCTTTGACGAGCCCGTAGAGCAGCGTATGGAGCGGTACGGGAACATCACGCCGCTTCGCCTCCCGCACGAGCGACCCGGTGATGAGCTCGATCTCCGTCTCCCGATGTGCGTCGACATCTTCGAGCATCGACGGGTAGTGCGCCGATCCTCGCTGCGTCGCGAGCACGTTCATCTCCCATGGGTCGTCGTGGAGCTCGATGCCGGCCGCTGTGGCGACCGCCTTTCCCTCATCAACGAGACCATGCACGAGATGGCCGAGGTCCGTGGGATCTACCTCCTGCGCGAAGTGTGGGTCGTGCGGGAGCCCGGTGAGCGCTGCGACCGGGTTGACGGCGGCATTGAAGACGAGCTTCGACCACTGCGCCGGGCGGAGATCCGGGAGCGCCTCTGCTTTGAGGCCCGCTGCGACGATCGTCTCGGCGATGTCCTGCACCGTCTCGAACGGTGTGTCTTCGTACGGTCCGAGCCACGTTTCCGTGTCGAGGATGTACTCGACGTGGGTGTCCGAGTGGCGCGTCCCGCTCATGAACGTCACGCCGGAGACAATCGACCAATCACCGTGCGCGCGGACGACTTCTTCGGCGCCGATGCCGTTCAGCACGGTCATCACCGTCGCCTCCGGAAACCTGCCTTCGAGCCCCGCCGCCGCCGGCTCGAGCCCCGACGCCTTCGTCGCGACGATCGCCAGGTCGAAAGGTGGGAGCTCCGCGGGATCGGCGGTCGCCAGCACACGTGCATGACGGTCGCTCTTCCCACTCACACGTAGCCCTTGACGGTTCAGTGCGTCCGCGTGCTCTTTGCGCCGCGTCAGCACGGAGACGTCGCAGACTTGGGCCAGATGACCCGCGAAGAGGCTCCCGATCACCCCGGCTCCAACGATGCAGACCCGTTCCACGCTGCTGCGCGAGTATCCCACAACTGACATGTCAGTCAACCACGTCGCGTTCGACGTCGCGAGACCAGCCGCCGGAACTCCGCGTCCGTGACCAGACCACGCTTCTTCGTGCCGGCTCGCTTGACGGCCTCGAGAAGCGGCGAAATCTGCTCCTCCGGGACGTCGAGCCCCAGCTCCTCGATCTTGATCCGGATCGAGTCGAGCCCACTCTTCTTCCCCAGCACGATCCCACGCTTCGCGCCAACAAGCTCCGAGGCGTACGGCTCGATCGCCGACGGGTCATGGAATTGAGAGGCAACGGCGCCCGACTCGCGGATGAAGAGGTTGTCGCCCGTGACCGCCTTCCAGGGCGCGAGCTGCGTGCCCGCAAGCTCCTGGACGAGCCCGGCGAGGTCGCGCGCCTGTTCGAGCCGTAACCGCGTCGGGATTCCGTAGAGCGCCTCGAGCGCGAGCGCCACCTCGACGAGATCTGCGTTGCCGGCCCTCTCCCCCATCCCGTTCACCGTTCCGTGTACCCAGGTCGCGCCCGCCTGGACTGCCGCGACCGCGGCTGCTGTGGCGAGGCCGAAGTCGTCGTGGCCGTGCCAGTGGACGGGAACCTCGAAGTCCAGCCGCTCGGCCACATCGCCGACCAGGAACGCCGCTGCCTCGGGCGTCGCGATCCCGAGCGTGTCGACGACGACGACCTCCTGTGCGCCCGCCTCTACGGCGCTCTCGTACACCTGTCGCACGAACTCGAGGTCGGCGCGGGTCGAGTCCACACCGAAGAATGCGACGCGTATCCCCTGCTCGACGGCGAACGACACCGCCGAGCGGATCCGCTGGAGCATCGTCTCGCGTGAGACGCCGAGCGCGGCCAGCTTCCCGTCCGAGATCGGGCTTTCGATCACGGAGGCCTGCAGTCCGAGCTCGACGAGCGCCTCGACGTCAGCCCGAACAGCCCGCGAGAAACCCCAGATCTCGGCCTCGAGCCCTGCCTCCAGAATGAGCGAGATCGCGCGCGCGTCGTCCTCGGACACACGCGGGAAACCTGCTTCGATGCGGTCGACGCCGGCCGCCGAGAGCGCCTTTGCAATTTCCACTTTTTGCTCGGGATCGAGAACGACCCCAACCGTCTGCTCCCCATCGCGGAGCGTCGTATCGTAGAGCCCGATAGTGCCGTGCGGCTGGGGTTCGAGCGCCTTCGCGTTCAGATCACCGGTCCAGACCTTGGAGCGATCGAGAGTCACGTTCGGACTATCGCATCCGCGAGAGGAATACTCCGCAGGTGATCTTCGAGCCCGCCCTCAAGACGATGCCACGGGAGCGCCTCCGTGAGCTCCAGCTCGAGCGGCCCCGGTCGCTCATCGCCTACGTCAAGGAGCGCGTTCCCCTCTACCGAGAGCGGCTCGAAGCCATCGACCCGCGGGACGTCGCCTCGCTCGACGACCTCAGCCGGCTCCCGTTCACGCGCAAGAGCGACCTGCGCGACACACGATCGGGTGCTCAATGACCGTGACGCTCGTAGCTCCAGGCGAGGCGCCCCGCTCCGACGGGGGCAAGATCCAGCGCGTTACCGATCTTCGCTAGCCGGAGTAGAGCCCGACGCCTCGACCTCGCCCACCCGGCGCCACGCACGGCGCCTCGATCTGATGACGTACCACGCACCTCCGAGGCAGGCGATCGCGAGGAGCGCTCCAGCGACCGTCCCTCCCCGAAACGCCGGAGCCTCGACGTCGAGGATCCGGTCTCCCGCATGTGCGCCGTTTCCCGCGCCGACGACGATTCCGAGGGTCAGGAGGTTCGGCGCAGCAAGAAGAACGACCAAAGCGACGCCCAGGACGCGGCGGCGCCATGTCCTGAGGAATCGGAACACAAGCCACAGGACGACGAGCGGGAGCAGCGTGAAGACGAACCCGTAGAAGAGCCCGACGAACCCGCCCGTGGTGATGCTCCCGTCGACCTGATCGCCTATCCGCTGCGCCCACCAGCGCGGGAGGAAGGCCGCGCCGAGCAAGGCGATCAAGGTCAGCGAGACGACGAGACCGATGCCAACGCCGATGCGCCGCGTCCAGTTCGCGTCCGGCGCCGCCGGCCGAGATGCCTGTTCGCTCACGCCTGAACTATCCCATCGGGAAACGGCGAGAGCTTCTCGGCACCTTCTGCGGTAATCAGGAAGTTGTCCTCGACGCGGAGGCCGCCACCGCCCTCTATATAGCATCCTGGCTCGATTGCAAGAACCATGCCGGCCTGGATCTCGCCTCCGCCTGCCTGGTGCGCGTACGGCGGCTCGTGGGCGCGCGCGCCAACGCCGTGGCAGATCGGATGCGACGGCTGGCCGGGGAAGCCCATCGCTTCGATTCCGGCGCGGATACGTCGGTCCAGCTCGGCAAGGCTCGCTCCCGGACGCGCGAGGTCGATCGCGTCCTCGTACACGGCCATGAGCCCCGCCTCGAGATCGCGGTACGCGGGAGTCAGCTCCCCGACGACGAGGTTCTTCGTGTGGTCACACCAGTAGCCGTCCGCGCAGACCCAGATCTCGAAGAGCGTCGGCTCGCCCTCGACGACCGGGCGGGACGTGGTTGCAGTGAACGTCTTGATCCCGGGGCCTGACCAGATGAGCGTGAAGCCGAGTGCGAGGTCGACCTTGCCCTCCCATCCGGTTCCCTCGCCGTGGACGAACCCCTCCCACTCAGCTGCGATCTGCGCCTCGCTCATTCCGGGCTCGATGATCAGCTTGCAGTGCTCCATCGCTGCGGCGGCGATGTCGTTCGCGAGGCGCATCCGCTCGATCTCCTGCTCGGTCTTGAGCGCGCGGGCCTCGGCGAGGAGCGGCGTCGCATCCTGAACTTCGCCGAACGCAGTGAACCAGTCGCGCGTGAAGGTCGTCGGCTCGCCGACCATCCGGTCTGTCGCCTGAGTGCCGAGCGAGAGCTCGAGACCGACCCTCCCGTACTCCGTTGCGGCCGCTCGAGCCAGCTCGAGCACTCGAGCGCCGGGCGGCCGCGGATCCGACGGGTCGTACCCTTGAAAGAGGAGAACGTCCTCCGTCCACGCGGAGCGCGCGGCGTCCTCCTCGCTCGCCTCGAGGCAGATCAGTGTGGGCTCGCCCTCACGTGGGAACACGCACGCGTCGTAGCCCTTCATGCTCCACAAGTTCGTCAGGTAGAGGACGTTGTCGGGGGCGCGGACGACCATCGCGTCGAGTCCGCGCTCCGCCATGAGCGCACGGACACGCGCGAGCTTCGCGTCGTCCCGTGGCCAGATCACGCTGGAGCTCCGGACACGACCGGCTCGGCGAGGAGGCGTCGGGCCATACCGACGGCGACGAGACCTGCTGCAAGCGGGATCGCGCCCGCGAGAAAGAGAGTCCAGCGCGCTCCGAGAGCGACCACGAGTAGACCTCCTCCGACGAGCGCGATGAGCTCGGCTCCGTTTCGAAGCGCGTTGTAGGCAGCGTATGCACGCCCGTGGAGGTTCTCGGGGACCCGTTCGTGGATCAGCGTGCGTACCAGGACGTTCTTCGTCCCATGGGCCAGGCCGCCGATGAAGTAGAGGGCGAACGCGAAGGCGGGCACAAGCCAGAGCGCGGGCGCGGCGAGACCGAAACCCTGGACGACGATTGCGACGAGTGCGCCCATCGCGAGCATCCCCGCCGCGACGCGTCGAGGGAGAAACGTCGCGCCGAGCGCCATCCCGAGCGTCCAGGACGCGAGGAGAGCTCCGTACCCGACGTCTCCGATGTCGAGGTAATCCTTGGCGAAGAACACCTCCGCCGGTGCCGAGGCCGTCATGAACAGGAGCGAGACGAACGCGACGGTCATCACGACCGCGAGGACCCGATCTTGTACGAGGAAGGCTGCGCCCGCCCACGCTCGCTTCTGGCGGGTCTCGAGCTCCGCGCGCGGCTCGACCCGAGGTACCCGCACGATCGCTGCCGCGCCCGCGACGACTAGGAAGGTGGCTGCGTTGACGAGCATCGCGGCGCGTATGCCTCCTGCCGCCGCGAGCGCTCCACCGGCCAACGGGCCGACCGTGAATCCCACGTAGCGCGCAGTCTCGACCCTGCCGTTCGCAACGGCGAGTCTCGCCTCCCCCGCAACAGCGGGTACCAGCGCGAACTCTGCCGGCTGCGTGAGCGCGAACCCGATGCCGAGAAGTGCCGCAAGGAGGAGGAGCGCAGCAGTCCCGCTCACGAAGGCGAGCCCAATCGCCACCACGGCCTGCGCGAGCGATACGACGAGCAGCACACGGCGTGTGTCATAGCGATCGGTTAGCAGCCCAGCAGGGCCGGCGAGCAGCACTGCGGGCGACCACACAGCGACGAACAGGAGTGCCACCACGATCCCAGACTCCGTCGTTTCCTCCAGCTGAAGCGCGAGTGGGACGAGCGCAAGCCAGTCGCCGAGCGCCGAGAGCCCCACGGCCCCCACGAGGATGTTCAGGTCTCGACTCAGCGCGCCTCCTCCCAGACAACGCGCCCATCGCGCGTTACGACGCGGCCGATCCCGCTACCGGGGTAATGCCCGGACGCGACGAGGACGTCGTGGTCGACCAGCTCCGGGAGCAGGGCGTGTCGTGTCGCGGCGCAGATGGCGGGCTCCCCGTCGGCGACGTAGACCCAGTCCGGCTCGTTCAGGAGTGCGGGATGTACGGCGGTGTCCGCAAGCAAGACCGCACGCTCGGTCCCGGACGCAAGTCGAAGGCCCATGTGCCCCGGAAAATGACCGAGCGACACGAACGCAGTGACCCCTGGGGCGAGCTCGAGCTCACTCGAGACGGTCTCGAAGCGGCCCTCGACAACGACAATGCAGCGCTGAATGTGCGCCCGCCCGTCTTGAGTGCGTGCGAACGCGAGCGCATCCTCGTGCACGACATATCGCGCTCTCGGGAAGAACGCAGCCCCGTCGAGGTCGGCGTTCCAGCCGAGATGGTCGATGTGGAGGTGGGTGAGAAAGACGATGTCGATGTCGCCGGGCCCGAGCCCGAGCTGCTCGAGCGCCTCGGGTAGCTCACCCTCGTGCTCCGCCGTCCAGTCCCAGAGCCCAGGCGGCCCAACTCCAGTGTCGACGAGAATCGCGACCCCGCCGGAGCGAACGAGGAAGCAGTTGCAGGGCAGACGCCAGCTCTCACCGGCGAACAGCTCCGGATAGAGCGCCCGGTACGGCTGCCAGGCCTCCGCCGGAACTTCCGGATAGACGTCGCTGTACTCGGCGAGCAGCCCGACCGCGTCGGGGATCGGGTGGAGCTCTATCGAGCCGACTACCACGTGACCCGCGGGGGCGCCGCCTCTCCGTGGGCCTCCTGCCAGGAGACGACCGGGTTCCGCAGGACGCCGATGCGCTCGATCTCCGCCTCCATCACGTCGCCCGGCTGGAGATAGAGCGAGGCAGCGTCCGGCGAGAACCCCGCGACCCCGGACACCGTCCCGGTCGAGAGCACGTCTCCCGCCGAGTACCCGAGCGCCGAGTAGTGGCTCAGGATCTCCGGGATCGTCACGCTCATGCGCCCCGAATGCGAAGTCTGGCGCACCTCTCCGTTGACGCGCAGCTCCATCGAGAGGTCGTGCGGATCGGGGATCTCGTCCGCCGTGACGATCCACGGTCCGAGCGGGCAGAACGTGTCGATCGCCTTGCAGAAGGAGAAGACACCCGAGCGCATCTCCCGCCGCTGGATGTCCCGCGCGGTGATGTCGTTGAAGATGACGTAGCCGGCGATGTAGTCGTCTGCCTCCTCCGGGGAGAACCACTTCCCCGCCTTGCCGATCACCACTGCGAGCTCGAGCTCGTAGTCGAGCTCCTCGGTCAGGTGCTCGGGGTAGACGACCGGTTCATCCGTGCCGACGATGGCGTCGACGTTCTGGAAGAAGACGATCCAGGGCGCGATCTCGTGCGACCACCCGACCTGCTTCGACTCCTCCTCGTGCTCGCGGAAGTTACCGGCCGTGTGGATGAGCTTCTTCGGGACGATCGGAGCGCGGAGACGGGTCTCGGCGAGGGACACGCGCTCGCCCGTCTCGTCCGCGCCCCCGTGCTCGAAGTACTCCCGCATCGTGGGCACGTCGAGCACGGCGACCTCGTCGCCGTCGACGTGGCCGACGAGACCGCTGTCGAACGTGACGAGCCTCATCCGACGGCTCGCTCGTCCAGCCAGGCGACGACGTCCGCGGCGTTGTGGTCCGGCGGGAAGACGGGGTAGAAGACCTTGACGATCGAACCACGCTCGGCGATGACCGTGACCCGCTTGTACAGCACGTCGCCGTCGACCTCGAATGTCGGGAAGCCGAGAGCGTCCCGGAGCCGCAATCTCTCGTCGCTGACGATCGGGAAGGGCATGTGGTTCAGCTCGGCGAACCTGACCTGCTCAGCGAGGCTCTGCGCGCTGACGCCCGCCACGAGCGCGTCGAGGCCGCGCAGCTCCGCAGCGTGGTCGCGGAACGCGCACGATTGCGGCGTGCAGCCTCGCGCTCCGGGAATCGCGTCCCAGCCGAGTCGCTCGGTCCTCCCGGCCCGCGGGTAGACGTAGAGCACGAGCCGCTCCGCCGCGAGCTCGGCGAGGTCGACCGCCCCCTGAGAAGACTCGAGCACGACCGAGGGAATCGTCTTCCCGACCAGCCCGTCGCACGCGCCATCATCCTCGGGAACCGGGAGGTCCGGCGGCAACGCGTACACGTCGCTCATCCACAGACTTTCATCGCGGCTCGTGCGTAGACCTCGGCGGTCTTGACGAGGCCGGCGATCTCGAGGTTCTCGCCCTTGACCGTGTCGAGGAGACCCGTCGAGGTGCCGTAGTTCACGGTCGCGATCCCGTACCGCGTCAACACAGAGGCATCGGAGAACCAGCGCGTCACGTCCCGCTCGGGCGGCGCACCGAACACCTCGCCGTGAGCCTCGTCGAGCGCGCTGACCAGCGGATGATCCTCCGCGATCTCGGCGCCGGGGGCTGTCACGTACACCTCTCCCTCAACGCCGTGGTCGGGGAATCGCTCACGGAGCGAGCGAACGAAGTCGAGCACCTGCGCTCGCGCAACCGCCATCTCCTTCGTCGGAGGCACACGAACGTCGAGGAAGAGATCGGTCCGGTGCGGCGTTCGCGATACGCGCCAGCCGAAACCTCCCTCGATCGCCCCGACGTTCACGATGGACTTCGCACCGCGATACGAGTTCTCAGGATCATCTTCCCAGGTCGGTATCCACTCCAGCACCGCGTCGAAGACCTCGCGCATGCGGACGATCGAGTTCTGGTCGCGCTTCCCCTCGCTGAACGCGGTGTGGATGAACGGTCCCTGCGTCGAGATCCGTATCCAGAGCGATCCGAAGTGGCCGAGCACGACCTTCGATTCGGTCGGCTCGCCGAGGATGCACATGTCCGCCACGCCGCCGTGCGAGACGAGATACCGCGAGCCGGCCGCGTAGCCCCGGTACTCGGAGCCCTGCGCGTCGCCGAACTGCGTCTTCTCGATCTCGCCCGAGACCGCGGCGATCATGACGTCCCCTCGTAGTGCGACGCCGGCGTCACCGAGCGCGCGCAGCGCCTCGACGTAACAGGCGAGCGCGCCTTTCATGTTCGAGATCCCGAGGCCGTACAGGCGGTTGTCCTCGACGAACGCGCTCGGCTGGAAGCCCGGCACGTGCCGCAGCCAGGGCTCTTTCCCTGAGTACGACGTGTCCATGTGGCCGTTGAACATGAGGCTCGGACCGCCCCCTGCCCCCTCGCGAATCCCGAGGACGTTCGCGCGGCCTTCCTCCACCTGCTGCCACTGCACGTGCAGGCCCATGTCGAGGAATGTCTCGCGCATGAGCTCGGCCATCGCCTCCTCCGAGCCCGTGAAGCTCGGAGTCCCGATCGCCTGCGAGGCCCACTCGATGAGCCGCTCCTGGTCGATGCGGATGTCGGTCACCATCACCTGTAGGGGCGAGATATATCTCGCACCTACGAATCGCGCCGAAAGTGCGGGAGCACCTCTTCGCCGAAGAGGCGGATCTGGTCGTGGCGGCGGTCGCCCCACAGCTCGAGCATGACGTGCGTGCACCCGGCATCGCGGTACTCCTCGATTGCCTCGATGCAGTCCGAGGGTGTCCCTGCGATCGCCTTGCAGCGGTCGAGGAGCGAGTCCGTCACCTTCGCTTTCGCGGCCAGCCGCCCACCCTGCTCCATCGCCCCGGCGACAGGTGCGAGCTCCTCCATCTCGATCCCGGCCAGCTCGAGCAACGTGTCCGCGGAGCCTCGGATGTTCTGGAACTTGTTCGCGAGATACATGCCCGCTATCTCCCGTGCGCCGTCGCGGCCGGCGTCACGATCAGACTCGTGGATCGAGGCGACGACCGTGCACCCGATGTCGATGTCCGTCTTCACGTTCTCGCGGGTGTACCGGACGAAGGCCGGAGTCGTGATCGATGGCGTGAGGCAGCCATCCGCGATCTCGCCTGCGAGCGCCTGCATCTTCGGCGCCGTCGCAGCCACGTACACGGGTGGTACGTCGCGAGGCGTGTGCGCTTCAGGGCTCAACCCCGGCACGGAGGCACTCCACGTCTCGCCCTCGTACTCGAACGCCTCGCCGCCGAGCACGCCACGCACAATTGTGACGGCATCGCGCATCGGCCCGAGCGTCTTCGACGTCTGCGAGCGGATGTTGCTGAGGAAGATCTTTGATGTCCCGAACCCGAGCAGAAACCGATCCGGGCCCGCGGCCTCCTGCACCACGCGGGCGTCCATCGCGACCTGCACCGGATGCCGCGTGAACGGCGAGATGATCCCCCAGCCGATCGTCAGCTGCTTCGTCTCGCGAGCCATGAGCGCGGAGACGACGGTGGACGAGCGGGCCTCCATGCCGTGCTTGCGCCACCAGGGGTACGCCTCCGCGAGCCAGATCGTGTCCATGCCGACCTCGTCCATGACGCGGGCCGACTCGAGCATCTCCTCGAGCGGCTCCATCGTCAGCTGCATGACGCCGATCCGAAACGGCACGGTCACTTTTCGCCGCCGTAATTCGTCCGACGTGGCATGTCACCGACACTACACCGCTCGCGAGCAGTACGTCCGCACGAGGTGAGAGACAGCGCCGCGGCCGCGAAGCGGCCGCCTTCAGAGATGTGCGCGAGTGGGATCTGCGCGAGCGGATCCCACTCTTGCGCGAGAAGTCAGTCGATGAAGGACTGGCGGATCGCCGTGGCGACCGCCTCGGTGCGCGTATTCGCTTCGAGCTTGCCCATCGTGTTGCGGACGTGCGACTGCACCGTCTCGGGAGAGATCCCGAGGGCTGTTCCGACCTTGTCGTTGGTCATCCCGTCGGCGAGGAGTGCGAGGACCTCTCGCTCGCGAGGCGTGAGCGGTGAGAGAGAGCCAACCGCGTGGGCCGACGCGAGCGTCACGGACAACTCGGGATCGACGTACGTCCCACCGTTCGCAACGGCTTCGAGCGCCCGAAGGAGCTCCTCGAGCGGGGACTCCTTCAGGACGAAGGCGCGTACACCTGCGTCGAGAGCCTGCTCCAGGAGGGCGCTATCGCGGTGGCCGGTGTACAGCACTGTTCGAATCTCGGGGAACGTATCGGCGACGCGCCGCGCAACCTCGATCCCGCTCATCGGCAGCATTCCGATGTCCAGCAGTGCGATCGCCGGTTGCTTCGCCGCGATCTCGTCGAGCGCTTCGTCGCCTCGCGACACACGAGAGCCGACCTCGATCCCGTGCGACTCGAGGAAGCGAGAGACCGAGTCGAGCACCGCTGGGTGGTCGTCGGCGATCAGGCATCTGATTGTCTCGCCGACGTCACGATGACCGTTGGACGCGGTTCGATCCACCGCCGCTTGCACCGCCTGGACAAGCTCGCTCGGCGCGAAGGGCTTCTGAAGGAAGCTCATGAAGACCCCGCCCTCGCTGCCAACGACGGGCGCGTCGTCCGCATAGCCGGACATGAGGACGACAGGAGTTCCCGGACGTCGCCGGAGAACTCGCTGGGCGAGCTCAGGCCCGCCCATGCCGGGCATCACCACGTCTGTGACCAGCACGTCGACGGTGACATCCGAGCCCTCGCACAGCTCGAGCGCCTCGGGCCCGCTCGCGTACGAGAGAACCTCCCACCCCGCGTTCTCGAGAACCGCGCACGCCGCGTCTCGGACGAGCTCTTGGTCATCGACCAGGAGAACCGTCGCCGAGGTCGCGCTTCTCGGATCGAGCTGACTCGGGGCAGCGCTCTCCCGCTCTACTTCAGCCACCCGGCGCGGGAAGTAAATCTCGAAGTTCGAGCCAATTCCGGGCTCGCTCTCGAGCCGGATGAAGCCGCCGCTCTGCCGTACGATGCCGTAGACGGTTGCGAGGCCGAGCCCTGAGCCTTGTCCGGGTGCCTTCGTCGTGAAGAAGGGCTCGAAGACTCTGGCCTTCATCCCCTCGTCCATTCCGGTTCCGGTATCCGACACCGAGATCACGACGTAGGGACCTGCCGCCACGCCGTGCTCGGTCGCAACGCCCGCGGTCACGTCGGCGTTCCTCGTCGCGATCGTGATCGTGCCTCCGTCGGGCATCGCATCGCGGGCGTTGACGGCGAGATTGACAAGAGCTTGTTCGATCTGACTGGGATCGGCGTGTATGCAGGCCGGCTGCGCCACGGTGGTCGTCACGATGTCGACCGTCTCACCGACGACGTGTCGGAGGAGATCGCTCGCGTCCGACACGATCGAGGTCAGATCGAGTAGCACGGGTTCGAGCACCTGCTTACGGCTAAAGGCGAGAAGCTGCTTCGGGAGAGAAGACGCGTGCTCCGCAGCACGCCGCACCTGCTCGGCATCGTGCCGGGACGGATGGCCGGGCTCGAGATTCGCGAGCAGAAGCTCGCTGTACCCCCTGATCGCGGTGAGCATGTTGTTGAAGTCGTGCGCGACGCCTCCTGCGAGCCGACCGAGCGCCTCCAGCTTCTGGGCGTGATGCAGCTCGTCTCGAAGGCGGTCCCGCTCCTCCTCCGCCTGTTTGCGCTCGGTGATGTCCTGCGCGGTACCGCGCATGGCGACCCCCTGGTCGTCTCGCTCGACCTCGCCTCGTCCGTGGATCCAGCGGACGCCCCCGTCGGGGAGGACGATGCGATGCTCCGTCTCGAAGGGCTCGCCCGTGTCGAAGGCCCGCTCGATCGTGTCCTCCACCATCGCCCGTTCCTCTGGGTGAATCGTCTGGACGTAGCTCGCGTACGTCAGCTGGCCGATGTCGCGATCGACACCGAAGATCGAGTAGAGCTCGTCCGACCAGGTCACAAGGTCCGCGGCTGCGTCCCACTCCCAGCTGCCGATATGTGCGAGGTGCTGAGCTTCAGCCAGTTGCAGCTTGCCCTGACTGATCGCCCCCTGCGAGCGCTTCTGGTCAGTGATGTCCTGGATCTGACTGATGAAGTGCAATGGGCTCCCGTCGCTTTTCCGCACGAGCGACACGCTCAGCAGAATCCAGACGACGTGACCGAGCTTGTGGACATATCGCTTCTCCATCTGGTATGTCCGGATCTCCCCGTCAAGCACCTGCCGGGCAAGCTCGACATCGGCTTCGAGGTCGTCGGGGTGCGTGATGTCCTGGAACGTGAGCGTGAGAAGCTCGTCGGCCGTATAGCCGACGAGATCGCAGAGCGCATCGTTCACCTGCAGGAACCGACCGTCCGGTGCCACGAGGGCCACCCCGATCGCCGCGAAATCGAACGCGGTTCGGAATCGCCGCTCGCTCTCGAGCAGCGCTTCCTCGCTGCGTACACGCTCGCTGACGTCGCGAACAAGACCGATCACCCCGGCCGTCCTGCCGCTGCGCCGGACTATCGTTGACGTAACCTCGATCGGAACGCGCCGGCCGTCGCGGGTCAGTAGCGCGGACTCCTGGGGCGCATGGTCGGCCGCGCCGTCGAGTCGCGCCTGGAACTGCCTCACCGCGTCGTCACGGGCCTCCGGCGGGATGAGCTCGACCGCAAGCGTGCCGACGAGCTCGTCTGCCGAATACCCGCAGAGCTTCTCGCCCGCTCGGTTGACCGACGTGAACCGACCTTCGCGGTCGAGTGTGCAGACCATTCGCGAGCGTGTTCGCGATGGCCGCAAGCCTCGGCGGAATCACGAGCAACGAGGTCGGAGCGGACAACACGGTCGTCGCCTCGTGCGACACGGACGGCGTGACGACGAGCTATGCGACCGGGTGGGACGCCACCGACAAACGGTACGAGATCACCTCAGTCACCGTCGGCAGCGTCAACGACGCGTGCGACGGAGACACGCTCAGCGTCACCCTGACGAACGCGGCAGGCGACCAGATCGGTGCGGGCAGCATGACGATCCCGACGAGCGCAGCGACCTCGCACACAGTGGCACTGTCAACGGCGGCCTCGGCCAAGCTGACAGAAGGTGTTCACGTCCTGATCACCGCGTAGCCCATGCGTCCGAGCGGCGGGCTCGCAGGAGTCCCGCCGCTCGGCGCCAACAAGGGTCGGGGCGGTGATCGAGCATGCGACTGAAGTTCCTGTTGAGCGCGGCGGCGATCTCCGCCGCGTCCGCGTGCATTGCGGCAGCCGCGTCGTTCGGCATCACGACGAAGAAAGTTGGAAGCGGGGACACGCCCGTCCCCCATTGTGACGCGAACGGTTTCAGCCATACGTTCACGACCTCCCGTGGACTCGTGACGGCCGTGACGGTGGGCGGCATCGCCGACCCAGCCTGTGAGGGTGGAAACCTGTCGCTCACGCTGACGAACACTGCGGGGGACAGCATCGGCATGGGAGGCCCGCAGACGGTCCCCACCGACGGCGACACCGCCGACAACTCGGTGAACGTCGCGACGAGCCCCCAGCCGCTCGCGAGCCTGCTCGCCGGTATCCACGTGTACATCGAGGGGCCGTAGCGTCGTGCCGCGCCCGAGCAGGCTCCGGCCTCCCCGCGCTGCAGTGCTCGCCGCGGCCGTCGTCTCCGTCCTGCTCGGTGCCGGAGTAGGGCTCGCCGCTGCGCTCGGCGTGGTCTCCAAGCCGGTCACGGTTCACACCGCGGCCGCCAGCATCTCGCCCACGACCTGCACCCTGAATGCCGCGAACAACGACAGCTACGCCGACCAGCTGAACCCGGGCTCGAACCTCGGCTCCTCGACGACGCTCGACGTCCGCTCCTTCTCCGGGTCCCGCAACAAGCGGACGTTCGTCCAGTTCAGCCTCGCCTCGTGCTCGATCCCCGCGAACTCGCTGATCACAGGGGCGAGCCTCTCGCTCTTCATGTACACGGCGCCGACGGCAACACGAAACTACGAGGCTCGCCGTGTGAGCGCCTCCTGGACCGAAGGCGTCATCACGTGGACGAACCAGCCGGCCGTCGCCTCGCCGACGTCGACAATCGCCACCGGCACGACATCGAACGTCACACTCACATGGCCCGTGACTGCCGACGTGCAGGCCTTCGTCGACGGCACGGCGAACAACGGGTGGCGGATCGGAGACCAGACCGAGAGCTCGACCACGAGCCGTCAAGGACAGTTTCGATCGGCCGAGCACGGAACGGCGAGCCAGCGGCCTGTCCTCGCCATCACCTACTACCCGTAGCAATGGAGACAACGGCAACCCATCCACGTCCATCCGGCCTGAGCCTTCCCGGACGCCTGGTGCGGATCACCTCGCTGGCGCTGACGTTGGTCATCGTCGGCATCTGGCTCGTGCTGCTCCGTCCGAGCTTTCTCGGGGGGCCGACGACCTACGTGATCGTGGCGGGAGGCAGCATGCACCCGACGCTTCAGTCGGGTGACCTCGTCGTCGCCTTCGAGCAGGACGCATACACCGTGGGGGACGTCGTCGTATACCGCGTGCCGGCCGCCGAGCGTGGCGCGGGGACGAAGATCGTCCACCGGATCGTCGGAGGCTCCGAGACGGGATACGTCGTCAAGGGAGATGCACGCGAAGGACCCGACAAGTGGGAGCCGACCCCCGACGAGATCCTCGGCAAGATGACGGTGAACGTGCCCCACGCCGGCTCAGCGCTCCTGCTCTTGCGAACACCGCTCGGCCTCGCGTTCCTCGCGGGGATGACGACGTTGCTCGTCGCGCTGGGAGTATTTTCGAGGCCCGACCGGCCCGCGTCGCGAACCCGCAGCCGCTAGGCGACCGCAGCTTCCGTCACGCGCTTCTCGAGCGCCGACAGCACCTGCGAGACCTGCTGGTTGACGATCGGCTGGAGGACGCGCTGACCCATCGCACCCACCGGGCCGGCGATCTTGACGTCCGCTTCCCACGCCATCGACGTACCCTCGCCGGCCTCCGAGAGGGTGAAGGAGGTCTTCATGTCCATGAGCGCACCCACGCCCTGGCCCTTCGCGCGCATGGAGGCGAACTCGGGCGGACGCTCCTCGAGCTTTTCGAAGTTCATCGTCATCTTGAGGCCGCCGAGCCCGAGCGGCACCTTGACCTTCGCGGTCCAGTGCCTCTCGTCGGTGATCTCGAAGCTCTCCACACCGGGCATCAGCTTGGCCATCTCGGACGGCTCGTTGATGACGCTCCAGACCGTCTCGCGCGGGGCGGACAGCTCCTTCGTACCGCTCACGATCACTTCGAGACCACCTCCACGTTCGCGCGGGTCGCCTCGGGATCCTGAAGCATCGACCAGACCCGGTGCGGCGGGTTGCAGCTCGTGTAGACAATCGCCCCTCCGGCCGCTCGCAGCGCGTCCTGGATCGCCGCGCCGATGCAGTGGATACCGCCGCCGCCGCCCTCGCCCATGCCCTTCGCGCCGAGCGGCGCCACCGGCGACGGCGACTCCATCGCGCCCGTCTTCAGGGGTGGCATGTCCATTGCGTGGGGCACGTGGTAGTCGTAGAAGTTGGCGGTCAGGAGCGTGCCCTCCTCGTCGTAGACGAACTCCTCGGAGAGCGCAGCACCGATCGCGTGCGCGGTGGCTCCGTGCACCTGCCCTTCGACGATCTGCGGATTGATGCGGATCCCGCAGTCGTCCACGGCCGCGTAGTCGACGATCTCGACGTCTCCGGTCTCCGGGTCGATCTCGACCACTGCCGCATGGATCTGAGTCGCATACGTCAGCGTCAGCTGGCCGGTCTTCTTCTCCGTGTCGACCATCCCGAAGTACGGCCGGCACACGTAGCGGTGGTTCAGCGTCGGGTTGAAGTCCGGCGGGAGGAAGGCGTTGTTCGCGTTGACGATCGCGCCGAGGGCCATGAACGGAAGTGCCGCCTCCTCGGGCCCGTCCTTGATGCGCGCGAACCCGTCGGCGAGCTCGATCGCCTCCACCGGTGCCTGGAGCACGGCCGCCGCGAGCTGAATCATGTCCTCGCGCACGAGCTCAGCAGCGCCCTTCACGGCGCCAAGGCCCGTGAACGCGAACTGGCTCGCGTACGTTCCGGAGAAGCCGGCGTGCGAGTTGAACCAGGTGTCGTGGCCGCGCCGCACGTTCACCTGCTCGGGCGAGCAGCCGAGGATGTCGGCGACGACCTGTGCCGCCGTCGTCTCGTGGCCCTGACCTTGAGGAACGGTGCCGATCGTCACTACGACCTCGCCGAAGATGTCGAGCTTCACCGACGCAGCCTCGTTGTTTCCCGAGAACTGCAGCTCCGGGTTGAGGAGCGTCGATTGCCCGAAGTTGTTCGTACCGGAGTCGAGCGTCGAGCCGATGCCGAACCCGAGCAGCTTGCCGCGTGACGCGGCTTCTTTGCGCCGCTGCTCGATCGAGCCGTAGTCGATCAGGTCGAGCGCGATGTCGAGCGCGGCAGCGTAGTCCCCCGAGTCGTAGAAGCAGCCGTTGGGCGTCTGGTACGGCATCTGCTCGGCCTTCACGTAGTTGCGCTTGCGCACCTCCACCGGATCGAGACCGAGCTCCGTGGCGACGATGTCGATGATCCGCTCAGTGAGCCAGAGGTGCTGCATCCGCGAGTAGCCGCGGTTCGGCGACACCGGCGACTTGTTCGTACAGACCTGCGTGAAGTCGACGCGGATGTTCCGCCAGCCGTAGAGGCCGGGCGTCACCTGCGCCCAGATGATGCAGCCGAGAGGCTCGTAGCGCGGGAACGCACCGCAGTCGTCCAGCGCCTTCACCTTGAACCCGGTCATCGTCCCATCGGCCTTCACCGCGACCTCGACATCGAGGAACGTGCGCTCGTTTCCGTGCGCGTTCGCCGTGTGCTGGTCGGTTCTCCACTCCGTCCACTGCACGGGACGCCCGAGCTTGCGCGCCATCAGGCAGAGCACGACGTACTGCGGATGGAGGCAGATCTTGTTGCCGAACCCACCGCCGATGTCGTGTGTGACGAACCGGAGCTTGTCGATTCCCGTGCGGAGCGCCGGCGCCATCCAGATCGCTCCGACACCGGGCATCTGGTGGTTGCAGGTGAGCGTCCATTCCCCCGTCCCCTTGTCGTACTCGACCAGGGCGCCCGCGCATTCGAGCGGGGTCGAGGAGAAGCGGTGAAAGTGCAGCCGATCGATCTTCACGACGTGATCGGCCTCGGCGAGCGCCTCGTCGATGTCTCCCCAGTTGAAGACTCCCGACCAGACGACGTTCGACCCGGCCTCGTCGTGGAGCACGACTTCGTCCTTGAGCGACTCGGCGGCATCGACGAGGACCGGCAGCGAGTCGTACTCGACCTCGATCAGATCGGCGGCGTCACGCGCGAGCTCGCGTGTGGCAGCGCAGACCGCTGCGACGGGCTCGCCCATGTGGCGTACCCGCCCGACCGCGAGCGCATAGTCCTTGATGTTCCCGCCCGGCTCGACCGACATCTCGAAGAACGGATCAGTGTGGATCGCGACCTCGTCCCCGGTGAGCGTCCCGTACACGCCATCGAGCTCGAGCGCCTTCGAGACGTCGATGGAGACGATCTTCGCGTGCGCGTACGGCGAGCGGACGAAGTGGACGTAACCCATCCCGTGCCGCCGGACGTCGTCGAAGAAGGTTCCGAGGCCCTGGACGAGCCGCTTGTCTTCCTTGCGTGGGATCGACTGGCCGACGTAACCGCGCTTCAGCGTTGTCGTCGGCTCCTCGGTGACGGTGGTCATGCGCTACCCCCTCCGGCCGCGACGACGGCTTCGACGATGTTCACATAGCCCGTGCAGCGGCAGATGTTCCCCTGGAGCGCATATCGCACCTCGTCCTCGGTCGGGCGAGGGTTGCGTTCGAGCAGCGCGGTCGCGCTCATCAACATCCCCGGCGTGCAGTACCCGCACTGAAGCGCGTGATGAGTGTTGAAGGCCTGCTGGAGCGCGGTGAGCTCGCCTTCGGCGGCCAGCCCCTCGACCGTTTGGATCTTCGAGCCGTCGGCCTGCGGGGCCAGCATCATGCAACTCTTCACGGGCTCGCCGTCGAGGTGGATGGTGCAGGCGCCGCAGTTCCCCGTGTCGCAGCCGACGTGTGTTCCCGTGAGCCCGAGGTCGTCGCGGATGAAGTGCACGAGCAGGCGCCGCGCCTGCACCTCCATCTCGACCTGCTCGCCGTTCACCTCGAGTGAGATAGCTCGACTGCGGGCAGGAACACCCATCACGCGCCTTTCCGCCGCTCGGCGGCTTGGCTCACGGCGCGAATGGCCGATACCTCGGCCAGATGCCGCCGGAAGTCGGCGGAACCGTGCACATCGGACGGCGGGTCGAGCGACGCGCCCAGACCGTCGGCCGCTGACCGGATGGACTCCTCCGAGAAGTCACTTCCCGCGAGCCGCTCCTCCATCGCCGTCGCGCGTACCGGTGTGGCCCCGACGCAGCCCAAGGCGATGCGCACTGCATCGCCCGAGATCGTCGCCGCGGCGTTGACGACGTACGTCCCGTGCTTCCCGATCGTCAGGCCGGCGAAGCCGTCGCCGGCCCCGCTCGATGGAGGCACGCCGATCTTCGTGAGGAGCTCTCCCTCGCCGACCGCCGTCATGTAGACGCCGATGAAGAACTCGTCCGCGGACACCGTGCGCTCACCGCTCTCGCCGCGAATCGTGAAAGTGGCGCCGAGAGTCGTGAGAAGCGGCGGAAGGTGGTTCGTCGGATCGCTGACACAGACGTTCCCGCCGATCGTGCCGCGGTTTCGCACCTGAACATCGCCGATCGTTGACGCAACCTCGGCGAGGATCGGACGTGCGACCTCGACCTCGGACGAGCCCTGAAGCTGGGCGTACGTCACCATTGCGCCGATCTCGAGCAGTCCATCGGACGAGAAGCCGATGGCACGGAGCTCATCCAGGTCGGCGAGATCCACGAGGACGTCGGGCGCAGCTACCCGAGCCTTCATCACGTTCACGATCGTCTGCCCGCCGGCGAGGGCCCGCGCGCCGTCGTATGTCGCGAGGAGCGAGATCGCCTCTTCGACAGTTGCCGGGCGTGCGTAGTCGACCTCGCGTAGGAGCACGCTTGGATTCAGTCACACACGGCCGTGACCTGTCAAGCGAGAGCCGCTCGGTGGTAACGTCGCGCGGCGATGGCGACCTTCGACGCGGTCTTCGTGGGCGCCGGGATCAACTCGCTCGCCAGCGCAGCACTGCTGTCGAAAGCGGGCTGGAACGTCTGCGTCCTCGAGCGCACGGATGCGCTCGGCGGGTGCATCAAGACCTCGTCCGACCTCACGTTGCCCGGCTTCACACACGAGGTGCTCGCGTCGTGGCACCCGCTCTTCGCCGGCTCCCCTGCCTACGCGGAGCTGAAGGGCGATCTCGACCGACGCGGGCTCGAGTACCTCAACACCGAGTTGCCAACCGGGTCAGCGTTCCCGGACGGGACGAGCGCCTTCCTGACGACCTCGCTCGACGGCAACGTCGCCGAGCTCGCACGACACGCCGCAGCTGACGGTGCGGCCTGGGAGTCGATGTTCAACGGCTTCATGGCCAACGCCGACCTGTCGTTCGGCGTCCTCGGAACGGAGCTCTGGTCGCCGGCCGGTCTCGGGCTCGGACGCCAAGCGCTTCGCCGCTTCGGTCGGCGAGGACTGCTCGCCTATGTCGGAACGGTGCTCTCGACCTGCCGCGACTGGCTCGGCGACACGTTCGAGTCCGATGCGGCCCACGGCCTCCTCGCGCCCTGGGTACTCCACACGGGACTCGGGCCGGATCAGGCCGCCTCCGGGTTCATGACCCAGGTGATCGCTTGCGCGCTGCAACTCGGCGGCATGCCCGTTCCGAGGGGAGGCGGTGTCGTCCTCGTCGACGGGCTCGCGAGCATCGTCCGAGATGCAGGAGGAGAGATTCGCACCGGCGCCGACGTCGAGCGCGTGCTCGTCTCCGGGGGAAAGGCGACTGCCGTCCGACTCACCGGCGGTGAGACGATCAGAGCGGCGCGTGCTGTGGTCGCAAGTGTCACCCCGACTCAGCTCTACGGCGGGCTCCTCGGAGCTGGAGACACTCCCGACGATGTCGCGCGCGCGGCGCACCGCTACCGCTACGGCCGCGGCGAGATGCAAATCCACGTCGCGATGAGCGAGCCGCCCGACTGGTACGGCGACGAGCGGCTCGGCCGAACGGCGATCGTGCACGTGACGCCCGGGCTCGACGGTGTGTCACGCGCGGTGAACGAAGCAGAGCGAGGCCTCCTACCCGCCGAGGCGACGATCGTGTGCGGACAGCCGGTGGCGGTCGACCCGTCGCGCGCACCCGAGGGCTCGTGGATCGTCTGGATCCAGCTCCAGGAGCTTCCCGCGGGCCGGGTCAAAGGCGACGCCGCGAGCGAGATCGACGTCGGCGACGGCAGCTGGACCGAAGAGCTCCGCGAAGCCTACGCCGATCGGATCACCGCTCGTCTCGGCCGTCACATCCAGAACCTCGAGCGGGCCACGATCAAGCGGGTCGTCCTCTCCCCCGCAGACGTGGCCGCCATGAACGTCAACCTCGTCGGCGGCGACATTTACGGCGGCTCGTGCGCGCTCGACCAGAACTTCCTCTTCCGGCCGCTCCCGCAGGCGCCGGGTCACCGAACTCCCGTCGACAATCTTTGGCACATCGGCGCCTCGACCCACCCGGGGCCCGGCCTCGGTGCGGGGTCCGGCTACCTCGTCTACAAGGAGCTGACGAAGGCGCCGCTGCCGCGCAGGCTCCTCTCGAGAGTGCCTGTAGTCGGCCGATGAGGCTCCCTCACGTTCCTGGGGCGCCGCTCGCAAAGGAGGCGAGCGCGAGGCGCGCAGGGCAGTACACGACGTACGGCCAAGCGCCGAGCGCGACGCATCCTGCCGCGAGCGGCGTCAGCCTCCGGCGGAGCCAGGCTCTGCCTGGCGGGAGCAGGAGGCATCCAGGCACGTGAGGCTCTCGCTGAGCGAGATCTCGACGGTAAACGCCTCCTTCGAGGAGGACGTTGCCGCGTATGCCGCTGCAGGCTTCGCCGGGATCGGCATCTGGGAGTTCAAGCTCCCCAAGGACGACGCACCGAACGTCGCGCTGTTGCGCCAAACCGGCCTGCGGGTCGCCAACTGCGTCCCGATCGTGCCTTCCATCCTCCCACTTCGGCTCCCGGGAATGGAGGGGCCGCCGGACGTCGCCGAGCGAGTGAGCGCCCTCTGCTCGAGCATGCACAGGCTGGCGGCGTACGAGCCGGAATCGGTCCTCGTGATAACCGGCCCGCTCGCCGGCGCAGAATCCCGCCGGCTCGTGGTCGAAGGCCTTCGCGAGATCGCGGCCGCTGCCGATGGGGCCGGCGTGCAACTCGGCCTCGAGCCGATCCACCCCAGTCAGAGCGACACGGTGTCCTTCGTGAACTCGATCGCCGAGGCGATCGCGCTCCTCGACGAGGCAGGGCTGGGCGACGTCGGAATCATGGCGGACACGTACAACCTCTGGCACGAGTCGCCGGCGGCACTTGCGGCCGTCGCCGATCGCATCACAGGGCTGCACGTGGCCGACGAGCCTGCCGAGCCCGACCGAACCGACCGCATTCTCCCCGGTGAAGGTGGAGCGCGCTCCGCGGAGCACGTTCGTGCGCTCGTCGACGCCGGGTGGAACGGCTACCTCGACGTCGAGATCTTCTCGACACCCGACCGCTTCTGGGCGCTTCCGGTCGACGAGGCGGCGCGCCAGGCGCACGCAGCGATCTCGCGCCTATGAGTGGGCCCGCGCGGCCGGAACTTCCAACCGGCACCGTCACCTTTCTCTTCACCGACATCGAGGGTTCTACCCGCCTGCTTACCGCCCTCGGGCCCGACGCCTACGCGGATGCGCTGGCAGAGCATCGCCGGGCGTTGCGGGACGCCTTCGCAGCGCACGGCGGCGTCGAGATCGACACTCAGGGCGACGCGTTCTTCGTCGCCTTCCCGATCGCCCGCGATGCCGCAGCAGCGGCGCTCATGAGCAACGAGGCACTCGCGAAGGGCCCCATTCGCGTGCGCATCGGGCTCCACACGGGCGCACCCACGGTGACCGGCGAGGGATATGTGGGGATCGACGTCCACCGCGGCGCGCGTGTGGCGGCGCTCGCGCACGGCGGACAGGTCGTCCTTTCTCCGACTACCGCGGGCTTGCTCGAAGGAGAGCCGCTCCTCGACCTCGGTGTGCACCGACTCAAGGACTTCGACGGCGCCACCCGCCTCTTCCAGCTCGGAACGTCGGCGTTTCCGCCACTTCGCTCGCCCGGCAGTGTCGAGCTGCCCACGCCGGCCACGCGCTTCCTCGGTCGCGAAGCCGAGCTCTTTCAGGCCGTCTCGCTCGTCTACGACCGCGACCCGCGCGTGCTCACGATCGTCGGTCCCGGCGGAACCGGAAAGACTCGCTTCGCGATCGAGCTCGCCCGGCTCCTCGCGGACGAGGCTGACGGCGGCACGCTCTTCGTCGCGCTTGCCCCCTTGCACGATCCCGACCTGATTCTCTCCGAGGTCGCGGATCGGCTGGGCACGCCGAGTGCCGAGCCCGCCGTCTTGTCGGCTGCCATCGGCCAACGCCGGACCCATATCGTGCTCGACAACGTCGAGCACCTGCTTCCGAGCGGTGCGAAACCGATCTCCGATCTCGTCGCAGCCACGCCGTCCCTGCGTCTCCTCGTCACGTCGCGAGAAGCGCTACGAATCCATGGGGAGTACGAGCTGGACCTACCGCCTCTGGCTGATAGCGAGGCGGTGGCGCTGTTCCTCGAGCGAGCACGAGCCGTGCGGCCGGACATCGCGGCTTCCCCGGATGTCGAAGAGCTCTGTCGCCGCCTCGACCGGCTTCCCCTCGCGCTCGAGCTTGCCGCGGCACGCACGAAGCTGCTCGCCCCCGCGCAGCTGCTCCAGCGCCTCGAGCAACGGCTCGACCTCCTCAAGGGCGCGCGCGATGCGGACGAGCGGCACGCGACGCTGCGCGCGACGATCGCGTGGTCGTACGATCTCCTCGACTCCGCGGAGCAGGATCTCTTCGCCCGCCTGTCGGTGTTCGCAGCAGGCTGCACGCTCGAGTCGGCTGAAGCGGTCTGTGAGGCGCATCTCGACACGTTGGCATCTCTCCTCGACAAAAGCCTCCTGCGCCGCCGGACCGGCCGCCTCGGCGAGGAACGCTTCTGGATGCTCGAAACCATCAGAGAGTTCGCGGCCGAACAGCTCGACGACGCCGACATGACGCGGCGTCGCCATGCCGAGCGGATGCTCGAGATCGCACTGTCCGCGCATCTGAGTGACGACGACGACGACGCACCCACGGATCTCGCGCTCGGCCTGGCCGAGCGGGACGACATGCGCGCCGCACTCGACTGGGCAGCGGAACACGACGTCGAGCTCGGACTCGAGCTCGCGGTCACCCTCGAGAACCTATGGACTGCCTCCGCCCCCGAAGAGGGGATGCGCCGGCTAAGGCTGCTGCTCGACCGCGCTCATGCCATCCCGCTGGATCTGCGAGCGAGGGCGCTGCGCGTACTCGACGGCGCGGAGGACCTAGCCGGCGAGCGTGACCTCGCGGAACGCCACTGGGAGGAAAGCTTGGAGCTGTACCGGACATTGGGCGACGAGCGCGGCATGGGATCCGTCGAGCACCGCCTCGCAGTGTCCGCATGGAGGCAGGAAGACTGGCCACGCATGCGCAGGCTGACCGAGGCCTCCCTCGGGCGCTCGCAAGGCAAGTTTCCCATCATCGAGAGCTCGGGCTACTGGTTGCTCGGACAACTTCGGCTCCTCGAAGGTGACGTCGAAGGGGCGACCGAGCTCACCCGCCGCAGCGCCGATATGGCAGCCGAGATCGGCTGGACCTGGTGGGAGTCCGGGCAGCTTCACGAGCTCCTCATGCTCGCCCTTCTGCGCGATGACCTCGACGAGGGCGAGCGAGAGGGAACGGCAGCACTGCGGATGGAGCGGGAACAGGAGAACCGACTGTGGGCCCTGTACACGATTGCCGGTCTCGCCCAGGTGGCGCTCGCGCGTGGGGAGCTCGATCGAGCCGGACTGCTCTGGGGCGCCGTCGAGAGCGCGGCGGCGCGCTTCCCCCGCTGGGAGGTGGAGCGACCGAAGCGCGGCGGAGCGCTGGCGGAGGAGGGGCGGCCCGAGTTCGTAGCCGCCCGCAACCGCGGACGGGAGCTCGAGATCTGGGACGCCGCTGCGATCGCGCTCGGCGAGGACGACGAGCTTCAGACCGTGCCGTAAAGGGCGAGCACGATGCGGACGAACTCTTTCGTCTCGTTGTAGAGACCCCGTTCGCGAACTGCGCGGGCTCCCTGGTACCAGCCTGCGAGCGCCAGCCTCACGTTCCCGTCGAACTCGTCGAGCTGCCAGCGGAGGTAGCGGACTCCTGCCCGCACGTTGCCTTCGTACGTGCGCGGTGTCGGAGCCCCCAGCAGCACCGTGTCGACGAACTCCCACGTCTCGGGCAGGAGCTGCATGACCCCGATTGCCCCCACGCTCGAGACGACGTCCTGCTGGAAGCCCGACTCCATCCACGCGAGCGCACGGGCGAGCTTGGGGTCGACGCCGTAGACCCGGGACCAGTAGTCGATCGCTCCGCGGACCGAGTCGCGGCTCGCGGGAGGTCCGGCAGCCGCGGAGCCTCGCAGTCGCGCGCCGTTCGGCAGTGCGAGGCGTTGGCCGGGAACGATGACGCTCGTGAGTGGTATCCGGTTGCGTTGCGCGAGTCGCCAGGGACTGACGTGATAGCGACCGGCGATCGAGAAGAAGCTCTCCCCAGCCTCGACGACGTGCCATGACGTCGGGGAGTGACTGGCAAGTGCGCGATACGTGCGCGGACCGGCGATCCCGTCTGGATCGAGCCCGAGGCGACTCTGGTACCGGCGCAGCGCAACCGCAGTGTTTCTCGCAAACCGACCGTCGACAGCTCGTGCGCCGAGCCCGTAGCGCCGGAGCCGAAACTCGAGGACCGCGACATCCCAGCCGACCGCACCAACCCCTAGCTCGCGCTGCCCGAGCAGCGGGCGACCGCGGAGACCGAGCTCTCGCCTCGTGGCGGGACCGACTCGACCCGTCGGACGAATCCCTTCCTGGCGCTGAAACGCAACCAGAGCATTCGTCGTCAACGAGCCACGCACGCCGTCAACGGGCCCAGGGTCAAAGCCGTGGGCGCGAAGGCCGATCTGGAGCGCGGCGACGCGAGCATCTGCGGCGAACCCGGAAGGAGCGAATGCGAGAACGCCGATGAACAGCGCGACGCCAACGACGGCGAAGCGACGCATGACGAGAGATTCGCCGCCTGCCGCCTCGGTCCTCCGCGAAGTTGCGCTCAGGACCCGCGGCTACAATCTCGCCGCTGCCTTCCCCGGTAGCTCAATTGGCAGAGCATCCGGCTGTTAACCGGAGGGTTGTTGGTTCGAGTCCAACCCGGGGAGTAAGAGAAAGGCCCTGCTTACACGGGTTCTCCTTTTCTCGGGATCGCCGGATCGGGCGACTCTCAGACGGAGGCCGCCACGAGGACGGCCTCCGTCTTTCCCTTGGGGAGAGGTCGGCGCTAGACGAGCGCCTTCCAGAACAGCTCGACGTCCTCCGCGGGGAACGTCTCGGTCTCGAACCACTCGAGTTTCGCGATCTTGCCGAGAACGCGGAACGCGGTCTCGAGATCGGGATACTCGAAGATGCCGAGATACTCCCACGGGCCCATGACTGCGAGGAAGCGCTCGACACTCCCGCCCTCGGCCTCGACGATCTTGTGGATCTTCTCGAAGTACTCGGGGGTCTTCTCGAGGTGCTCCCGCGCGATCGGCGCGACCCTGAAGA
>JBCKBY010000013.1:0-34389 GCA_038910715.1 Gaiellaceae bacterium
TCGCTCGATCCCGATCGAGCGCCCCGAGCCGACCGTCGAGCACCCGCAGGGCATCTGCCTGGACAAGGCGTACGACAACGCTGACACACGCGAACTCGTCGGCGAGTACGGGCTCACCCCGCACATCCGCAGCCGCGGCGAGGAGATCGAGCTCAAGGCTCGTACTCCCGGCTGGCGCGCCCGCCGCTGGGTCGTCGAGGCCTGCCACTCCTGGCTCAACCGCAACCGCGCAATCCTGATCCGCTGGTCGAAAAAAGACGAGAACCACCTCGCCCTCCTCCAGCTCGCCAGCGGCCTGATCGCGTTCAAGAAAGCCCACGCCGCACGCCTTGCTGCCACCCAAGCGGGATAGGCCCTAAGCCGGATCGTCGGTCATCGGGGGCATGCCGCCGATTGGAAAGGCATAGGTCATGGCAATTGATCCTTGAGCCGGCGGCCCGCGAGGACGACGCTAGGGAGTGAGCGCCGCATGGATCGCATCATCCGCCCGACGACAGCGCGACGCAAGCGACGCAGCTACCCGCAGCTACCGAACTCCCGCTCCCAACACTCCGCGCAGAAGACGTGCAGCTCGCTGTTGGCGGGAGTCGCCGCAGTTTCTCGCGTTTCTCACGGGAACCGCGAGTCGCCACGGTCGAGGTCTAGACGGCCGCCGTCGCGGCACTCCGGCGGAACCAGATACTCGAACGCCCCCCGACTGCGAAGAGCATTCTCGGCGAGCCGTTGGCGCATCATCTGCCTCGCGGTGCCCTCCGAGAGACCAAGCCGGCGACCGAGCTCGACGCCCGACTGGAGTGCGTAGCACTCGGTCGTTCCTTCGTCGCTCACGCCTCGAAGGTGCCACGCCTCGTGGGCGAGAACCGCGAGCGCCCGGGCGGTCTGGCTCGATGTGACCTCACCCTCGAACGCGAGGCGGTAGAGATCGTGGCAACGCTCAGGGGTCAGATATGCGCGATCGCCTCCCACCGCGGCAACGCCGTCCGCGTGCTGGACGAGACCGACGTAGTCGCGGGACTCGTCGCAGCGGATCGTGACCGGCTTCTCGGCGATGCGCGACGCCTCGTCCGAAAAACGTGCCACGGCGTCGGCGCGCGCGTCCCCGTCGATCGAGTCCCAGCCCGTGCGGCTCTCAACAAACCACAGCACGAGCGCAAGCACGCCGATGACACCCAGACCCGTGAGGAACCGGCGTACTGCCGGCCAGAGCGGGCGCTGCTCGGCCGACGTCGCAGCGATCGGTGCGTCGTCGTCAAGTTGCTCGCGCGCCGACGCGATGAGCACGTCGACCTCATCGTCGCGCTCGCCCGAGTACGGGATCCAGAGCTCCTCGTCTCCCTCGCGCACGAGCAGAAGATCGTCGGCCTCTTCGGCGTAGCCGTAACGCTCGCGGTCGACGGTCTGCGGCCTCCGGTCGGGGCGCGGTGGAGGAGTGCGACGGAGGGCACCGGCGAAAAAGTGCACCTCCAGACCGAGCGCGATGAGGAAGACGAACCAAACGGGCACTGCCGATCGCAGGTCGCGCGGTCCGAAGATCCAGACGAGGACGAAGAAAACCAGCGCCACGCGCAGTACCGCGGCGGGGCTCGGGGACTGACGGACGGGCTCATCCATGAACCGAAAGTAGCGTCAGCTCGTCGGCTCTCGTCACCGCGCCAAGAGCTTCGCGTTGTGACGAAGTCGTTACTTCAGTGGAGATGCGAGCCGGCACACTGGAAAAGTGAGCAGAATGCTGTACAGTTTGGACATGGCCAAGACGGTGCCGTTCACCGAGGCGCGGTCGAGTCTCAGCGAGCTTCTCGACTTCGTCCAGTCCGAGCAGGAGCACGTGGTGATCACCCGCAACGGCAAGAACGTCGGGCTGCTCATGTCCATGGACGAGTGGGAGTCGTGGGAGGAGACGTTCGAGGTGCTCGAGGATGAGGAGCTGCTCGAGGCGTTGAAGCGAAGCGAAGAGGACGTGAAGGCCAGGCGGCTCGTCGACTGGGACGAGGTCAAGAGAGACCTCGACCTTGCCTGAGCTCCGTCTCTCGATACGCGCTCGCAACGATCTCGCAGACCTACCACAGTTGCTTCGCGGGGCTGTTCGCAACGCACTCGACTCTCTCCAGGCCGATCCCTGGGCAAAGGGCAAGCCACTCCGTGGCCAGCTCCGCCCGCTTTGGTCAGCGCGCGTAGGGAGCTATCGGATCCTGTACACGATCGAGGAGCCTGAGCAATCGGCGACAGTAGTAGTGCGGGGGATCCGGCATCGCACGGTCGCCTCTCGCCGGCGTCGAAGCGGAGCCGAGTAGCGCGTTACGGGACGAGCCAGAGCTCGCGCTGTGGAGTGCTCAGCCACTCGACGCCGTCGGTCGTGACGACGACGTCCTCCTCGAGCCCGATGTACCCGCGTTCGGGCACCGCCGTGCCGTACTCGACGGTGAAGACGTTCCCCTCTTCGACGATCCCGAATGGCGCAGTGCCGTAGCGGTCCCACCGAGGCGCGAGAACCGTGCCGCCGTCGTGCGCCGTTCGGCCGAGTTGATGGCCGAGGGCGTACATGGGCTCCGGGTAGCCGGCTGCGACGAGGCTCTCGCGCGCGGCGGCGTCGACTTCCCATCCGGCGACTCCCGGCCTCAGTGCGGCAATGCCTGCGTCAACGGACGCCCAAAGCGCGTCCCACGCTGCGACAACGTCCGGCGGTGCGGCGGTCTCGCCCTCGTCGAGGAGATACCCCACTCGCTGCAGGTCGCTGCAGTAGTCGTCGCACTCCACACCGAAGTCGACGTGTAGCAGCTCGCCTCGGCGCGTCCGAAGCTCGCCGGGCGCGCTGTGGCCGACCTCCTTCTCTGGACCCGCGTTGACGGCGGGGCAGTGATCGCGTCCCCAGGCATAGCCAAGCCCGCGCTGCGAGACCTCCCCGTGCATGAGAGCTGCGATCTCGAGCTCCGACATCCCGGGACCGAGGCCGCGCGTAACGACATCGAAGATCTCTTCTGTAGCCTCGGCAGCAGCCCTGATCTGTGCGACTTCGAAGGGCGACTTCCGGCCGCGCAGGGCGTTCACGATCTTCTCGGAGGAGACGAGCCGATCGGCGTAGGGGCTTCCCGCCAGCGTTTCGGAGAGGACGAGCCAGAGTCCGTGCGTGAGCCCGTCCGCGGCCGGATCGCTCTCCGAATAGTTGAGCGCGATCGATCGAGGATCGAGTCGCTCGATCGCCGAGCGCAGCGCAGGACGGATGCTCTCGTCGTAGCCGACGACCTCTGAATACGCGCCGAGCTCCTCGACGCTCGGTGCGTCGAAGCGGCCGACGATCGCGATCCGCTCCCCGGTCGCCGAGACGAGGAACGCGCCCTGCCAGGCGCAGTACGTACCGGCGATCAGGTCGAGGCTGGGGTCGCTCGTCAGCAGCGTCTCGCGGACGAGCGTGAGCCAGAGGTCGACGTTCTCCTCGCGAAGGATCTCGACAGCCTGATCGAGCTTCTCGGGCACGAGTTGGTTACCGGAAGCCATCGCGAGGACGCTACCAGCGGCGCTTTCACCGAATTCAGCGTTCGAGGATCATCTCGAGGCTGTAGTAGCCGGGAATCGGCACTTGCGGCGCGCGCAGAGCTCGCAGCAGCGATGGTCTTGCCGAGAGGCCCGGGACGCGATGCCCCACCCTGAAGAGCAGCGGATCGAGGAGCGGGAACCAGAGGAGTCGGCGCTCGAGAGCGAGCTCGCGGAACCCGGCGGTGCTGATCAGACGACGGACGACGTCGACGTCCGTGTACTCGCGGAGGTGCGAGGTGTCGAGAACGGACTCGCCATCGCGCTTGCGGAAATACCAGGCCCAGGTCTTCTTGTAGACGGTTGTGATGTACGCGCGCCCGCCGGGGTGGAGCAGGCGCTTGATCTCTGCGAGGTACGCGCCCTCGTCGGGAACATGCTCCATGACCATCGTCGAGCACACGACATCGAGTGCCCCGTCGGCAATTGCCGGGACGAAGTCGGCTGAGGTGTTGATGGTCTCGATCCAGGGGAAGCGGGCGGCGACTCGCTCGAGCCGCGCGGGTGCGAGATCAACGGCGTACGCGGTTCGCTCCGAGCCGATGAAGCCGCCGCGCGCGAGAGCCCTGAAGAGGGGGCCGTCGCCGCACCCGAGGTCGGCAAACGCCAGCGGGCCAGGCGGGAGGTAGCGCTCGAGAAGCCGGGGCAGCCGCGCCGCCTCGAAGTGCAGCGCGGTCTCGGTGTACGCCTCGGTCACGAACGCGAGGTTACGCGCGCGCGGGCCTGCAGTCGCCCGTCTCTCCCTCACAGCAACCGACTTTTAGGCGGCAACGCGGGCACTGCCACGTGCCATGTCGCCACTCCATCGCCGCGCCGCAGCGAAGGCACGGCTCGGTCGTGTCGCGGCGGGGTTCGACGCTCACGACGTCCAAGGTAGCCCGCAGGGAGGACGGCTACGATGACCCACGCGGCGCCGTGGCCGAGTGGTTAGGCAGAGGCCTGCAAAGCCTCGTACAGCGGTTCGAGTCCGCTCGGCGCCTCTCTATCGCGACACTCGCGCCCTCTTCGGGCTGGTCGTCTCTGGTCGCGGCCGTAGGGCGTATGCGGTGAGTGATCCGAGCCCGACCCCACTCCACACGAGTGCGGCACCCAGGAGCGGCGAGGTTTCCGCTGAGATCGAGCCGTGCACTTCGAGCCCGACGAGCGCGAATGCCCCGAGTACCGTCGACAGAAGTCACCCACACAAGGCTCCGACCGCAATGCGCTTCCAATACCGGCGCAGTGCCCCGCCGAGACAAAGCGCCGCGACGTGCATGCGCGTGAGCAAGACCGTCATGCCCCCTCCCTTCCCGGTCCCCGTCCGGTCATCGCCATTGATAGCAGATGCAGGGCGGTTCGGCAGGCGCCTTGACTCTTGCGTGTCGGCTGGGAAGATGAGAGGCGCGTTCCCGGTCTTGTAAGTGAGCGGCGTGGTTCTGTCGCCGGACGTTTCGACTGGAGGAGTGATCATGCAGGAGCTGACGACAACCGCCACCCTCGTGGAGTACGGGACGTTCGAGGGCCGGAGCCCGATCACTGCAGTGCTCGCCCGCAGCGAGCTCGAGGCGGCACTGAACGCTGACGAGTCGACTCGGCTCTGGTTCGAGCTCGGGCTCGGCGAGGGGGAGGACACAGCGCGCCTGACACTCGACCTCGCCTCCGCGGATCTCGAGGAGATGCTTCGGCGCTCGGCCGGGGACGAGATCGCCCTCGCGCTCGACGGAGACGCAATAGCCGACCTCCTCGGCGACCCCGAGGTCGAGGCGCACGGTTTGCGCGGAGCTCTGGCGATTGCTGTCGCGAGCGCCGCGATCCTCGCTCCGGCTGGTCAGGCTGCCGTCGCACAGACCGCGAGCGCGGCCTCGATCGTTCAGGGAGTGGGCGCCGCTGCGACGTCGCAACAGGTGGGCGCGGCGGCGACGGCACAGGTGTCGAGCCTTGCCGCGACGGTGCAGGTCTCGGGCGTTGCCTCGAAGTCACAGGTCAGCAAGAAGCTCGCGCTCAAAGGGGCAAACCTGAAGCTGCTCCGAAGCGGCCTCGTTCGGTAGGCAGCGATCGAGACCACTGTAGCCCGGCCGCACGGTCGGCCTACGCCTACTTCCGCCTGCGTATGTGTGAGTAGGGTTCGCGCTCGATGACCGCTGTTCGGATCGACGGCAAGGCGCTTGCCGCGAAGGTTCGCGCACAGGTAGCCGAGGACGTAAAAGCATTTGGGGAGCCCGTCTGCCTCGCGACGATCCTCGTCGGGGACGATCCCGCTTCTCATGTCTACGTCGGGAGCAAGCACAAGGCGTCGCACGAGGCCGGCATCGACTCGCGCGACCACCGCTTCCCGGCCAACACGCCAGAGAGCGAAATCCTCGATCTCATCGCGGAGCTGAACGCCGACGACGACGTCGACGGGATCCTCGTCCAGCTCCCGCTACCTGAGCACATGGACGAACCGAAGGTTCTTCGCTCGGTCGATCCGGCGAAGGACGTCGACGGATTCCATCCCTCGAACGCAGGGCTCCTCTTCCTCGGCGAGCCGTTCCTCGTTCCTGCGACGCCCTCGGGGGTGATGGCGATGCTCGCTGAGCACGGCGTCGAGCTCAAAGGGAAGGAGGCAGTCGTCATTGGACGGAGCGAGATCGTAGGAAAGCCCATGGCGATGCTCCTACTTGCAGAGCACGCGACGGTGACGATCTGCCACTCGCGCACGGCGAACCTTGCGGAGCACACGCGCAGAGCCGACGTTCTCGTCGCCGCGGTCGGTCGTCCGGGGATCGTCACGCCCGAGATGGTGAAGCCGGGAGCGACGGTTATCGACGTCGGCGTCAATCGCACAGAGGCCGGACTCGTCGGTGACGTCGATCCGGCGGTGTTCGACGTGGCTGGCCTCATGACCCCGGTTCCGGGCGGCGTGGGACCAATGACGATCGCCATGCTTCTGCGCAACACGTTGACGGCTTCGCAACATCGCCGGTCCAGAGTTGCATTGCCTGGTTCCTAGGCGCTACGGTTCGCGCGTTCAAGCCATCGGCGTCGGTCAACACAGGCCGGCGTCATAGTTGTAGGAGGACGTACGTGGAGCAGGGCACCGTCAAGTGGTTTTCGAACGAGAAGGGCTTCGGCTTCATCGAGCGCGAGGGTGGGGACGACGTCTTCGTCCACTTCTCCGCGATCACGATGGACGGCTTCAAGACCCTCACCGAAGGCCAGCGTGTGGAGTTCGAGGTCGTCCAGGGTCCCAAGGGCGCCCAGGCCGCGAACGTCTCGGCAGCTGCGAGCTGACCGGACGCACATCGTTGTAGCGGCGGGCTCCCGAAAGGGAGCCCGCCCGTTTGAAAGGATGAAAGGAGCGTAGGTGCCAGGTTTCAACCTGGCTCCTACTCCGTATCTATGGCGATATCCCGAGAAGAGGTGCTTCACGTCGCGCGACTCGCACGGCTCGCGCTGACCGAGGACGAGGTCGAGCGGCTTACCGTGGAGCTCGACGCGATCCTCGATGCCGTCGGCATCGTCGCCGAGCTCGATCTCGCCGACGTGCCGCCCACGTCGCACCCGCTCGACCTCGTGAACGTCTGGGACGAGGATGAGCCGCACGATTCGCTCTCCCTCGAAGATGTCTTCGCAAACGCACCCGCGCGCGAGGGCGACCTGTTCCGCGTGCCGCCTACTGCGTGATGGCTCCGGTCGTCGACACGCTGCGGCTCACGGCTGAAGATGCGGTCGCTCTCCTGGAGGGAAAGGAGATTTCGCCGAGCGAGCTCCACGCTGCGTATCTGGACGCCATCGGTGAGCGAGACGGGGAGCTGCACGCGTACCTGCGCACCGTCGAGACGGCTGAGGGCGCGAGCATCCCGATCGCGCTCAAGGACGTCATCTCGACGAAGGGTGTCGAGACGACGGCTGGTTCGAAGATTCTCTCCGGCTACACCCCCGTGTTCGACGCGACGGTCGCGGCGCGCTGCAAGGCGGCCGGGCTGACCCTTCTCGGCAAGACGAACACCGACGAGTTCGCGATGGGCTCCTCGACCGAGAACTCGGCCTGGGGACCGTCGCACAACCCGTGGGATCCCAAGCTCGTTCCCGGCGGGTCGGGCGGGGGTACCGCGGCCGCGGTCTCAGCGGGGCTCGCCCCGTGGGGGCTCGGCTCCGACACCGGCGGCTCGATCAAGCAGCCGTCGGCTCTGTGCGGAAACGTCGGGCTTCGACCGACGTACGGGACGGTGTCGCGCTACGGCGTCGTCGCGTTCGCGTCCAGCCTCGACCAGGTCGGGCCAGTAGCGAAGACCGTGCGCGACGTCGCCCTTCTCTACTCGATCATCGCGGGCCGCGACCCGAACGACTCCACGACGGTCGAGCTCCCGGAGCCCGTGCGGCTTCCGGATGCGGAACGGATCGACGGCTTGCGCATCGGCGTGCCGAAGCAGATCGAGGCGCTCGACGCGATCGAGCCCGGCGTGCGCAGGGCGTTCGAGCGCTCACTGGAGCTGGCGCGAGAGCTCGGCGCCGAAGTAGGTGAGTGCGACCTCCCGACCTCGTACCGCTATGGGATGCCCTGCTACTACCTCATCGCCCCGGCGGAAGCGTCGTCCAACCTGGCGCGTTACGACGGCGTGCGCTACGGGCCGCGTACGGAGGCTGCGGCCTACCGCGAGATGGTCGATCGAACTCGTGACGAAGGATTCGGGGCCGAGCCCAAGCGGCGCATCATGCTCGGCACGTACGCGCTCTCGGCCGGTTACTTCGATGCGTTCTACGGCCAGGCGCAGAAGGTGCGCACGCTGCTCATCCGCGAACATCGCGAAGCACTCGCCACGTTCGACGTCATCGCGACGCCGACGTCGCCGACCGTTGCTTTCCCTCTCGGCGACAAGGCCTCCGACCCGCTTGCCATGTACGCGTGCGATCTCCTGACGATCCCGTCCTGCCTGGCCGGCCTCCCAGGGCTCTCCATCCCATGCGGCCTTTCGGACGATCTCCCAGTGGGGCTTCAGCTGCTCGGGCCACAGTTTGGCGAGAACACGCTGTTTCGCGCGGGGCACGCGCTGGAGCGGGCGATCGGCTTCGACACGGTTCCGTTGAGGTGGCGCTCGTGACCTGGGAGCCCGTCATTGGTCTCGAGATCCACGTTCAGCTGAAGACGCAGACCAAGATGTTCTGCCGCTGCCGGGCCGGATTCGGGGCGGGGGAGAACACGCAGACCTGTCCGGTGTGCCTCGGGTTCCCGGGAGCGCTACCGGTCATGAATCGCCAAGCGATCGAGTGGACCGTGCTGCTCGGGCTCGCGTTCGGCTGCGAGATCGCCGGCCGGGCGGTCTTCTCACGCAAGAACTACTTCTATCCCGATCTGCCGAAGGGCTATCAGATTTCTCAATATGATCTTCCGTATTGCATTAACGGCAGTGTGCTACTGCCGACTGCAAATGGCGACCGTGTGATCGGGATCGTGCGCGCCCACCTCGAGGAGGATGCGGCGAAGACCGTGCACGTCGGTGGCCACTCCGGGCGGATCGGCGGAGCCGACATCTCGCTCGTGGACTACAACCGAGGTGGGACGCCGCTCGTCGAGGTCGTCACGGCACCGGACATCCGCTCGGCGGACGAGGCGAAGCGGTTTCTGCAGCTGCTGCGGCAGACGATCGTCGAGCTCGGGATCTCGGACGCGGAGATGGAGAAGGGGACGCTGCGCGTCGATGCGAACGTCTCCGTGCGTCCATCCGGCTCCGACGAGCTGCGCACACGTACCGAGATCAAGAACATGAACTCGTTCAATTTCATCGCCCGCGGAATCGAGGCTGAGGTCGAGCGCCAGATCGGCGTGTGGGAGTCAGGTGGCGACGTGCGTCAGGAGACGTATGACTTCGATGCGGCGACCGGAACGTTGACCGCGCGCAGGACCAAGGAGGAGGCGGACGACTACCGCTACTTCCCCGAGCCGGATCTCGTTCCGGTTGAGCCCTCTGGCGAGCTCGTCGAGCGGCTTCGCTCGGAGTTGCCCGAGTTACCGGCCACGCGAATCCGGCGGATCGAAGCGGCTCTCGACCTCGACCGGGCGACGGTGCTGGTCACCGGCGGGCTCGATCGACTCTGGGAGGACACGGTCGCGGCCGGGGCCGATGCGGTCGCCGCTGCGAACGTCATCGCGAACACCGTCGTCGGAGCAGACGTCGAGATCGATGCCGTGGAGCCGGCAGAGTTGGCGCGGCTCGTCGAGGCTCGTGAGCGCATCCCGCGCGCCGCTTTCGACGAAGCGATCGCGAAGGTGGGCGACCCCGGCTTCACCGCCGATTCCTACCTCGCGCAGGAGGCGGTGTCGGACACCGCGGAGCTCGAGCCGATCGTGGATGCGATCCTCGCGGCGAATCCCGGCCAGGTCGAGGCCTACCGGGGCGGCAAAGAGGGTCTGCTCGGCTTCTTCGTCGGCGAGGTGATGAAGGAGACGCAGGGCAAAGCCAACGCCCGCGTAGTCAGCGAGCTCGTCCGCGCGAAGCTCGAGGCCTAGCTCTCCCCCGGCATCTTCAGCTCGCGGCCGACGTAGAGGCCGGAGCTCTCGGCCTCGACGAACGGCGCCATCGCCTGCTGCCGCGCGGCCTCGACGTCCGACAGCCGGTAGCGCTCACGTGCCTCGAGCGACTCCCACGTCGAAATACCGACGACCTCGCTGCGCTCCTCCGAGAAGCACTCGTACGCGCGCAGCATCCCCTCCGGGAACTCTCGCGGCCGCCAGGCGCGGCGGAAGTCCTCGTACGCGCCGGGCTTGATCTTCCGGGTCGTGATCCAGACCACGTATTGCTCGCGCTCCATGGCGTCCTCCTTGCAGATCCCTGCGCTGGGGGGAACGTATGCGAAGACCCGCATTACCGCCAGCTACGGGCCACGCTCGCTCGATGCCCCCAGGCGAACCGATGGGCTCTAGCGGGCGAACAAGCCGCAGCCGGTGGAAGTCGAGCCAAAAGGAGGCTTGGGCGTAATGAAGTCGTGACCGGCGCAAAAGGGACGAACGGAGAGAAGGAGGACGGAAGGTGCGAACGAGACAGGTACGAAGGCTCCTCCGCATCGAGGTGCTCGGGCTCCTTGCCGTCGCAGCGATCGCTGCGCTGGTGACGATCCCCGCGTTCAGTGCAGACCACCTCGATGCCCCGGCCGTGAAGAAGGACGGTCGGATCGACATCAACGACGTCTACGTGTTTCATCCGGGATCGCCGCAGGACCGGGACAAGACCGTGCTCGCCATGACGGTGAACCCGGCCGCGGGCGTGATCAGCGGCACGACGTTCCGCCAGGGAGCGAAGTACGAGTTGCTGATCGACACGAACGGCAACGCGCTGCCGGACATCACCGTTCGGACGCAGTTCTCCGGGCCCCACAACGGGGAGCAGAGCTACACGGTTCACTGGATCGTGGGAGATGACAGCACGCTCATCGCCAAGGGGAAGACCGACCAGATCGCGGCGAACGACGGCGTGGGTTCGTTCGCGGGTCTCCGTGACGACCCGTTCTTCTTCGACCTGGCGAACTTCAACCGCGGAGCCACGTTCTGCGGGGCGATGGGAGGGGTGGCCGTGAGCGACTTCTTCCTGGGTCTGAACACGTCCGCCATCGTCGTCGAGGTGCCGACCGCCTGGATCGACGCCGGCCCTGTGGGCGTGTGGGGACGGACGGTTGTCGGCGGCCGACAGATCGACCGCATGGGCAGGCCGGCGATCCTCACCGTGTTCATCCCGCCGAACCCCTTCGAGGCCGGCTCCACGGCCGACGGAAACCTCGAGGACCAGTTCAACCGGACGACACCAGACCAGGATCAGGCGCTCTGGCGGGGCGAGATCGTGAACTCGCTCGTGGCTCTCGGTAACGGCGCCAACGCGAACGCCCTGGCAGACATCCTGCTGCCGGACATCCTGACGGTTGACCTGTCGAACGATACGGGGTTCCTCAACGGCCGGAACCTCGCCGACGACGTGATCGACGCCGAGCTCGGCCTCATCACGAATGGGGCGATTACGACCGACTGCGTCGCCAACGACTCAACCTTCCTGGCCGGGTTCCCGTACCTGGGGACGCCGACGCTGAACTAGAAGGTCTCGATCGATCCGATCTACGGGGTGGCCCCCAGGCCGCCCCGTAGATCGCACTCGGACAATTCTCATGACCAAGCTCAGACTCCTTTCGTTCATAGCCGCTGTCGCCGTCGGGTTCGTCGGGGCCGCGTACGGCGTCGCGTACCTGGTCGCCTCGAGCCGAGCCGGAGCTGAACTCGAGCCGCGACATCTCGCCGCGAGTGAAGACTCCACGGCAGTCTCTCGCTCCGACGTACCCGACGCTGACCTACAGATCGGCTTCTGGTCGAAACGAGTTGCCGGCAACGCGAGCGCGTACATCGACTTGACGTACCTCGGCCATGCGTACGCCCGCAAAGCGCGCGAGACGAGTGATGTCGGCTACTACCTGCGCGCGGAGGAGGCGCTCCGCCAGGCGCTCCGCGTGAACCCTGAGTACGTGCAGGCGGCGGCGTCGTTGTCGACCGTGCTCTTCTCGCTCCATCGATTCGGCAAGGCCCTCGTCGTCGCGCGGCCGCTCGTCGACGACCCTCGCGGCCTCCAGGCGCTTGCGACCCTTGGCGACGCGAATCTGGCGCTCGGCCAGTGCGAGAGGGCGCGGGCCGCCTACAACAGACTTCTCGCTTTCGGGGCCAACCCGGCGGCGTACAGCCGCCTCGCGTTCTTGGCCGATCTCCACGGACACACGGAGCAGGCGCTCACACTCATGGGCCGGGCCGCCACGCTTGCGCAAGAGTCGGGCGACTACGGGGAGAGCCTAGCCTGGTACACGTACCAGATCGGGGAGCTGTCCTTCAGGGCAGGGCGAATCGACTTGGCCGAGTCGCACTATCGGTCGGCCCTCCGCCTCTTCGACGACTATCCGCTGGCCCTCGCCGGGCTGGCCAGGGCCAGGGCCGCCCAGGGTGATCGCCACGCGGCGATCACCCTCTATCGGCGCGCGATCGAGATCGTGCCGCACCCCGACTTTCTCGCCGCTCTCGGCGACGTCTACGCCGCGACGGGGCGGACAAATGAAGCCCGTGAGCAGTACGAAACGGTCGAGTTAATCGCGAAGCTCGCCAAGATCAACCGTCAGGTCTACAACCGCCAACTCGCCAACTTCTACTCCGATCACGACTTGCGCTTGAATGAGGCGCTTAGGCTGGCGCTGGCTGAGCTCCGAGTCCGAAAGGACATCTACGGCTACGACGCTGCGGCCTGGGCGTCATACAAGAACGGGATGCACGGCCAGGCGCAGCGACTCATCGTGCGGGCGCTCTCGCTGGGCACGCGCGATCCCAAGCTCTACTACCACGCGGGGATGATCGCCAGCGCGCAGGGGCGAATCGCCGAGGCGCGTCGTCTCCTCACTAAGGCCTTGCGCATCAACCCACACTTCGATCTTCTTCAAGCGACCCTCGCGCGGGCCACGCTTCGTAACGGCTAGCCAGACGACGGCATCAGGGCTCCCGATACTGTGCGCCCGTGGATCGGAGCCGGCGCATTGCGGTCGTCCTCGCGGTGAGCGCGCTCTTCATCGGAGGATTCGGGCTCGCGTCGTGTGGGGGAGGCGGTGACGGCGAGACAACGACGACCATCGAGACCACGACGACCCAGACGACCACTGAGTCGACCGGGTACGGGCCGAGGATCGTACGCATCGTGGTCGTGAACGGCGCGCCGAAGGGCGGGATCGTGCGCGAGTCGGTGGACAAGGGTGACAACGTCGTGCTCGTCGTTGAGTCCGACGTCGCGGACGAGATCCACCTTCACGGCTACGACGTCTCACGGGACGTGGCCGCCGGCGGCACCGCTCGACTCGCCTTCGAGGCCACGCTGCCGGGTCGGTTCGAGGTGGAGCTCGAAGACAACGGCGTCCAGATCGCGGACCTGACCGTCCAACCGTGATCCCGCTCGCCCATGGGATTGGAGGGGTCCGCGACCTCCCGGTTCCCGAGTCTTACTTCTTCACGACCGCCGCGATCGTCCTCGTCGCCTCCTTCATCCTGCTCGGCGCGCTCTGGCGCCGGCCCCTGCTCGAGTCGCACGCGGGAGGGAGGCTGCTTCCCGGGCTGAGCGCGCTCGTGCTCTCGCGGGCGCTGCGGCTGGTGTTGCAAACAGTCGCAGTTGGACTGCTGTGTCTCACCCTTGCGACCGCGCTCTTCGGCACGACCATCGAGCTCCTCAACTTCTCCCCGACCTTCGTCTACGTCATCTTCTGGCTCGGCATCCCGCTCCTGTCGGTGACGCTCGGCAACGTCTGGAGCGTGCTCAGCCCCTGGCGAGCAATCGCGAACGCGACCGTGTGGGTGCTCGAGCGGGGTGGGCGCGAGGCGCGGCCCGTACTCGAGTGGTCAGGGCGGTGGGGGCGATATCCCGCTGTGGGGGCGCTGTTCGCGTTCGTAGCCCTCGAGCTTGCCCATCCGAGACCGGCATTCCCGAGAACGGTCGGGATTGCGATCGCTCTCTACTCCTACTGGGCCCTTGCGGGAATGGCGGTCTACGGGCGCGATGCGTGGACGCGGTATGGCGAGGGGTTCGCCGTCGCGTTCGGCCTTCTGGCTCGAATTGCGCCGTTCGCCGTCCGGGAAGGGCGGGTCGTGATTCGCTGGCCGTTCACGGGGCTCGGCGGGGCGGAGCACGCCCGAGGCACGCTCGCGGTCATCGCCGTGATGCTCGGGTCCACCAGCTTCGACGGCTTCGCGCGAACCAGCACGTGGCAGAACCTCGTGGGCAACGTGCGTGCAGATCTCGCCGGGTCGTCGGTGCGGGTTGTCGATCTCGCGACGACTTTCGTCAACGTCGCAGGGCTCGCTGCGTTCGTCGCCGGGGTCGTGGTGACGTACCTCGCGGCCGTGTGGTCGGCGCGTGCCCTCGTGAATGTCGAACGCTCACTCGTGCCCGATTTCGTGCTCCCTCTCGTCCCGATCGCCGCGGCCTATCTGGTCGCTCACTACTTCTCGCTCTTCATGATCCAAGGACAGTTCATCTTCACGCTCATCTCAGATCCGTTCGGCAAGGGCTGGGATCTCTTCGGGACGGTCGACTTCGCGCCGAACCTCGCAATCGTGTCGCCGGAGACCGTCTGGTACGTGCAGGTTGCGGCGCTCGTGGTGGGGCACGTCGCCGGGCTCGCGATCGCGCACGACAGGGCGGTTGCGCTGTTCGACGATTCTCGAGCGGCTCTTCGGTCGCAATACCCGATACTTGCGCTGATGGTGCTGTACACCGTCGGAGGGTTGTGGCTGCTCTCGCAGGGTTAGTTGCGCACGGTGGTGTTGCCGGAGCGGTCGTCGAGACCTTGATCGCGCTCGCAGTGATTCTTCTCTTCGGAGCGGTGTGGATTCGCGAGCGACACGCTCGTCGTGAGCGGCACGAGCGGTTGCAGCGCCTCAGTGACGAGGAGTCGCCGACTTCGTAGGAGCAACGAAGCCGGCGTAGAGAAGCACGGCAGCTACCGCGATCGCAGGCGCCATGGCGCCGACGCCCAGGCCGGCAAGCCCGCTCCCGACCGCTGCGACTCCGACGCCGGCGAGGATCAGGGCGTTTCCGAGCGGGCGGGCGCGGAACGTGCTCAGGGCGACGACTGCCACAGCGAGCGTTCCGAGCGAGTTCCCTGCGATGGCCGCAACACGGGCGGGCCAGAGATCGAGGACGTCCTGTGCTTCCGGGATCGCAGTCCCGGAGATGTTCCCGTGCAGGGGCACGGCGAGTGCGATTCCTGTCACGAGCCCTGCGTAGACGAGCGCCACGGGCGCGATCCAGCGCCGGCCCACGAGCAGGAGCGATCCTGCGCCGAGGAGCGCGGCTGTAAGCAGTCCGCCGCCGAGATAGTAGACCCGAAATGCGGCGTCGCTCCAACCGGCCGCCGCACCCCAGCAGAGAGCCCCCGCTGCCACTGCATAGGCGGCAAGCGCGGCTGCCCAGGCGGCGAGCTCGGGAGCGCGCCGATCTCGAAACCGGCCGAGGAGATCGCCCGAGAGGCGCAGAGATAGTAGGGCCGCAGCGAAGGCTAGGAGCGCGTCCACGGGGACGGACTGTATTGCGTAGCCCCCAGGTAGGATCTCGCGCGTGTACCGACCTGTCGCTGCGTTGCTTGCGACCGTGGTCGCTGCGCTCGCGCTCGTCCTCGCCCCACTCGACGCGGCTCCAAAGGTGGACTACGCATCCGCGGCATGGACGATCCTCCCGCCCGGCGAGAACGGAAGCCTCGCGTTCGACCGCAACACGACCGATCAGGCGAAGCTCTACGACGCGCTGACGCCGCTCGTTGGCAGCGTCACTGCGCGTGACATCCGTCGCTTCTTCAAGCCCGCTCCGCTCGCCCTCGCTCCAGGTGAGGCGCAGAAGCGCGAGCGGCCCCGACCCGGTCTCACGATCGTTCGCGACCGTTTCGGCGTCGCGCAAGTCAACGGGAAGACGCAGGCCGATGTCGCGTATGGAGCGGGGTGGGTGACCGCAGCGGACCGAGGCCTCCTGCTGCAGCTCATCAGGGGCCCCGCACGGGCCGCGGCGCTCGACGTTCCGGGACTCGACCCGATCGCGCTTGCTCTTTCGGGGAAGAGCTTTGTCCCGAGCGCCGAAGCCGAGGCGTTCCTCGCGAACCAGCTCGACGCGGTGCGTTCCCAAGGTGCGATCGGTCGCAAGGTGCTTACGCTGATCAACGCGTATGCGTCCGGGATCAACGGCTACTACCGGTCGAAGGGGATCCCGGCGACGCCCTTCACGGCCAACGACGTTGTCGCGTCAGCCGCGCTCATCGCGGCTCGATTCGGGACAAACGGTGGGCAGGAAGCTCACAACGCGACGTTCCTCGACGCCCTCGAGGAGCGACTTGGCGCGGCCGATGCTCGCCGCGTCTTCGCGGACCTCCGTGAGGCGAACGACTCCGACGCGCCCGTCAGCCTCCCTGGGCGGTTTCCGCACCAGCTTCCGCCGGAGAGCTCTCCAGGGAGTGCTGTGCTCGACCATGGGAGCTTCACGGGCGCGCCGCTCGAGGCACCGGCGGTGGCGTCCAACGCGCTCCTCGTCGGCGCCAAACGCTCGGAGACTGGTCACCCTCTCTTCGTCGCCGGGCCTCAGGTCGGATACTTCTTTCCGGAGTTCTTCGCCGAGATGGAGCTCTCGGGAGCTGGCTTCGCCGTGCGGGGAGCTGTGTTCCCTGGCGTTCCTCTCGTGTTGGTCGGTCGCGGGCCCGACTTCGCGTGGAGCGCGACCTCTTCGCAAGCGGACAATCTCGATCTCTTCGTCGAGACGCTCTGCGAAGGCGATCGCCAGTACCTCTACCGAGGCCAGTGTGAGCCAATGCGGCGGTTCTTCGTCGGGACGCTGAAGGCACAAGGTTCCCCGGACCAGCCGGTCGCGTACTACGAGACTGCGCACGGCCCGGTGGTTGGGTACGCAACAGTGAGTGGCAAGCGGGTCGCGGTTTCGCTACAGCGCTCGACGAGAGGTCGCGAGCTGTTGAGTACGCGGGCGTTCTACGAGCTCAACACGGGAGCCGTGACCTCGGCGCAGTCATTCCTGAAGACGATGGGAGCGGTCGAGTTCAGCTTCAACTGGTTCTATACGGACGAGCGGGACATCGCGCTCTTCTCGAGCGGGCGGTTGCCGATGCGGGCGGCCGGGACAGACCCGGCCTTGCCTACGCTCGGCATCGGCGACTACGACTGGCGCGGCTTCCTCCCGTTCGCGGGGCATGCGCGTGGGATCAACCCCAAGTCAGGCGTGATCCTGAACTGGAACAACAAGCCTGCTGCGGACGTCGGTGCGGCCGACTCCAACTTCGCGTACGGCTCGGTCCACCGCGTCGATCTCCTGACGGCGGCTGTCGCGGGGCGAAAGAAGCACTCGCTGGTGAGTGTGACGGCGGCAATGAACAAGGCCGCAACGCAGGATCTGCGAGCTCTGCGCGTGTGGCCGGTGATCCGCGATGTCTTGCGTACAGCTCCCGGGCCGAGCGCTCGCGCGGAAGCGGCGGCCGCGCTTCTCGACAGCTGGCGCGCCGCAGGGTCGAGCCGACTCGACCGCGAGTTGGACGGGAAGATCGACGATCCCGGTGCCGCGGTGATGGATGCCGCCTGGCCTCGGCTCGCGGACGCGGTGATGAGCCCTGTGCTCGGGCCTCTCGTCGACGAGCTCGCTCGGCTGCACGGACGAAGCGACGATGCCGGTCCAGGAGGGTCCGCGTACATCTCGGGGTGGTACGGGTACGTCGAGAAGGATCTGAGGACACTTCTCGGCCGCGAGGTTCGCGCCCCGTACTCGCGGCGTTACTGCGGCGCCGGGGTGCTCGCGACCTGCCGCGACGCGCTCTGGACGGCACTCGACGCGGCGGCCGCGGAGCTCGAGACGAAACAAGGTCCGGCGCCATCGTCGTGGCGCGCCGACGCGACGGCGGAGCGGATTCGATTCACGTCTGGCGTTCTCTCCGACACGATGCGCTGGTCGAACCGACCCACGTTCCAGCAGCTCATGTCCTTCTCGGGCCATCGCCCGCGCTGACGCCGACGCTCGCGGCTCCCAGAATCACCCAGAGCGGGCGTCGCGGCCAAACCGCGCAAGTTACAAGTTGTTACAAGGATTCCGAATCCGGCTCCAACCTCCGGTGACGCAGCAGTTCCGGGCGCCTTCGAGACCTTGTGAGAACTTGTAACTTGGCGTCCATGCTCTGCGCTGTCGAACTGCGGCGGTAGTCTCACGAGGTGGCCGGGAAGCGGTACTTGATGGCGCCGGGGCCGACGCCGGTCCCGCCCGAGGTGCTCGCTGCCGGAGCGCAGCCGGTGCTCCACCACCGCGGCCCCGAATTCCGCGCCGTCATGCTTCGCGCGCTTGCGCGGCTGCAGGAGGTGTGCAGGACAGAGACCGACGTTCTGCTCTTCACGGCATCGGGCTCGGCGGCGTTCGAGTCGGCCGTCGTCAACCTGATGTCCCCGGGTGAGCGCGTGCTCGCTGTCATGGCGGGCGAGTTCGGCGAGCGTTGGGCAGCTCTCGCCCGAGCATACGGGACCGACGTTCACGAGCTTCGGTATGCGTGGGGAGAGACACCGCGCGCTGACGACGTTCGTGCACGCCTCGACGAGACGGGTGCGAAGGTCGCGTTCGTCGTTCACTCGGAGACCTCAACCGGCGTCGTCTCTGACGTCCAAGCGCTCGCCCAGGCTGCGCGAGAGGCGGGAGCGCTTGTCGTCGTAGACGCCGTATCGAGCCTCGGTGCCGTTCCTCTGGAGACGGACGCCTGGGGGCTCGACGTCGTCGTCGCCGGCTCGCAGAAGGCGCTGATGACTCCGCCCGGGCTCTCCGTCGTGACGGTTTCGGATGCGGCGTGGGAGCGCTCGCGGGATGCAGGGCTACCGCGGTTCTACTTGGACTGGGAGCGCATGCGCGCGTCACTCGAGACCGGGTCGACACCGTTCACACCGGCGGTTACCATCGTCGCCGCGCTCGACGTCGCCCTTGGCATGCTGCTCGACGAGAGTCTCGACACTGCGTTTGCACGCCACGCCGCGCTCGGCCGGGCGTGTCGTGAGGGAGCGAAAGCGATGGGACTGGGGCTCTTCTCGCCAGACGAAGAGCGATCGGCAATCGTGACGGCGATCCTGACACCGGAAGGTGTCGACGCCCGCGAGCTCGTCCGTGCACTGCGCGACCGCTTCGGGATCACGGTCGCCGGCGGCCACGGCGAGCTCGGTCCGAAGCTGTTTCGGATCGGCCACATCGGCTACTACGACGTGTTCGACATCACCACCGTCCTGGCTGCCGTCGAGGTGCTCCTGGTCGAGGGTGGCGCGGACATCGAGCGCGGAGCGGCGGTCGCCCGCGCGCTCGAGGCGTACCGCGAAACTGCGCGTGTCTGACGAGAACCGGCCGAGAGTCCTCGTTCGGGAGCAGATCGCCGCACCTGGGCTCGAGTTGCTGCGTAATCGATTCTCGGTTGTCGAGGACTTCGAATCGGATCTCGCCTCGATCATCGGAGACTTCGACGCGATCGTGGTGCGTTCGGCGACGAAGCTCGACGCGGCACTGATCGAGCAGGCAGAGCGGCTGAAGGTCATCGGCCGAGCAGGCGTCGGACTCGACAACATCGACGTGGACGCGGCGACCCGGCGTGGCATCGTGGTGGCGAACACCGCAGAGTCCACGGTGATCTCCGCGGCCGAGCACACCATCGCCTTGCTCTTCGCGCTTGCCCGGAACGTGCCGCAGGCGCAGGCTGCGCTGACTTCGGGCACGTGGGCCCGGGAGCGGTTCGCGGGCGTCGAGCTCACGGGAAAGACCCTCGGCGTGCTCGGGCTCGGGCGTATTGGCCGTCAGGTCGCCCGCCGCGGGCTCGGGCTCGGGATGAGGGTCATCGCCTACGACCCGTTCGTCGCCCCGGAGCGGTTCCGCGAGTTGGGCGTGGAGCCCGTGGCGAACCTCGACGACGTATACGCCGCAGCTGACGTCATCACACTGCACCTCCCGCTGAACGATCAGACGCGCCACCTCCTCGACGCAGAAGCATTCGCGCAGATGCGCGACGGCGTGCGGATCGTCAACGCAGCCCGCGGCGGGCTCGTCGACGAGGCAGCGCTTCTGGATGCGCTCCGATCCGGGAAGGTGGCGGGTGCCGCGCTCGACGTGTTCGAGACGGAGCCGTACTCCGGTCCGCTCCTCACTCTCGACCAGGTTGTCACCACGCCGCATCTGGCCGGCTCGACGACCGAAGCGCAAGATCGCGCGGGGTTGATGATCGCCGAGCAGGTCGTGGCCGCGCTCGACGGCCAGATCGTGCAGAACGCCGTAAACATCCCGGCTGTCGAGCACGGTGACCTCGAGGCTCTCGGGCCGTTCATCCCGCTCGCAGCGAAGCTCGGGCGACTGGCCATGGCGCTCGTCAGTGGTTGGCCGGCAAGCGTCGTCGTAGCTGTCCACGGACCGCTCTCGGAGCACGACACACGCCTCCTCACCGTCGCTGCGCTCAACGGTGCGTTCCAGGGCCAGGTCGACGAGGTGGTGAACGTCGTGAACGCACCCGTCATCGCGGCGGAGCGCGGGATCGAGGTGTCCGAGCAGCGGTTCGGCTCATCACGGCACTACACGAATCTGGTTCGAGTGGTCGTAGCCGCAGGCGGGAGCGAGCTCGAGGTCTCCGGGACGACCGTTGGCCCCGAGCACCGGCTCTTCCTTGCGGGAGCGCTCGGATTCGCGATTGACATCGAGCTTGCACCGCGGATGGCGTTTCTCGTCTACGACGACGTTCCCGGTGTGATCGGGAAGGTCGGAACGATGTTCGGCGACGCGGGCGTGAACATCGCAAATATGGCGGTCTCCCGGACGACGGAGGGAGGAAAGGCGCTCATGGTCTTCTCCATCGACTCGCCCGCGCCACCCGAGCTCGTCGAGCTGGTAACCGCTTCGGGGTTCGACGAGGCGCGGTTCATCGCTCTTGGTTGAGGTCCCGCGGCTGGGTGAGCGGGGCGGCGGCTGGGTCGTGCTCCAGTTCGCGCTCATGGCTGCGATCCTCGTCCTCGGCGTGGCCGGGCCCGGGTGGCCCGACTCCGCGCGCTGGTGGCTCAAGGGCGCGGGAGCGCTTCTTCTGTTCGGCGGCGCGCTCGGCTCCGGGCTCACGCCGTTCCCGCGTCCGGCTGCTGCTGCTGCATGGCTTGTCGAGGCGGGGCCGTTTGCCGTCGTCCGGCACCCGATCTACTCGGGCGGGATCCTCGTCTTCGCGGGCATCTCGCTCACGCTCTCGCCGTGGGCACTCGCCGGGACAGCTGCGCTTGCCGTTCTCTGGGCGCTGAAGTCACGCGTCGAGGAGCGCTTCCTGGTGGCGCGGTACCCGGCGTACGCGGACTACTGCGCACGCACCCGCTACCGCCTCGTCCCCTTTGCCTACTGAGCTCCCGAGCGCGTACCTGCGTCCTCGAGGAATGTCCGCGCCCAGCCTGCGCCGACGACGTTGCCCTTTAGCTCGTACAGCCTAAGAGCCTCCGCCGCGGCCGACTGCTCCTCTGCAACGCCCTTCGCACGCATGACCTCGGCCAGCGCGAGCCACGCGTCCGCGGCCCGCTCGAGGTAGTCGGTTCCGGCTGACAGCTCCACGGCCCGCCGCGCGTACGTCTCAGCACGGGTGAGATCGCCGCGCGCCGCGTGCGTTCGCGCTCGCAGCACCGACAGGCGTTTCTCGATTTCGACGTCATCGCTCGCGCTGAGCTCCTCGCCGACCTCGCACAGCCGCTCCGCCTCGTCGAGCCTGCCTTGTCGAGTGACGGCCTCGGCGAGATCGATAGCAATGATTGAGAGAAGAACCCTGTTCCCGCTTTGCTCCAGGAGCTCGTAGGCTTCATGCAGCGCAGCCTCGCCGTGCTGCCAGTCCCCGGACCAGAGGCAGACGTCCCAGACGCAAGCTGCGGTGGTCACGTATTCCCTCTCCTTGCCGAGCTCGCGCATGCGCCGCCGGTACTCGCTCATCGCCTCGAGCGCACCGTCGAACTCGCCGAGCCGCGCCTGCATGTGAGCGCGGAGGTGGAGCGCGAACTGCTGCATGCCCGGAACGTGCCCCAGTCGCTCGTCGATCTCGTCGGCGTACCGCAGTCCCTCGTCGACGCGGCCCGGCCCCCAGATGAAATCCGGGGCCCGCATCACCACGAGGGTGACCTCAAGCGCGAGGCTTTCCGCCTGCCGGGCGTGATACAGCGCGTGCTCGAGCGCCTGCAAGTACTCGCTCCTCTCCCCGCGACGATTGTGGGCGCTCGCGACGCGAGCCCATGCCGAGCCGAGCACCTCGTGGTCCTCGGCGGCTTCGCGTGCCGCGATCGCGGATGTACCCACCTCGAGAAGGCGTTCGGGCGCACCCTCGGGATCCTGCAGGGCATGGACGAGCGCGAGCGAGACCCGTCCGAGCCATTCGGCATGGCCATCTCCGGCCTCGCGTGCGAGCGCCACGCCCTCCTCGAGCGCAGCTCGAGCCCGTGTCAGCTCGTCGGCTTCCTTCAGCGCCTCGCCGAGGTGGACCCAGAGCACGGCGTGTGCGGCGTCGCCGGGGACGAGCTCGACCGCGCGTCCGAGCAGGTTCACCGCGGCAGCGACGTCCTGCCGCGCCGTGGCGGCGCGCGCGGCGGCTGCCAGACGTTCTGCGCCACGACTGCCGACCGCCGGGTCGGCCTCTCCGAGCTCGGCGCCGTAGCGGTAGGTTTGCTCGAAGTGGTAGCCGACGATCTCGTCGGGCGCGTCATCGCCGAGCCTCGCTGCGAACCAGTCGGCGTAGCGCTCATGCAGCGCGGCTCGCTGCCGTTTGGGGATCGCCTCGTATGCCGCATCGCGGATGAGAATGTGGCCGAAGCGAAAACCGTCGTCGCCGGGCAGGGTCGCCCGGTCGGGCCGGATCAGCTCCTTGCGCACGAGTGTGAGCAGGTGCGCCCCGACCTGCGGACGTTCCGGCTCGGGGAGAAGCGCGGCGACCGCTCCGCGGTGGAAGAGTCGCCCCTCGATAGAGCCACGCTCGACGACCGCGCGCTCCGGCTCCGTGAGCCGGTCGATGCGCGCTGCGAGGAGAGCCTGCAGCGTCGGCGGCACGTCGAGCTCACCGTTCCCGCTCTCGGCCTGCATGGCGACGAGCTGCTCCACGAAGAGCGGATTACCCTCGGCCACCTCGACGATTCGCTCCCGCATCGCGGCGGGCACGTCGCCGAGTCGTGTCACGAGTGACTCGCTGTCGGAGTCGGCGAGCGGGTCGAGCGTGAGCAGCGTCGCGTTGGGCTTCGGGGCCGTCCAGGTCGGCCGCTGCTCGAAGAGGTCGGGCCGAGCCGTGCACAGGACGAAGAGTGGGACGTCCTGCGCGAACGCGGCAACGTACTCGATCAGATCGAGCAGCGTCGGCTCGGCCCAGTGGATGTCGTCGAAGACGACGATGAGCGGCCTCGTCGCTGCGAGCGCTTCGAACAGCTTGCGGAAACCCCACGCGATCTCATCCGGAGAGGCGGTTGTCTCCACGGACCCGAGGGCAGCGCCGATACGGGTCGTCGCGAGCCCGGCGTCGATCGAGCCGTCCAGCGCTGCTTCCACGTCGCCGAGCTGCGACACGATCTCAGACAGCGGCCAGTACGTGATGCCCTCCCCATAGGAAAGGCAGCGACCGACTATGACGCGTGCCTCGGCGCGACCGAGCAGCTCGCGCGCCAGTCGCGACTTCCCGATGCCCGGCGGGCCGGCGATCGTCACCAGCTGCGGCGTCCGTGCCTCGACGGCCGCGGCGAGCGCGCGCTCGAGCTGCTCGATCTCGTTCTCGCGTCCGACGAACGGCGCGTCGATGCGACGTGTGAACGCGGGTACCTCGTCAAGCAGCTCGAGCATGCGGAACGCCGGTACCGGCTCGCGCTTTCCTTTCAGCGCGAGCGGCTCGACCACCTCCGTGCGGACCGCGTCACGCACGAGACGCTCGGTCGCCGAGCCGATCAGGACTTCGCCAGTTCCGGCGGCCTGCTCGAGCCGGGCGGCGACGTTGACAGCGTCCCCTGTGGCGAGCGTCTCGCCCGTGCCCGCGACGACCTCGCCAGTGTTGACGCCGATCCGCACCTCGAGCCCGAGAGTCGCGACGGCGTCGCGCATCTCGACCGCTGCGCGCACGGCTCGGAGCGCGTCGTCCTCGTGAACCTGCGGCAGCCCGAAGATCGCCATCGCCGCATCGCCCACGAACTTCTCGACCGTACCCCCGTGGCGCTCGAGGATCGCGCGGAGCTCGGCGTGGTAGCGGGTCATCAGCTCGCGCAGAACCTCCGGGTCGGTGCGCTCGCCAAGCGACGTCGAGCCGACAAGGTCGCAGAAGACGATCGTTACGGTCTTGCGTACGTCGGGCAATGACTCCGCTGGCAGCGGCGCGCCACAAGTGCCGCAGAAGCGGAACGCGGTCGGGCTTTCCTGGCCACACGCTGGGCAGATCACCCGGGAAGCGTCCATCACGGCAAGCCGAAATTCAAGCGCGGAGCACGATGCATGTTCTCAGTCGGCATCGCGGGAGAGCGCGACGGCTCGTCCGCGATGAGCGCATGAACGACCGCCGTCATGCGCGATGGCGAGCCGGGTGGGGTAGGCTTCTGCCTGTGGTGGCGACCTGGCCGGAGCCGGTCGAACGAGTGTCCTCCTTCCTCCGCGATTCCGGAGCCGAGGCGCGGATTCAGGAGTTTCCCGACGGGACTCCGACTGCCGCAGACGCGGCGGCCGCGGTTGGGTGCGGTCTGGATCAAATCGTCAAGTCACTCGTCCTCATGTGCGGCGACAAGCCCGTCGTTGCGCTCGTCCCAGGTGATCGCCGTGGCGATCCCGTAAAGGTCGCGCGCGCCGTCGGAGCCGAGTCGGCTCGAGTCGCTACCGCGAAGGAGGTCGAGGCCACGACGGGATTCGGACCAGGCGCCGTTGCTCCCTTCCCGCTGGCGAAGATCGAAACCGTGCTCATGGACCGCTCGCTTCTGCAGCACCCGCTCGTTTGGGCGGGGGCGGGATCGTCGCGCCACATGGTCGGACTGGCGCCGGTCGAGCTCGGCCGGCTCGCACGAGCCAAGCCGATGGACGTCGTCACCGACCCAACCTACGATTCGTCGACACAAAAGGAGAGCTGACGCGATGCAGGCGACCGAGAAGATCTGGATGAACGGCGAGCTCGTCGACTGGGCCGACGCGAAGATCCACGTCGCGAGCCACGGACTCCACTACGGCTCGGGCGTGTTCGAGGGCATCCGTTGCTACGAGACACCCAAGGGCCCGGCCGTCTTCCGCCTCCAAGACCATCTCGTACGCCTCGAGAACTCCGCCAAGGTGCTCTATATGGATCTCCCCTACACGCTCGAGGAGATCCGCTCCGCCGCCCACGAGCTGATTGCGGCGAACGGGCTCACATCCTGCTACCTCCGGCCTCTGGCGTTCTACGGCTACGGCGAGCTCGGCGTTGCTACGAGCGGGAATTCTGTAGACGTTGTGATCATCAGCTTTCCCTGGGGTGCCTACCTCGGGGAAGACGGCCAAAACACCGGCATCACGGCGAAGATCTCGAGCTGGGAGCGAGTCGGGCCGAATGTGATCCCGCATGTAGCGAAGGCGACCGGGATCTACCTCAACTCGATGCTCGCGACGACCGAGGCGAGGCGCGCGGGATACGACGAGGCAATCATGCTCTCTCACGATGGCTACGTCGCCGACGGTCCGGGCGAGAACATCTTCGTGGTCAAGGACGGTGTCCTCCGAACGCCACCGCTCGCGATGTCGATTCTGCCCGGGATCACGCGAGACAGCGTGATCCAGATCGCCCAGGATCTCGGCTATCCCGTAGAGGAGACCCTGCTCATTCGCACCGACCTCTATCTCGCGGACGAGGTATTCATGGTCGGCACCGCGACGGAAGTCGCGCCCGTGCGATCGGTCGACGACCGCGAGATCGGGGTCGGGCCGGTGACACGAGAGCTGCAGAACGCATACCTCGACACGGTTCATGGCCGAAGCGAGCGTTGGGGTCAGTGGCTCGACGTGGTCGAGATGTCGCCCTCCACCGCGTAGCAGTGGCGGTCTCGAGAACTGTCTCGCTCTCGAGCCCGTGGCTCGACGAGCGGGAAGAGGAGCTCGTCACCGAGGTCCTCAGGTCGGGCCGACTCTCGCTCGGGCCGACGATCGACCGCTTCGAGGAGGAGTTCGCGGCCGCTGTCGACGCGCCATACGCCGCGGCCGTCTCGAGCGGCACGGCCGGTCTTCATCTGCTCTGCATCACGGCGGGTGTCCAGCCGGGGGACGAGGTCGTCACCTCCCCGTACTCCTTCGTCGCCTCCGCGAATTGCGCCATCTACGAGGGTGCGACGCCCGTCTTCGCGGACGTCGACCGGCGAACGCTCAATCTCGATCCTGCAGCAGTCGAGACGGCGATCACGGACCGCACTCGCGCTGTGATCGCCGTCGACATCTACGGCTATCCCTGCGAGCTCGATCCTCTGCGCGAGCTCTGCGACGCACGAGGGATTGCGCTCATCGAGGACGCATGCGAAGCGCTCGGGGCACGCTACAAGGAGCGGCCGCTCGGGTCGCAAGGTCCACCGGCGGTCTTCGCCTTCTACCCGAACAAGCAGATGACGACGGGGGAGGGCGGAATGGTGACCACGCACTCCGAAGAAGAGTGGCGCCTGGTCAAGAGTCTGCGAAACCAAGGGCGCGCGGACTCGGGTGGCTGGCTCGAGCACGCACGGCTCGGGTTCAACTACCGCCTCGACGACGTTCGCGCTGCCATCGGTCTCGGGCAGCTCGAAAAGCTCGACGAGATTCTCACGAGCCGTTCAACCGTCGCAACGCGGTATTCCGAGCTGTTGAGCGAGATTCCGGGCCTCGAGCTTCCTTGCTCTGACGATGCAGATCACGAGCGCTCCTGGTTCGTCTATGTCGTCGTGCTCCCGTCTGGGACCGATCGGGAAGCCGTCATCTCGCAGCTCGATGCCCACGGCATTCAGACGGCGCGTTACCTCCCGTGCATCCATCTCCAGCCGTACATGCAGCAGCGTTTCGGCTTTCGGGTTGGCCTCTGCCCGGTGGCGGAGGAGATGAGCGCACGCACCCTCGCTCTTCCTTTTCACGCGCGGCTCGACCAGGACGATCAGGAGTACGTGGCCGCGTCTCTCGCGGCAGCCCTTCGCTCGTGAGGCGCTCCGGCCAGGGTGAGGCACTGACCGCCTGGGCCATCTGGGGCGCAATGACGCTCGCAGTTCTCGTCACCTACAGCCGGATTGACCCGGCCGACACTTACAACGTCTCCCGTGAAGGGCTCGCCGGTGGTCTCAGCCGCAGCGTTATGCTTCTGAACTTCCCGATCGCGCTCGTCGCGATCGCCCTCGCGCTCCTGGCAGTCGCCGCGCTGCCACGGGCGGCGTGGTTGGCGGCGGCGCCCGCGATAGCGCTCTGCGCGACTATCCCGTGGTTCGTCGAGCAGAGCGACCTCGACGCGCGCTGGGTGAACGCCATACCCGCGCTCGGCGTACTCATCGCTGTTGGGCTCACTGCGGCAGCCACGAATCGAGTCGGGGCGTCGTACGCGCCACGGCTCCCGGGAGATCAGCCACGCGTCATCGCCGCGGTCGTCGTATTGCTTGTGTCGCTGCCCTGGGTGACCGCCGAGCTCGGGTTCCACTTCCCGGGCGATTTCTTCATGGGCGAGGAACTGGGCCGAGAGAGCGATGGGCGCGAGATAGCCGCGGTGCATCTCGGTCACCATCACGGCACCGACGGTGCGTTCCTCTTCGTCACGGCCCTTCTCCTATCTCGCATGCGCGTACCGCAGGGTTGGCTGCGGATAGCCGTTTCCGGGTATCTCGGACTGATGCTCGCGTATGGCGCAGTCAACTGCGCACAGGACTTCTGGCATGAACAGGTCGTGAAGCGCGGATGGACCGACGTCGGCATCCCGTCGGCCCTCCTGCCCGGCGCCAGGCCCATCTGGCTCGTGATCGTCGCGCTCGCCGCGCTGGCCACGCTGGCTCTGCTCAGGGAGACGAAGTCGACGTCATACTCCGCGGCATGACGAGCTCCAAGATGGTCTTTCTCGGATTCGGGAAGTACGCGCGAGCGGACAAGATCTACGCGCTCGAGCCCCTCGTCGGGGACGAGCGCGGAGGCGGGCGCCGAACGCGCGTGTGGGTCGACGGCGTTGCAGAAGCGCTCGTCGCCTCGCGAACCGAGCGCACGATCCTTCACGAGATGGGTCACGAAGGCGGCGACTCCGCGCTCCTCGACGGCGCGATCGACCTTGCGGAGCGACTGGCGTCCGCAGCCGACGAGGGTCGCGTCGACCTCGCTGACCTCGGGCGCCGCGCACGGCGTCTGCTCGAGGCGACCGCGCGGCCCGCCGAGGCCGAGCCGCTGTTCTGATCACGGCGGGTCGCGAGTTTTTCGCGCGCGACCCGAGCGATGTCGCGCCCGCACTCATCGGCTGGACATTCCTCGTCGACGGTGTCGGAGGCGTGATCGTAGAGACAGAAGCGTATGCACCAGACGATCCGGCCAGTCACTCCTACGGAGGAAGGACCCCGCGCAACGCAACGATGTTCGGCCCGCCGGCCCGGCTCTACGTGTACCGCTCGTATGGGATCCACTGGTGTGCGAACCTCGTGTGTGCGGACGATGGTGTCGGTGCTGCGGTTCTGCTCCGAGCCCTCGAGCCAACATGCGGAGTCGACCGAATGCAGGCGCGTCGCCGGCTGGACGATCCAAGACTCCTCTGCGCGGGGCCGGGGCGGCTCACCCAGGCCCTCGGCCTGACCGGCGAGCACGACGGTCTCCCGCTCGGCTGCCCCCCGTTCGAGCTCTCACCAGGGGGTCACGTAGACGTCGTCGCCGGGACGCGTGTGGGGATCACACGCGGCGTCGATCGACTCTGGCGCTACTCGCTCAACGGGTCTTCGTTCGTGAGCCGTCCCCGACCACGAGCTTGACGCGGAGTCCGGGCGCAACGGCGACGCCTGGTCGCGGGGTCTGGCGGAGAACTGCTCCCATATGTCCGGGAGCGGTGACGACGCGGGCTCGCAGTTTCAAACGTTCCACCTCGCGCTGCACGTCCTCCAGGCTCGAACCGACGAAGTTCGGAAGCAACCCATAGCGTGCCTTCGAGACCCAGATCGTCACCGTATCGTGCGCGGAAAGCCCACCAGCTCGCGGGTCCTGGCTCACGACGATTCCAGGCAACCTGCCGGGCTTCCCAGGCGCATACACGACATTCACCCCGAGCGGCTGATCGGCGAGGCGCGCGGCCGCGCCCTCCGCTGTCAGTCCGACCACCAGCGGGACCGCGACCTCGTTCGGCTTGCAGTCGGCCTGCTTCTTCGGACTCCGGCCGGAGAAGTACACGAGAAGCCGCGATCCGCGGCAATAGCCGTTGTCGAGCTGCCACTCGCCGCCACGCTTGACGACCCACGTAGAGGCCACGCCGAGATACGGCGGCGAATCGAAGCTCAGGTCCTCGTCCGGCTCCACCCTCTCGACGAACGCCTTCCAGATCTGCGCGGGCAGCGTTCCGCCGGTCACGGGCCTGCCTCCGAACTCGGTGGTCATGGGCCGAAGCCGATCCGGATAGCCAACCCAGACCGCGACGGCGAGCTCCGGCGTGTACCCGACGAACCAGGCGTCACCGTAGTTGTCGGTCGTACCGGTCTTCCCGGCCACTCTTCGGCCCGGGATCGCCGCGCGTGTCCCCGTTCCTCCCTGCACGACGTCTTCGAGGATGTTCGTAAGGAGCTCGGCCTCGCCCTCCTCGAGAACCTGGTGCGGGATCGGCGCGTTCTCCTCGACGCGACCGGTTCGAATCCGCTCGACCTGCTCGACGACCCGTGGACGGTCGCCGAACAGCGAGCCGTCGACTCGCCGTCCTTCGTTGGCGAACGTTGCGTAGGCCCGTGCCATCTCGAGGGGATTCACCGCGACCGAGCCGAGACCGATCGAGAAGTACGGGTCGAGCGGGCTTCGGATTCCGAGATCGTGCGCAGTCTTGACGATCGCCTTCGGCCCGACGAGATCGGTCAGCTGCGCATACACGGAGTTGTCGGACGACACCAGAGCGCTCCCGAGGTTGACCCTGCCGAGGTACGTGTGGTCGTAGTTCGTCACCGTCCAGATGCGGTCGCCAGCGTCGATCGAGACCTTCTTCGACTCGATCTCCGTGAGTGGGGAGATTCCCGCCTGCATCGCCGTCGCGAGAACGATCGGCTTGAACGCCGAGCCCGGCTGCCGTTCGGCCTGAGCGGCAAGGTTGAACTGGCTCTCGCGAAAGTTGCGCCCCCCGAACATCGCCTTCACCGCACCCGTGCGCGGATCGATCGCAACCAGCGCTGCGGCGGGGCCTTCCGGGTTTCGCAGAACCTCCTCGATCGCCGTCCGCGCCTGCAGCTGGAGATCGAGGTCGATCGTGCTCGTGACCTTCAGCCCTCCGCCGAACACCCGTCCGGCGCCGTACTTCGCCACAAGCTCGTCCTTGACGTAGTTGAGGAAGTAGGGAGCGGGGCCTTGTGTACCGGGCAGGCGAATCTCGTCGGGCAATGGCAGGGGAGCGGCGTTGGCCCTTACGAAGTCCGAGCGGGTTATCTTCCCCTGCTCGAGCATCATCCCGAGCACGTGCTTCCTCCGCGCCTCGGCGTTGCTCGGGTTGGTCGTGGGGTCGTACAGAGACGGGTCCGCAGGGATACCGGCGAGCAGGGCGGCCTCCGCGAGCCCGAGCTCCTTCGCGCTCTTCTTGAAGTAGGCGCGGGCCGCCTGCTGGATGCCGTACGCGCCGTTCCCGAAGTAGATGGTGTTGAGATACGAGGTGAGGATCCGGTCCTTCGTCCACTTCTGCTCGAGCTGCCACGCGAGAGCCGCCTCACGCACCTTTCGCGCGAGGGTGCGTTCGTTTCGGATGTAGGCGTTCTTGACGAACTGCTGCGTGATCGTCGAGCCCCCTTCGACGATCTCCTGCTTCTGGACGTCCTGCCACAGGGCGCGAGCTACACCTTTGAGATCGATCCCGTTGTGCTCGAAGAAGCGCTGGTCCTCGACGGAAACGATCGCCTGGCGCATGATCGGAGCGATGTCAATGGTGCCGACGAGGACGCGACTCTCCTCACCGCGGAGCACTGCAAGGACCGAGCGGCCGTTCGACGCATAGACGACGGTGTCGACGTCCGCGTGCTGCGTCGCGGGATCGAGGGAGGGGACCTCGCTTGCGACGGCGCGCACGAGACCGAACGTGAACGCCAAGGTCGCGAGGACAAGGAGTACGCACAGCAACGCAGCAAGACGTCGCTTGCGTACCCGGCGCCGCGGTCGCGGCGTCCCCTTCTCTCTCCGCACCCGCAAGGGAGCCAAGTCTAGCCCTGCTCGCGCGAATTCCCCGCAAAGGAAGCGTTCAGCACAGGCCCTACACCGGCATTGAGGCGACGATCGGCTTAGTCGTGGGAGTGTCGACGCCGCCCGCCTTCTCGATCGTCACCGCGACGATCTCACCGCTTTCGACGACACCGTCGACTGTGACGACGTCGGAGCCGTCGCCACCGGGGAACAGGCCTGCGCGCTTAGCGGCTCCCCCGTGGGGAACGATCCACAGCTCGTAGGTCTTTCCCGCCGGAGCCGGGTCGAGTTCGTTCATGACGAGAACTGCCTTTCCGTCAGGCGCTACGACGAGTCGTCCTTCGCCCTCTCCTTGGAGGCCCACCGTTCGCGCGGCTGGGTCGGCGAGAATGCCTGCGACCGCACGCTCGCGCTCGAGCGCCGCCCGCGTGTCGTCGAGCTCGTTCGACAGGCTCGTCGCCCACAGCCCTATCCCGATTGCGACGACTGCTGCGATCGCCGCGGCCGCCGCGAGGACAGAGAGGGCCTGTCGCCTGCGCGGCTCGAAGGGGACGACGACCTGGGGCTCGGCCCGAACGTCGGCGAGGATGCGTTCACGCAGCTCCTGGCTCGGCTCGGGTCCCGACGCGGCCACGGCTAGGGCTTCGGTCGTCTCCCAGAAGGCCGCGAGCTCTTGCTGACAACGCTCGCAGCCGGGAAGGTGCGCCTCGAACGCGCGACGCTCCTCCGGATCCAGCGCGTCGAGCGCGTAGCCCGCGGTCAGCTCGTGAATTCCGGCTTCCATGACCCTTCCTGTGTGGAGTCGTCGAGAAGCTCGCGCAGGCGCGCAAGCCCCGCGAACATCCTGCTCTTGATCGTACCCAGGGGCACGCCGAGCCTTTCTGCGAGCTCCGATTGCGAAAAGCCCCCGTAGTACGCGAGCTCGGTCGCTTCGCGCTGCGTGTCGGGAAGCTGCTTCAGCGCCGACTGCACGCGCTCGCGCTCGAAGCGGAGCCAGGCAGCTTCCTCCGTCGCTTCGGCGTCGCCGCCGAGAGCCAGCTCGTCGGACAGCTGCTCGGCGCGTCGCCGCTCCTCGCGGCGCACGAGATCAACGGCGCGTCGATGGACGAGCGTGAGGATCCATGTGCTCGCTTTCGCGCGTTCCGCTCTGAACGACGCCGCCGTCGGCCAGACCCCGAGGAATGCTTCCTGCACCGCGTCTTCAGCATGCCGCTCGTCTCGGAGCACACGGAAGGCGAGGCCGAAAGCGATCCGTCCGACGCGGTCGTAGAGTTCGGCCAGGGCAGCCTCGTCGCCGCGCGCGACGAGCGCTACGAGTGCTTCGTCCGAGAGGTGGGCGTATTGCTTCCGCATAGCGAAGCGAACTTGCGACCTGGGCAACGCTAACACGGCGGACGCTAGAGCCTCCATTGCCGTGTTTCGTCCAGGAGGTCGCGCCGGTTCGATTCGAAGGCCATCGAACCGGATCAGCGGGATCTGCGAAAACGCGACGTCAACGACCGAAGGAGTGACGCATGAAACGTGCGATCCTCGCGGCGCTGGCGGCCACGGCACTCGCCGCCGCTGCCCTCGCCGCAGTGGTCACAGGGGGGCCGCGCCCGTCTGCAGCCGCCGACCACGTCGACGCCCCGGGCCTCACCCCGCCCGGTGGCAACTTCCAGCTCGACCTCACCGACGTCTACGCCTGGCGCGCCCGCAACGGGAATACCGTGCTCGCGATGAACGTGAACGGGCTGACGGCGCCGGGCAAGCGCCCGGTGTTCGCGAGCGGCGTGCCCAACGTCTCCAAGACGAAGGCCGCCAACTACTGGTTCCGGATCGACAACGACGGGGACGCTGTCTCCGAGGTCGATATCGGGATCTCGTTCGGGAAGGCGAACAAAGCCGGCGTGCAGAGCCTGACAGTGACGCGGAACGGCGAGCGGCTGCTGAAGGGCAAGACGAGCGCCGGCAAGTCGGTCTCCATCGACCGGCAAGGTGCGGTCCGGGCCTACGCAGGGCTCCGTGACGATCCGTTTTTCTTCGACCTCGACGGGTACATCAACATCCTCTCGAAGGAAGCGGGGGAGTCGTTCCTCGGTTGTACGTCGCCGCGGGCGGACTTCTTCGCCGGGAAGAACGTGTCCGCGGTCGTCCTCGAGCTGCCCTCCTCGCTTCTCCGCGGCGACTCGTCGCAGATCGGCGTTTGGTCGGCGACCACGGTCGGTGCGAAGCAGATCGACCGCATGGGCCGGCCGGCGATCAACACGGTGTTCATCCCGCAGAACCCGTTCGAGAGCAGCGAGCCATCTGGGAAGAGCAAGTTCAACGCCACGCAGCCGAAGAACGACAAGGCGCTCTGGCGCGCCGAGGTCGTGGACTCGCTGCAGGTGCTGTTCTCGCTGAACGACGCCGCAGGTGACGACAAGTCGGACGACGCGAAGCAGATCTCGGATCTCGCGGACGTGCTCCTGCCCGACATCCTCACTTTCGATACGGCGAAGTCCGACGGTTTCCTCAACGGCCGCCGTCTTGCCGACGACGTGATCGACGCCGAGCTCGGCTTGATCACGGAGAGCACGGTCAAGACCGACTGCGTCTCGAAGAACGATCGCGCGTTTCGTGCTTCGTTCCCATATCTAGCGACGCCTCACTAAGTCACCAGTCGGATGCAGACAAGGGCGGCTTCAGGGCCGCCTTTGTCGCGGTCCGAACCAACCCGGGCCGATGCGCGAACAACGGGAGTGAGGCGCCGCATCGCATTCGGTCTCGCCGCGCTGGTCGGCGCTCTAGCGGCGATGCTCGGAGGGGGCGTGCGCGGCAGCGACGCGACGGCTCGCGCTGTCGATCGGGAGGACCTCACACAACTCGTGGCACAGTTCTCGGCGGGTTCGAGCAGCGCCGTCGTCCGGCGGCTCGAAAGCGCGGTTGCTGCTCGTCCAGACGATGCGCGCACGCTCGCGCTGCTTGGACTCGGGTACCAGCAGCTGTATCGCGAGACAGCTGATGCTTCGTGGCTCACGCGGGCGGACGAAGCCTTGACGCGCGCGGTCGCCGA